>JALVPF010000331.1:6661-33743 GCA_027031935.1 Myxococcales bacterium | reverse complement strand
GTGTCCAACTCGGATGCTCACTCGCCTTCCAAGCTGGCCCGAGAAGCTTGTATTTTCGATTGCGACCTCGATTACCATTCCATGATGAGGGCGCTTCATACTGGCGATGGATACGTGGGGACCGTGGAGTTTTTTCCTGAAGAGGGAAAGTACCATTTTGATGGTCACAGAAAATGCGATGTGTGTTCATCCCCTGCACAGACCCGTTCTTTTGGGGGAAGGTGTCCTGCGTGCGGAAAACCTCTGACCTTGGGGGTGCTCTATCGACTTGAGCAACTGGCGGACAGGAGCCAGGAGCAAGCCCTGAGAAATCCTCCAGATAGCGCGGGCCAGGTCCGGTCGCTGGTTCCAATGCCTGAGATTTTGAGTGAAATTTTGGGTGTTGGTGCCGGAAGCAAGACGGTTCAGCGCTCTTATCACGAGGTGCTTGAGAGACTGGGGCCAGAACTGGAGGTCTTGTGGAACCTGGACATGGATGAACTCAGGGCGAGTGCATCGCCCATGCTCGTCGAGGCCTTGGAACGCTTGAGAGCTGGCAAGGTGATAGCCAAACCTGGATTTGACGGAGAATATGGAACTGTCAGGCTTTTTGAGGAAGGGGAGTTGCAAAAAGACAGAAGACTGGCCTTTTCTTTCTTTTCTCATGACGACTCGGCCAAGGCCTCAGAAAAGAGCCAAGGGCCGGACTCGGGTGTTGAATCTCCAAACAAGAAATCTGGATTGAATCCACTTGTGTCTGGGGATAGTTCAGAAAACACTCGGAACAACTCAGGGAGCCTTGATGGCGGCATGGATGCCGAACAGATCCTGGCCGTAGAACATCCTGCAAGAGTAATACTTGTGGAAGCAGGTCCGGGGAGCGGAAAGACAAGGGTGTTGACAGAGAGGATTGCTTATCTGGTCTCCAGCGGCAAGGCTCGGGCGGAAAAGTGTATTGCTATTACATTTACCAATCGTGCCGCCGAAGAGATAGGCGAAAGGCTGAGGCAGCTTTTGCCTGAAAGCGGAGAACTCGTGCAGGTCATGACAATGCACTCCTTGGGTTATCAGATCTTAAGATCATATGCGCATGAGGCAGGGCTTGCCCCGGATTTTTACATAGCAGACGAACGGGAACGTATGGATTTGCTGCTGGATGAATGGAAATTGTCGGAGCGTAAGGCCAGAAAAGCGCTATCGTCCATCTCCCGGCTGAAGTCTTGGGTCAACCCTAAGATTTCTGAAGAAGATGCTCGTTTATTAAAAAGATACGAACAGTTGCTTTCGGCTCACAACATGGTGGACTTTGACGATCTTATAGGCAAGACGGTTGAGCTTTTAGCCACAAATAAGGAAACCTTTGGGCAATTACGTGCTATCCATGAACATATCTTTATAGACGAGGTTCAGGACCTTGATCCGAAACAGGAAAGACTTGTCGAGTTGCTTGTCGGGCACGAAGCGCATTTGTGCGCCATAGGAGATCCTGACCAGTCCATATATGGCTTCAGGGGCGTGGTCCCAGGTGTTTTCCATAGGTTTGCCCATATATTTGGAGACTGTGTGAGAATTCGCCTGAAGCACAATTATCGTTCCGCAGATGCCATAGTCTCCGGCTCTGTGGGAGTCATGAATCATGCAGATGGAAAGAGACGCGAACTAGAGGCCGTAGTCCGTTCCACGCATCTAATTGGGATGCACACCGCGCCCACCGACAAGGCCGAAGCTGAATTCATCGTTCATTCACTGGAACAGCTGATCGGTGGACATTCTTTCTTCTCCTTGGACTCGGGCAGGTCTACAGATGGCGCAGAACCAGATCTCGGTTTTGGTGATGTAGCCGTACTTTATCGAACCGAGGCACAATCATCTCTTTTCGTGGAGGCACTGGAGAGGTCCGGTATTCCATACCGGGTTTTTTCTCACAAGGCATTGATGCTTCAACCTGCAGTAAGGGCAATCACGCAAAACCTGCGCCAACATCCTGGAAAGGGGGACATTCTGCGCCGGATAAAAAGAAGACTACCTTCCATAGCCAAAGAGCATGAGAATATTTTGCCAAAGCAATTGGATGAGGCACTGGAAGCATTGGCCGGGATAGCACAAGGCTGTGGTGAGGACACAGAAGCTTTTTTTGCGGAGCTTGTACTGAACTCTCAGGTCGACAGCTTTGATCCGCGTTCACAGCGAGTCTCGCTAATGACCATTCATTCATCTAAGGGACTGGAGTTTCCTGTGGTTTTTCTGACCGGCTGTGAAAATGGTCTGTTGCCCCTGTCCTTTGGAGGCAAGCTTGCCTCTGATCTGGATGAAGAGCGAAGATTGTTTTATGTGGGGATGACAAGAGCCATGAGCAGGCTTTTTCTTACCCGTGCAGAGAGACGGCTTCTTCAGGGGACCATGAGAAAACAACCTCCGTCCCCGTTTCTGCTGGACGTGGAAAAGGAGCTTACCGAAAATATAAACAAGAAGCTGCCAAGAACACGTAGGAAGAAAAAGGAACAACTACACCTATTTTGACTGATGGTTTTCGGAAGGTTCCAGGGACTTTATGGTTGATGCACCGGAGGTCCTTATGGATTTCAGTTTCGGCTTGCCCAAGTATTTCAATGTGCATGCGCCACTGGCATCCAGGCTCAGCTCGTCTGTGACGTAGACCTCGGTGTCGCTGGCTCCCGAGAGAGTGATTTGGGCTTTGGCTGCCTTCAGCTTGCGAAGATGAGCTTTTGATGCACCGGAAAGATCCAGCTTGTACTGGCCGGTCCTTCCAGAGAGTTCGATGATGCTCGCCCCGGATGCTTCGACGCTGAGGATATCGGCTTTAATGTCACCGGAGAGTTTCGTGGCTCCAGAAAGATCCAGAGAAAATTTTTCGCTTGAAAACCCTGTAATGGACCCAATGGCGGCCCCGCTTAGCGCAAGATGGTTGAGCTTTGGCGATTGAACCTCAACAACCATGCTGTCGTCGTCCACATCGTACTGGTTTGAGTTATCCATGGCTAGTACCAAGGTCTTGTCCTTTACCTTGACCTTAAGATATTTTTCCAGGTTGTCGTCAATCTGTACTTTTACGGAATAGCCAGGAGCCATTTTGGCATTGACGCGGAAGGTGTTGCCAACCTGAATTCCAGTAAACCCATCCAAGGTAAAGTTCTTTTCCACTAGTTTGCCTGAACCGTGCACTGTAGGTTTGCACGATATCAACATGAGCAAGGAACCCAGGGTGATTACGAGAAGACCGTGTCTCATTTTTCCACCTCCAATAAAATTACAAGTTGGTAGCACATCACACCTGGAGCCACGAAAGCAAGTGTTCGATTATTGTACACAGGTGTCAATATTTTCGGTCACTTTGCTACCTCCGTCCCCATTTTGCTTGTCGACATTTCAAGTACTTGTGCATTGTCGAATGCCCTGGCATGCAAGTTGCTCATATTCAAGTTGCCGCTGACGGCAGATGGCTGGGCCTGAATGCCGTTTGCCGCCTGGAAGCTTTTCAGGTCGCTCTCCGCACCTGGCTGTTGGATGGAATTGTTGGAGGACAATGGATGAACTATCTGCACAAGATCCTTGCATCGTTTTTTCTCCTTACGGCTATTGGGCCCAGAGTTCTGGCGGGTTCATACTGGGCATACGAGCCCATGGCAACTTTTGACGAGATGGGCAGGTGCTATTCCGGTGCGCTTGATGAAAAACGACAGGTGATGGCCGTGGGCTGCGAGTCTGGAATATTTTTTGGCCCGCCCCAAAAGCTCGTACGCTTGGGCATACGATGTTTGCCCGGCTCTGGCGTGGTTTACAGGGTTCGCTCCTTGGGAGAAGGTGCATTCGTGGCTTCTACTCCCTGCGGTCTATACAGCTTCAGTGTGGATTCACCCCCAAAAAGGATACCCTTGCGAGCAGATGCGGCAGCCATGACGGTGGTGGATTCCAAAAACGTGGTGGTCATGCTTGGTGATGATCTGTTCATGGTAGATCTGCAGCATGGACTTGCAAGCAGGATTGGCAGATGGCCTTCTTCATCTAGACCCATGAGCCTGGCTTGGAGCAATGCTGGGCCCATCAGCCAGGGCTATACCTGTCAGCTGGGCAGGGCGCCGTGGAGACGGTTCTTTCCTCCTGTCCACGGTGCACGTGCTGCCCTTTGGGACAAAGAAAATGTACTTTGGATCGGCCCCTGGGGAAGACTGTGGAAGCAGAGCATGCTTTCTTCTGCTGTCCCTTGGGGAAGCCTGGATTTTTTGACAGCCGAGAGGGTGAGAGGAAGCAAGGACTTGGGAAGGCAGCGGGTGTGGATCAATACTGACTACAGGTGGTTTTTGTTGAGCCGGGACGGAAACATGGAAGGCTGGTTACCCAGGGAGCAGGGCCCCTTTGTGCCCATGCGCTCGTTGTCCGGTTCGGGCCCGCCCTTGGTCGTTGGTCGGGGTGTTGTGTTTCAGGCAGTGCAAAATGCCAATGCTCCTGCCAACTGGTGCAGACTCAGCTTTAGCCAACATTCAACCTCGACAGGCCTGGATGAAATCGGCAAGTTGGATCCGGGATTCTGGCATGTGTTCTTGCCTCAGATCACGCTCAGTGTGGGAGTTGGGCAAGACCATTGGCAGAAAATCGTAGCATCTGCTTTTAGCGACTTGGATGGTCAAGACTTCTTCGTGTCTGTCCGATTGCAGTGGCCCTTAGGAAGCAGGATGGAAGATTTAGAGTCAGAAAGAGAATCCCTGAGGAGGTCTCTTGCCAGGAGACACTTCGAGGAACAAAAGCTGGTGGAGCAACTCATGGCCAGATTACAGCTGGTCTGTAACTATCGAGCAACACGCGAGGCCAGGCTGGAGCTTGAACAGGTGCTCATGCAGTTACGCATGCTTGGAATAAATGCATCTGAAGAACAGTCGGCAAGAAAATAGTTCTTGACTGTTAACCAAATACTCTTATCTTTCAGTCTTTCTAGGGAGATGGTATGACGCACCGCTCTGTCTCTGCCAGAAAAGCATTGCTCACAGAATATATATGTGTTGAGCTTTGACTGCTTTAGACAATGAAGTGGGGTTATCACAGGAGGTTGTCAGCATGTCGAGAAGCAAGGAGAGTACCAACAGCAAAAAGGTGAACAAGGAAAAAGCTCACGAGAAGAGTATCCTGGCCAGTAGTTCTTGCGAGGACAAGGAAAAGGAACTCAAAAAGGTCTTGTCCAAAGCTCGCAAGTATCATGGAACCATGCAGAAGCGCGTGGGAATGTTGTTTTCTGGTGGACCGGCGCCTGGAGGCAATGCGGTCATTTCAGGGGCAGCTCTTCAGTTTCTCAACGATGGTTGGGAGGTGATAGGATTTTTCAAGGGCTACGAGCACCTGGCCAGTTTCGACAGGAACAACCCCAGACGCTTCATAGAGGGAACTCACTTCAAGCGCCTGAACTATGAAGATGTGACAAAGATCCGCCAGGAAGGTGGCATTTCCATAAAAACCTCCCGCACAAATCCCTCCAATGTCAATGGCAGCACGGTCCAGAATGTACAGGATCTCCTGGACCCCAGGAAATCAGCCAAATTATACAATGTCATGGATGCGCTGGAGTTCATGGGAGTTCATGCGCTCATCTCCATAGGTGGCGATGACACGCTCAAGACTGCATACTATCTGCATCTGCTGGGATTGCCGGTGGTTCATGTGCCAAAGACCATCGACAACGACTATTACGGTATACCCTGGACTTTCGGATACTTCACAGCAATCGAGGCAGCACGACAGCAGATCAAGGTCTACAACCAGGAGGCCATGACCACAGACTGCTGGTGGATACTGGAACTCATGGGAAGAAAAACCGGGTGGTATACCTTGGGCGCCGGAATTTCGGGTGAGGCCGTCAGAATGATCGGTCCTGAGGAGGTTGGAGACCACCTGGAGATGGATAACCTGGTGGACGATTTGATCTCTCTGATCCTCAAGCGAGAGAAGGTGGGAAAACGCTATGGCGTGGTGCTTGTCTCCGAGGGCCTGGTGGACAGGTTGGCAGATGAAGACAAGCCCAAGGTGATGGACGACCACGGGAACATCAACTTTTCCGAGGCCAAGTTTGGCCTGCAACTCCGCAACAAGGTTAAAAAGGCATACGAGGAGAAGACCGGAAAGAAGATTTCTATAAAAAGCGAGACAGTAGGATATACCACCAGGTGCACAGAACCCTCTGCCTTCGACATTCTCCTTGGCTCCCAGCTAGGCATGGGAGCTTTCAGATTCATCTGGGGAAAACAGTTCGGTCATATGGTTTCAGTAGGTGACAATCTGGAAATCAAGGCTGTACCTTTCTGCAGCCTCATCGATCTCGATAATTTCCGTACGAGGTTGAGATACGTGCCGGTGGATGGGGATTTTTACAAGCTGGCAAAGTCCCTGGAGTTCCGTAGACAATACGTGGACGATTGATTCATTGATCGCCTGCACAGGCACCTGATATCAACACTGTCCAAACATGCTTGCTGTCAGGGGGGTGTCCGAATCTTGTACACCCTGTCAATTTTTTGGAATTTGTAACTCCCCAAAAACATTGAATTCATCTTCAAGGCACGATCCTTGCTTAAATAGGGCTTGTTTTTCGGCGCGCCATACAAGCAACTGAAACAGGAGGTCGTACCATGAATGCGAACCTTGCAGGAAAATTGTGTGTGGTGTTTGCGATACTGTTTACTTGCATGTCGTGGGCCAAAGACGCGCCAGCCCCTTTGGTGAGCAGCAAATCAAGAATGAGGAAATTCGCCTTGGTCCACAATGGCGCCTTTGATCCTTCACGCAGCGACAATGCCGCCATACGCCAAACTGGATTTGGCGACTGTCTCTCCTCGGAGCCCAAGTCTCTTGAGTTGGTAAAAGCTGCGTGGGCTTTTTCGGGGCTGAAAAGGGAAAAGGAGTCCTCCTTGGAAAATCGTGTGCGCATATCGGGCTGGTTGCCCAGGTTGAGTGGTGGGGTCAGTTACGATCTGGGTGACAGGTGGGATTACAAATATGAGCCTGGTGAGCCAAGGGTGGACCAGCTTCACCAGAACAATGGTCTAAGCTGGGATGCAGGGATGAGCCTGGACCTGGCCCGGACTGTTTTCCAGGTGGAGGAACTGTCTGTAATAAAGGAATCATCGAGGAGGGCAAGTGAACGAAGGGATCTTGCCATGGAGGTCATTAGACTGGTTTTTGCACGTCGCCAGTTGATGCTCCACGGCATGCCGAAGGAAGGTAGTGCCGAACGAAATCGTTTGGATGAATATACCGCAGTGCTGGATGCATGGACCGGAGGGGCATTCCAAAACCGTTGGTGCAAGAAAGGGGGACGCAATGAACAGCCTTAGAGCTTTGCTGATTGGATTTTTCATGTGTTCGTGTGTGGAGTCAGGACCGCCTGGTGTGGACATACAGCCACCGGTGGTAGTCAGCTTCAGCCCGGAGGGCCAGGAGGTGGACACTGAAAGCTCTATCACAGTCTCTTTCTCTGAAGCGGTGGACTCCTCTGTGGCACAAGACCCGCTGGTGTTTGTTCTGCACTACCAAGATGCGGATAAGGAATTTTTTAACGATGCAGATCGTCCTCCCCTGGCATCGAAAAGGCAGAAATTGCTAGTACCTTGTTCCATCGAGGCATCACCGTCCAAGGAACGCGTGCTTCTTTTGCCTGATGACAGCCTGGACCCCGGCCAGGATTACCTGGTGGTGGTGTCTGCCGCAGTAACGGACTTGGCAGGCAACCCCATAGTTACAGACCCATATCTGGATGACAAGGGGATAATGGTGGGTGAGCGCGGCCACGTACTTCATCACTTCAGGACTAGGCAGGAGCCAGATGATCCAGGAGATGATCCAGGAGATGATCCAGGAGATAATCCTCCGGAAGATGGCCACGTGGTGTTGAGCGAGGTCTTGGCCAACCCCGTGGGAACGGAGAGCCACGGGGAATATGTTGAGATTGTCAACCTTGGTGCATCGCCCGTAGACCTTGCAGGGTGGTTGCTGGGGGACAAGGCAATAGCGGGAGAGGGAGACGAGATAGGTCCTTGTGATGATTCGGCTGAGACCATCCTGGAACCTGGTGCTGTGGCATTGATCGTCGGCCTGGCATTCGTCAAGCCGGATGATCTTGCGGAGGACGTTCTGGTGGTATGTACCGGCAGGAACAACCTGACCCCAAGGGGGCTGAAGAATGAAAAAGGGGAGGTGCTGGTGCTCAGCGACTACGAGGGCCAGGAAGCAGACAGGTATGGAGGATGGTTGAGCATGAGCAGGGACGGATGTTCCGCTTCCAAGGTGGACCTCAGCGCAGAGGATTCCAGGGAGAACTGGCAACTTGGCGAGGATGAGCCCTGCGCCACCCCGGGATGGATTCCTGGCTGGCCCTGATTCACTCTGATGGCACCGGCCATCAATAGGTTTGCCGATTTTCATCATGCCCCCTGAACCTTGCTGTTGGTCAATGGTGCCATGGTTTTTTACTTCGCGCAGATATGTCCTGATTTTGTTTTCCTTGGACTTTAAGACTCGGTTGTTGTGCTCCACCTGGTCGCGGAGTATATCCAAGCGTTCGCCATCGATAGATTTTTTCCGGAAAGATGAAATACTGTTCCCGGTGATACCTTAGCTTATTTCGATCCTCAGCCCGTCTTTTGCGAGCATAGTCTCGATTCCTGAGTTTCTGCAACTCAGTGCTGCACTGCCAGTGTCGGCACCTGGTGGAAAGTGGCTTAGCATCACCTTTTTTACCCCAGCTCTGGAAGCTAATCGTGTCACTTGTTCAGGATTGAGGTGAACCTTGGACTTGCTCCCTGTGGGTAAAGTACACTCAGACAGGAGCAGGTCGGCATCTTTGGCGAGTTCAATGAGTTCTTGTCCAGGGCCAGTGTCACCGGTGTATGAAAGATTCTTCCCATTGCATCTGATCCGATATCCCACGCTGTGTTCTACGTGCGGTACATAGCGCCCTTCAATTTCCATGCTTGCCCATGTCACATGGCCAGGCATGGTGAGAAACTCTAATGGAAAGGTGTCCGGCTGTGGTGTGCTGCGTCCCCATGTTCGAAAAAAATCCAGGTATTCCTTGAAAATTCCCGGGGCTGCGATTCTGAGAGCTTCTGTCCTGCCCTTTGATCTTTCCAGCTGAAGCAGCCATGCCAACTCGCAACAATGATCCGCATGCCTGTGGGTGATTAGGATCCCATGCAGGTCTTTGGTGTCAACTCCTGCCCGGGTAAGGCCCAGAAGTGAACCAGGCCCCATGTCCATGATGACTTTGCACTGTCCATCCTCAAGTAGGTATGATGCCGAGTTTCTCTCAAGGCTTGGGTGTATGGTACCTGAACCAAGGACCGTAAGATGCAAGATTTACCCCCGGTGCTTCGGTGACTTTTATTCCTGCCCCAGAAGCTTGCGAGTCTTTTCCGCGAGCACTTCGAAAGAGAATGGTTTGTCGAGATGATCATCTGCTCCAATGATCGGAGATGTGGCGTCATTGGTGGCTTCACCTATGCCAGTAAGCATCATTATCTTCACATCGTCGTATTCGTGCTTGTCGCGGATGTACTTAGCGACCTCCCAACCGGAAAGCCCCGGCATCATCACATCCAGGATTAGCAGATTCGGCTTTTCAACCAGAAATGCCTCGAGAGCTTCATCTCCGTTTGAAGCCTTGATTATTTCTGCGCTCACAGACAAAAGGGCTGCCTCGACCATTTTGAGTATCTCGGGGTCGTCGTCAGCGATCAGAATCTTTGCCAGTCCTTTTTGCTCTTCCATCATTGTCTCCTTGGCTCCAAAAATAGACTTCTACGGCATGTCCTGTCAATCCACATATTAGAAATCATTTCTGGTTATGCTATTATTGCCATCATGGATCCAAGGTTGACCAATAAACTGGTTTTGCTGGTAGAAGATGAAAGTGCCTTGCTGCGTGGTATGCAAGCCTGGCTTCGCGACAATGAGTACGGTTTTGCAGTGATGATTGCTTCCGAAGGAAAAGAGGCTTTGGGCATAGTGGAGAGGTATCATCCAGACCTGGTTGTCTCAGATGTCAGGATGCCCGGAATGGATGGCTTGGAGTTGCTGTTGGCATGTCGCAACAGGTTTCCCCATTTGCGGTTCGTGATAGTCAGTGCTTTTGGAACTTCGGACATGGAGCAGCGTTCCATGCAATATGGGGCGGTGCGGTTTTTACATAAACCAGTTGAGATGACCTTGTTGGAACACACCATTGTGGAGGTTCTCAAACAGCAGCCGGATGAACCGCGTGCTGGATTCCTGCAAGGTATATCCATTACGGGATTTTTACAGCTTCTCAACGTCGAGAGAAAAACGCTTGCTCTTCATCTGATCCATCCTGGTGGTCAGAGCGGGATCATGTACCTGGAGGATGGTAACCTGGTACATGCCGAAGCCGGGGATGCAAAAGGTCAAGATGCTGCCATGACAATCCTTGGGTGGGATGATGCGCAGATGTGGATAGAGCCGATAGCGAAGCGCCCTGCGCGTACCATAGATAGGCCCTTGCCCGGCCTCATGATGGAGGCCATGAGGCTCAGGGACGAAAACTCTCGATAATAGTCAGAACTTTGGAACCGCCTTGAGGATCGCCTTGCCTCCCTTGATCACAACCTTGAATTCAACCGTCTTGCACTTGTATTGCTTTTTTATGGATGGGATTTGTTTTTTCAGGGATGAAGCCAGGGCATCTCTTGTCAGTCCCTTTACATTTTCCTTGCACCTTCGCTTGGCGGTTACATAAGCGTTGTATATGGCGTCCACGTTTTCATCCGAGAGCCCTGTGCGGGGACGCCTCGTTTGCTTTCTTGCCGGAGCCTTCTTTTCGTCCGTGTCTTTGTCGGCAGCTTTTTTCTCCTTGGGGGATGATTCTGCCTCGTTGACCTTTGATCTGTATTTTGCCTTGAACACGTCCCTGTGATAGGTGCCTTCTTCTATCTGTCGTAACACTCTGCTCCAGTAGTTCTCGTAGCTGGTGAATTTTGCAACCAACTGATTGATACGGAAGCGCATGGCAGTGTTTCGCACCTGTGTTGTGCGTAACTGCATAAGTCGCCTTTTCAGCGCATCTCGTTGCAGTACCGGTGGTACGCGTTCTATGCCCTGAAAATATTGTTCGAAGGTGGCCCGAAGGCGGTCGGTCGCTTCATCCACGGCATCCACCTCGGCCTTTAGTTCCTTCGCATCCTGGCTCATCTGCACCATATTGCCTTTTTACCACTGGAAAAGATGGGGCTGCAAGATCTTCATTTTTTGCAGCATTATCACAATGCTTGAAAATTTTGCTCTTTGCGTGAGATCCCATTGACACAACAAGCATCCGAGAGCAATCTCATCACATGAGTAACTTGCTTATAGTCTTTCTTTTGGCGAATACCGCAGGGCAGATGGCCTCATCATCTGCCGTGACTCGTTCTCCCGGGGCAGAGCTTTATTACAAGGCCCTGTCCAAAGAACGGAAGGGAGATATGGAAGGTGCAGTGGAGCTGCTCGACAACCTGCTTAAACGTTTTCCCGAGGACTCGTTTTGCGATGATGCCATGGCAGAGAAGGCTCGCTTGCAGGAAGAGAACCTCGGTCAACCTGCAAAGGCATTGGCAAGTTGGAAGGCTCTTGCCGCCAAGTTTCCCCACAGTCGTTTGGCTCGCAGGGCCAGATCAAGGATCGCATTTTTACAAAAGCACCTGGATCAAGGGGGGGAGGTACTCGCAGAATATGAATGGTTGCTCAAGCATGGCTCTTCAATGAAAGCCTACGAAGCTGTGGACAGGATGAATTCGCTCCTGCATGCTCACCCTGATTTTTCTCTCAAAACCCAAGGCCTTTTGTTTATTGCGGGCTTACTTGAAAAGCTTGGTGACTTCAAAGAGGAGAGGCGAGTTCTTGAAGAGATAGTCAAGTCCTATCCTCAAAAAAGGGAGGCGGGCCTTGCCCTGGTGAAATTGGGTAGATTGGCCATGGAACAGGGAAGACTTGATGAAGCTCAATCAGCATTCGAGAGGCTCAAGACACTGCCTGGCGCCGAGTGGTCCAAGGCTGCACAAGACTATCTGGGAAGGCTTCATCAGTTGAAAACCGGTCACTGGACTTTTTGGCTGGCCTTGGCAGTCTGGGTGCTGGTGCTCTTTGTGATCGTTTTGGCGATTGCATCGGTGGCAAAGAGCGAGGGCTTGTCTTTGGGGCTGTTTTGGCCGCCTCCGGTAGAGGTCTTGTTATTTCTGCTTGTCATGCTCCCCTTGACCGCTGTTGTATGGGTGCATGCGAACCAGGCTGCTCATGCATTGTTGTGGATGACGGTGCTGATGACGCCTGTATTGACCGGTAATGGAATACTGCTTGCCAAGTTTGGGGTGTCTGCCATGGGTAGAATTTTCTGGATTCTTGGCGGACTGGTGGTTATAGCCTCGTGCGTCTATGCCGCGGTAAACCTGTCGGGCATGATGGACCAGGTTTTACATACTATTCGTTTTGGAGTCGACTGAATCTTGCTCCATGGAGTTTGTCATGCATGGTCTTTTGAGAAAATCATCTGAAAGAGGAAAAGTGTTGTCTGTCAAGACGGGGTCCAATCCAAATTCCTCCTCCCTGGGGGTGGATGTAACCTTGTTGCTCGCAGCTGGTGCTGCTGCGGGTCTGCTGAGTTTTCTGGGCGGAAGTCTGATTCGCTGGATGAGATGGGGCAAGGGGCCCGGAGACAGGGATTGATCCCCTTTGTCAAACTTCAGGCCGTGGGGCGTTTTGGCAAGTCCATGGCCAGGGCTGAGCCTTTTGGTGCCACCATCGCTTTTCACAAACCCGAGATGCTTGTCATGGTGGATCGCGCCATGGCTTTACAGCTTGGAGTAGCAGACTTTCCCGCCCCCCAGCCTGGTTCTTGCGCTACCGATCCCCATGCTCCTTATGAGGCACATCTTACTGTAGGACGCAATTGCAGTGTGGGATGCAGTGCTTGTTATATCGATGCAGGACAAGGTAGGCGTGGACCTGTGGACATCTCGAAATGGGAGGCGATACTTGAAAGACTGGCGCAAATGGGGGTGTTTCACGTCGCCATCGGGGGTGGTGAGGATGATGAACTGGAGGATTTGATACACCTTGCCAGCAAGGCAAGACAACTTGGCCTGACTCCAAATCTCACCACCGCAGCCTGGAACGTGACTCCCGCCGTGGCGAAAAGACTCGGTGTATTTCACAGGGTGCATGTAAGCATGGATGGGCTCGGTGACACATACAGGCAGATGAGGGGACATGACGGGTTTGCGAGGGCTCATACAGGGCTTGAGATACTAAAAGCATACCACCCTCACGTTGGTGTCAACTGCGTTGTCGGTCGTAGAAACTACGAGGAACTCGAGGAGCTTTTTTCACTGCTCCATGGACTGAAGATTTCAGAGGTGGAACTACTCAGGTTCAAGCCTACGGGAAGGGGGCGTGCGTTGTTCGATAGCATGGACCTGAGCCATGACCAATATGATCACCTGGTGAAAAAAGTGCTGAAGCTGGCCTTTCGATACAGGGTCAGGGTCAGGCTGGATTGTTCATTCACTCCCATGGTATGTGCTGGTGGATACGACCCTTCAGTACTCGCGAAACTGGGGGTTGCAGGATGTGTGGCGGGCTCGTGGTTGGTCAGCATCGATCCGGAAGGAGGGCTTTCCGGCTGCAGTTTTGATTCGGAGCCCGTGGGATCATGGACCGATTTGGGAAAGCCTGGGCTTTTTGCCAAATTTAGCAACTGGACTAATGATCCGCCCATGCCATGTGGTGACTGTGCTTTTCTTGATATCTGCCGTGGGGGATGCCACTTGGTCGCCCGTCATGTAACAGGTGATTTCGAAGCTCCGGATCCTTCTTGTCCCATTGTCAGGCGTTGGTCGGAGAGTGGCCGATAGCCATGAGGGTCTCGATGGTCTCCATCATTTGTTTGAGCTTTATGGGCTTGTCCAGATAGACATCTGCCCTGGCCTGTATGGCTCTCATTCTTCCTTCCCTTCCGCCGGAACTGACCACGAGTATAGGGATGTTTTTCAACTTTTCCTCTGCGCGAATGAGCTCGATCAGCTTCCCTCCATCCATGACAGGCATGTAGAGATCCACCACCACCAGATGTATGATCTTGCTGTTGAGTATTTCCCATGCTTCCTTGCCGTTGTCGGCTTCTTCTATCTCGAGGGTTGTGGAGTTGAATCCATTACGGTGCGACATTTTTTGAATGCCGTATCGAAACATGTCGCGAACTACCACGTTGTCTTCAACCAAAAGAACCCTGAACTCTTTTGATGCCTGTTGCTGGGCGGGCGGATTTGAATCGCCATGGAGATGGCGCAGCAGGTTGCCCAAGGCTTCACGACCTGGAGATTGGTCCATCATGAACTGTACGCCTATGCCTGTGGGGCCCTCTTCGTCAGCTTCCTTGCGCAGCCACTTCACCTCACCTTTGACCTGTATGGGATCGAGCAAGCCGGGGAATGATATGGTGAAGTCTATTTCCTGGCCTAGCTCGAACTCCGAGTTGGTAGAAATAAATACTCCACCTCCTGAGATGTTTTCCGTGTAATCAGTCAGAAATTCGTTGGTGGAAGAGTATTCCACCTTGAGCAACATCGGGGACCTGGGGAATTGTCTCTGGTCAGCCCCTGAGTCCTTGTGTTCTGTGGCCACGTCGCCTCCATCCCAATGAGTCTTTGAAACACACTGGAATCTTTAGCCTATTCTCTGGAGGATGGATTTGTCAAGAACCTGAACCCTGCGATGTTACGGGTGTTGTATCCTTTCCGCTCCTTTGTTACATTTGCCACTTCTGGCTGCGCATATCTCGATGGTCTGAGGGCCATCGCTTACACAAGGGAGACACCATGGCCCAGCAGAAAATTCCACCAGAGTTTAGAGACCCGGTATATGTCTGGAGACGCAGACGGAACTGGATACTTGTCGGTCTCATGTACTCTTTTTTCTACATGACCCGGTACAATTTTTCGGCATTGACCCCAACCCTTCAGGACTATTTTGGTTGGAACAATGGAGACATCGGGCTGTTCGAGACTCTGCTTCCTCTCGTCTATGGCTTGAGCGTTGTCGTCAATGCACCCCTGGCAGACAAGATCGGAGGCAGGAAGGCATTTCTCATTGGCGCTGCAGGAGTGGTGGTGCTGAACGTGGCCTTCGGCGCATTTTATCTGACAGTGACGAACCCTGCGGTCTGGTCGGGAGTCGGGAAATCCAAGGTCTTGGTAGAGGCTGCAGAAATCTCGGGGGGGCTCACTCCTCATGGCCTTGCGTGGATAATGGCCATAGTCTGGGCGGTCAATGGCTATTTCCAGTCCTTTGGGGCCTTGTCCATCGTGAAGATCAACGCCCAGTGGTTCCATCTGAAGGAGCGAGGAACCTTTGGGGCAATATTTGGAATCTTGATCCGCTTTGGACTTATCCTGGCATTTTCCGGTGCACCCTTCATCGCCACCGTGCTCCCATGGCAGTGGGCGTTTTGGATTCCCGCGGCCTTTGTGCTACTTCTGTTCTTCCTGAACCTCTTATTTGTTACGGAGACTCCCGAGGAGGCTGGATTTCAGACTATGGATACAGGCGATGAATCCATCGGCGATAATAGCGAGAAGGTCACCACTATGATGGTCTTGAAGAAGGTCTTCGCCTCACGCTCCATGTGGATGATAGCTATAGCTTCCATGATGATAGGCCTCATCAGGCGCTCCATCGTGGATGCATGGTGGCCGCTGTATTTTTCAGATGTCCACCAGGTTGGGAAAACAGATCTGATTTATCAACTAGCTGCCTGGGGTATAGCCCTGTTCGGCATAGCTGGAGGCTTTGCCCTGGGCATCATGTCGGATCGCGTCTATCACGGACGCAGAGCCCCTGTGGTGGTCTTCGGTTTTATAGGGATGGGAATAAGCATGGGCCTGTTTTGGCTATCGGATGCGGTGTCCTTGGGGGCCTTTGGGGCGATGGGTTCTATCTTGCTCTTGTCGTTCTTTGTAAACGGAGCCCACGGAATCATAGGCGGAGCTGCATCCATGGATTTTGGGGGACGCAAGGCTGCCGCCACCGCTGCCGGTCTGATAGATGGAATGCAATATCTTGCCGCTGCTTTTACCGGTACAGCCGTAGGATGGATCACGAGTCTGGATGGTGGATGGCAATGGTGGAAATTGTGGCCCATCCCCTTTGCCGTTATCGGCGCAGTCATAATGTCATTTTTGTGGAACGTTACACCCAAGGGCAAGACCACGGGCCACTGATTTTCGCTTAGCCAAGCAGGCGATCCATGTGCTGTTTTATGGTGTCGACCTGCTTGGGATCTGTACTGAGGCGTATACACCTCTCCCACGCCTCGTAAGCCTTGTGGATGAATCCACTCTTTTCATACAAGCGTGCAAGCTTGAGAATTCGATCATAAGTGGGTTCCAGTTCAGAAGCTCGCTCCAGCATGGCTATGGCCCTGTATTTCTCGTCCAGTTTTTCGTAAAGCAATCCCAGCCTGTGATGGAGTTGTGCGCTGAACGGTGCTGCGGCAACCGCCTGCTGCATGAAGTGGGCTGCACCCATGATGTCTCCGTTTTTATAAGCCGCAGCGGCGTCGTAAAGTGCTTTTTGAGCCTTTGCCGTCAGCTCGGTAGCTGGCGCAGCCTGCTCCTTGTTGTCCAGGGCCGATTGCAGTACGCGTTTGAGGTTTTCGAGTCGGAGCGGTTTTTCCAGGAACTCGTCTGCCCCATACAGGGCCTTGACGTCCTTGGAGTAGCGCCAGCCCCTATATACCGCGCTGATCATAATGACCGGGATGTGCCTCGTGGCGTCAGAATTTTTTATCCTGTAACAGATGTCGAATCCGTGTATTCCCGGGAGCATGGCGTCGAGAACGATGGCGTCAGGAAGCTGCTCCTTCATTATCTCCAGGGCCTTTGTGCCGTCTTCGGCCTCTTTGACCGAGTAGTTTGATTTTTCCAAAAACAAGCGCAGCATGTTTCTGAGTTCTGCTTCGTCATCAACGACCAGTATGACCGGCTTTTTTTCCTGAGCCTTTCCGTGCTTGTCAGGGTGGGTGTCTGCTTGTTTGCCTGGTGAAAACCTTCCTTCAAGTCGTAAATCCTCTACCCAATCGTGGTCTGAAAAAAGCGCTTTGTCGGCCGGAGCTTGTGCAAGCGCACTGTTTGCATGCATGGCTACTGAAGCCAGGTCTTGTGTTTTTCCTACCACTATCTCCACATGGCCAGTGTCTCCCGAGAGGTCGGCGGATGGATCCAAATCCCCCCCTTCCCAAAAAACGGTAGCGCCTTCTGACAGCTGTTCATAAGCCTCTTGTATGGCTTCTGCCAGAGGGCCAAAAACACCCCCATGCTCTACCACCCGAGCACCGGTAACAAATCGCAACTCGTCCAGGGCTTGAATGCTGAGAGGATCCGCCATGGCTATGAATAGATCGCGACCTTCTTTATGCACAGGAAGGGCGGTATGTTTCAGGGCGATTTCCCGAGGCAAGGATTTAACAAGTTCAAGGGGTATGGCGCTTCGTGACAGGACCACGAACGGTACACCCTTTTGCGTGGAAAGAAACAATGCCAGCGTCTTTTCATCCACGTATCCCAGAGTCAGCAGGTTCGTACCCAATCGTCCACTGAAACGTCGCTGTCGTCCCAGGGCTGCCTCCAGTTGGTCGGCGGTGATTACCCCGGCGTCAAGCAATAGCTGGCCAATCTTTTGAGCCATGAAACACCTCTCGTTCGAACAATAATCATATCACGATAGATGGAAGGCTCCCAAAATTTGGCCATGTGTTTTCACAAGAACAGGAGGGGGGCTTTTGACTAGAGCTTTTTCCAGCGCGATCTGGTACCCGTGATTTTTACGCTAGGTGGCTGAGCCGCAAGGACATATTCTGCTCTTCTGTTTTGAGGTTCGTCGGTGTTGTCCGGGGTGGGAACCTTCTGCCCCTTTTCTCCAAAGCCCTGGTAATAGATTGGGTACTTGAATCCCTTTTTTCTGAAGTAGCGGGCAATGGCGATGGCTCTCATTTCGCTGAGGCGGAGGTTGTACCGGGCATCTGCCACTGTGTCAGTGAAACCAGCGATGTACAGTTTTATGGGAAGCATGGAACCATACTTGCGCAGTCCCTCCTGCAGCAGCTTGTATGACTCGTCGAGTTTGGGAGCCTGCTCCGGACGAATCTCCCATTTGCCAGTGTCGAATACAACCTCCTCGTGTGGTATGGACCAACTCCAGGGGTATAGATCCATCTCCTCGGTGAAGCCATTTTCGTCGTGCGCCACCAAGTGGATTTTCATTATCTTGTCCTGCTTTTCTTTTGAGGCAAACTGCTTCCAGTGAAATTCTATATCGGACGAAGGATTGTCAGCCTGGTAGGTACCGCGGCCGAGCGTTTTTTTTGATTCCGACATTATCTCGTAGTCGACAGCCGTGATGGGTCGAGCGGCTCTGATGCGCAAGCGCCTTTTGTCCAGGTCCAGATCCTCTGCACCAACCTTCAATCTCATGGATTCCATGACAGTGGCCGAAAAATCAAGGTTCATGCTCCCTTTGGGTGCATTGAAGAGCTCTGCCTCCAGTGTACCCCTATAGCTGTGTGTCCCATGGCTTTGGGGTAGAACAAAGATCCTTTTCGAGCCTTTGGGGATATTCTTTTTTGTCTGCCTGATTTTTTTGCCATCATCTCTGCGTAGAACCAGGGTAAGAGACTTGATGTCCTGATGTACAGATACCTTGAGGGATGGCTTGTGGCCGGCAAGCACCTTGCCTTCAAGGCTGACACTGACGATCTGGTCTGCGTGTGCATGAAAAGAAAGCCCCATGGCCAGCAGCATCATAGCCAAGATGATTTTGTCCTTCATCTTTCGTCTCCATGTTTCTTGTCCATCTCGGCGTCCTCTTCGTGCAGGTATTTTTCGTGTAATCCGCCCGAGTGCTGCATGAAGGCCTGTCCCGGCAGATCTGATCTTTTCTTGCGCGGAACACTAGCACATCTTACACAGGTGGTTGTGCCTGGTACCGCCTTCAGCCGGGCCGGGGGGATTTCTTCACCGCAGGAAACACAATATTTTGGTTCTTCCATGACAACTCCAAAGCTTCTTTCAGCACATGTCCCTTAATATCTATAGATCCATAGTAGCAGGGGTTCAATGCGTTTGGTTGCGGTTTTTCCTGATTATCACAATTGTCCACAGCAGCAGGGCGAAGGCCATCAATCCCAGCAGCACCTTGATCCATGTGGAAAAACGTTCGGATAGAGGTTTCGGTTGCATCTTGTCATGGGTCGCAGATTGGAGGGGGTTGGGATATGGCCTTGCCAGTCGGGTGGTTTTTGGGACTCGCGCAGGATCGCGGTTCAGCAACGAGGCCAGATCATACTCAGCTCCACGGTCGTTCTTTTGTCCCACAAAAAGCTTGTATTCGCCGACAGTGCTCGCCTTGAAAACGATTTCTTCAGGCCTGTATATCCCAATCACCTTTTGGATATGTAGCGGTGGGTTGTCACCATCCCTTATCCTGATTCTGAGCAAGGGATGAGCATCCAAAGAGATTCCGATGTGAAGGTTTTCGTCAATCCAACTCGACCTTGTGTCATTGCCGAGCCGCACACGGTAGATGGTGCTCTCTCCAATAGGCACCCATGCATAGCCTCGTGTGCTGGCCTGTACTTGGGCGGATCTTTCAAATTCATCGTCACTGACCTGCAACTGAAGCAGTCTGAATTGTATGCCCCTGGGCAGCGCTTCCAGGCCATAAATGGTGTATCCATCCTTGCCTCGGCTCGGGGCGCCGGACTTTTTCAGTTCCATGTGTCTGCTGGGGCTGGAAAGCGATCGTACTTGAGCTTCATTGGTGACCATGGCACTTTTGATTTTCAATGGGGTCTTGGTCCTGTCAGCCAACAGCGTTATGCGAAGATATCTCGACTGACTTGCGGGGTAGGTGATCGTGGTCCTGTTCAACCTGAAATCCTTTTCTGTGATATTGGACACCTGTTTGTTTTCACACAGAAGACCCCATGTCTGAAGATCGTCACTTGACTCAACTCGGGTAGAGCGCATGAAATTTTTTCCGTCTATTTTCAAAAAGACAGAGTTGTGTATTTTGGGCCTTTTTCCCAAATCGAGTATCACCCTTGTCGTTCCGCCGGGCAACACCACCGGGTCGAGTAATGTTGCAGGCACAGGCTTTGTCCTGATCTCTGCCGGACGGATGAATCGTATGGCCAGGGGTACTTCCCGTCCCTGCGGGTCTTGTATGCGAATATCTCTCAGGGCGCTTTTGCTTTGTGCATAAAGTTCAGGAGATATCTCCAATGCGTGTTCGCCTGGAGCCTCGACAGGTCCTATGGGAAACACGGTGGAGTATTTGTCCCATTGGGCTGCATGGCCTCGAGACGATATCAACATGATCGCCGTAGCTGACAGCAACACCAGCAGCATCTTTTCTCCTTCAGCAAGCATGGTTCGAATCCTGTGACCAAACCTTCCATACAGAAATGCGCCCGACAGCAGAAGGGTTGCTATACTCGCACCAACCACCATCTTGAGCCCGGTGCCCAGTTCCCAGATGTCGTACAGTCCCAGTTTTGCCAAAGCCAGGGCGAACAGGCCAAGACCGAGTATCCTGTGAATCCTGTCGCGAAAGCCAAAACCAAGCCCCAATAGAATGAATGAATACAGTCCCAGCACAACGGTGGTAACCGTGTCCATTCTGGCTCCCTGTGAACGTACCGTCGATCGCCATGTGTCGAACATTGCCATCAATTCCTCACCGGGTAGTCCCGCCGGGATTTCGGGAGAGGGGGTGAACATCAGGCGTGCTTGCAGCACTATCAGCACCAACAGTGAAAGGTGTCCCAAGATGAGCATGATCGCGGCCATGCTTGTCCGTGAGCTGTCGAGTTTGAAGCGCACAGCCGCCACTATGGCGAAGACTCCAAAAGCTGCAAGAGCCAGTGCCTGTGGATTGAAAAACGCAACTGGCAGCAAGGTGCCCTTTCTCCCAAGGGTCTCTACGAACAGAATCTGCTGCATATCCACCCATGGAATGTCTTTGATTAGCAATCGCAAGCCGGCGATGAAAAAAAGCACCATTGAGGCGACAGCCCACCCGTGGGCGGTTTTTTGCTGTCTCTGAGCCCGGGTGATGGAATCAAGCCAAGCGAACACGGCTCCTTCCAATGCCCATACCATGGTTATGCTAGCTCCGTTCAACAGCGTGGCGACAGCAAGGGTAAACAGGGAGATAGCCATGCCAAATGGCAGAATCGCTTTTTGCGCATCATCGCTCATGGCCCTTTGCATTCTGAGTCCCAAGAGCAGGTACACCATTCCTGTGCACAGAAAAAGGACTGTTCTGAGCGTGTCTTGCTCTCCGGTGGTGTTCATCAGTACCAAGGCAGTGTAGGCTGCACCTGCACCAGTCAGGACCGCAAGCTTTACCTTGGTCCATTGTGAACCTTTTATGAACAGGTCTATTGATACGAACGACACATACGTCAGAAACCAACCAGAGGCAATGCCTATGAATATGGCCTGATGCCAACCAGTGAATGTTGGTTCCAGGCTGGCAACTCCCATGCCGATGGCTGTCACTACAAATGCCCCTGCCGTGAATAACACCGACCCAAGAGACAGGGCAAGCCAGAGGTAGACAACAGAAACAAAAATGAGCATCGCCGCGAATGCATTGTGGTACCCTGGCATGAGCCAGCCACCACTCAAAAGAATCATCCCCAGTCCTGCGCCTGCAAACAGGAGCATGGCTTTTGCTGATTGAAACCAACCCTGTTTTGTTGCGGTGCTAAGAACCATCCAAAAGTACACTGCGCTCAAGCCTCCAGTGATTATCACCATGGGCGCCAGTCTTCCGTCGGCAGCTTCACCCAGATCACCAGCCGTCGCGGCCAGGGCAATAAATGCAGAGACCATGGGCAGACCCAGCCATGCCGTAAGGTCGGCTTTGATGAACATCCAACCACACAGCAAACCAATCACCACCAGGCAAGCACCCATAATCATCGGGTGGTCGGCAAAGAGCGCCGCCGCAGCCGCATGGACGGCCACTGAAGACACCAGGATGAGTGAACCGGAGGTCTTTCTGAAATCGGCCTTGCTCCATATGGTCGCCATGCTTGTCCAAAGCGCTGGGAATAACAGCGCGAACAAGGCGGCAGGCCATCGGGAAACAAGCGGGTAGTATGCGCCCTGCAAGATTTCCGGCGCCTGATCGTATAATCCTGCCTGCGGCGGAGGGCTCGTGTCGAAAAACTTCATGTACCATCCGGCGTACAGAGCCACCGTGCCAAGTACGCTCATCCATGTGGCGATCTTGAATCTCTGCCTGGCCGCCACGATCATTCCACCAGTGGTCATGACGAGAAGATATATGAAAAGGGCCAGGGGTTTGTCCTGTCCAGTGGAAAGCATCACGGGATTTGCGAAGGCAGCCAGCAGAGACAGGGCCAGAATGCTCTCGGCCCTGTGAAATACGCTGAGCGCTCCACCAAGCATGCATACCACTGTGACGATGATAAAGGCCAATGTAACAGGGACGAGATGGTAGAAAGCGATTGAGGAATAAGTGGCAACCAGCACCAGGGCGAGCCCGAGGCCCATAAGGCCCTGACTGAACACGGGATGGACTTTTTTTTGGGTTCGGCGGGCCAACATGGCACCGGTAATCAGCAAGGCGCATGCAGCGAGCCAGCCGATCAGGACCCTGCCCCAAGGGCCGATCCAGTCGTTGTCCACCATGTATTTGAAAAACCAACCTGCCACCACTATGGCCATGAGTGCACCAGCACGGGTGAACCATACGAGACCAATTTTTTCTTCCAGAGTCCGTATACTCTCAGGTGCGATGGGCCTTTTTTCATGTTTTGGCGCAGGTGGTTGCAGTTGTTCGACCCGAGGACCTTGAGCCGAATCATCGGTCGGTTCTCCGTATTCGGCTTCAGACAGTGGCGGTTTCGAATCCTCTTGATTGTCCTCCGGTTTTGCCTCTGGTGCTGGGGCCGATTCTCGAGATTGTATTGGTCTGTAATCCAGCAGTAATTTGCGCTGCTGTAATTCGAGTATGTCTATTCGTTCCATTGCCTGTCTCAGAGCACGTCTGGCTTTTACGGCAATAACGATGGACACGATGGGAAGGACAGCGAGAGCTATGCCTATTACGCCAACAACGAGTAACAGGAAAATGATAAACCCATCCCACATATGGGCCTCCTTGTCAGTGATACAGCACCATATCACACAAGAGCAAGGTTCATGCCATGAATGAAAATGAATTCTACTGTAGATCTATTTCCTTGAAATGATGAAGTTTTTCATGCAGAGATTGGCAGGACTGAACCTTGCAATATGCGAAGCAAGACTCTCACACCGCGAACATCACGACCCATTTCCTGCCTTGGCTATCCTGCGGGCGGCCTGTTTTGCGGCATCTGGCGGCAGGTCCATGTGAGTCACCATGCGTATGGAGGTCTTGGATACGGCAAAACAGAGAATTCCCATTTTTTCCCAGTTCGCAATGGTCTGTTGACATGTAGATTCATCTGGCGTGTTTACCACAACCATGTTGGTATCCGGGGCCTGCACCTGGAATCCTTCAGGAAGCACCTTGGTAAATTCATGCGCCAATTCAGCAGCCATCTCGTGGTCTTCGTGTAATCTGGGCAGGTTATGCTCAAGGGCATAAAGCCCGCAGGCTGCAATGACTCCTGCCTGCCTCATGCCTCCGCCCAGCATTTTCCTGTACCAACGAGCCAGGTCCACTGTTTGAGAGTCGGATATGACCAGAGAGCCCACAGGACAGCCAAGACCCTTGGACAAACAGCATGACAGGGAGTGCGTCTTTGATGCCCATCGATGCAGAGGGACTCCGGTGGCTGTGGATGCATGCCAGATCCTCGCGCCATCCATGTGAAATCGCATCTGGTATTCGTCGGTCTTTTTTCTCAAGGCCGTGATCGTGTCGAAGGGCACGATTTTACCTCCCACGAGATTGGCCGTGTTCTCCACCACCACGAGCTTACTGATGGGCTGGTGGACATCTTTTTTTCGTACTGCCATGTCTATGTGTTCAGGCAGGATATATCCGCTGGAACTGTCTACGGTGTTGAAAAGCACCCCGAGGAGCGCAGCCCCCCCGCCAACCTCGTGGGCAAAGGAGTGAGTGCGACGTTCCATGATTACCTCGTCTCCACGCGCACAGTGTACAGCAAGCCCGATGAGGTTGGCCATGGTGCCAGATGGCACAAACACGGCAGCCTGCTTTCCGAAAAGCTCGGCGGTTTTTTGTTCAAGGGCACGGACCGTGGGATCTTCTCCAAATACGTCATCTCCGACCTCGGCCTCTGCCATGGCTTTTCTCATTCCCGGAGACGGTTTTGTGAATGTATCGGAACGGAAATCCAGAATATTTTCTGTCATGTATTACCTCGGGTGTTTTACACGGTCTCAAGGAAGAACTTTTTGAAGATCCAGGTTCAGGGCCTTGAGTTCGCTGAGCAACCTGGAGTATCTCAGGTGCCTGTCTCTTCTCGCTATGAGTTTTTTCAACTTCGATGGAAAAAGCTCCCTCCCCTCCAAAGGGCGCAATAGATAATCACCGATTCCGGTTCCAATGGCCTGGACCAGGTCATCCAGTCGGTTTTCCTGAGCAATTACAAATAATCCCACATTGAACTCCATCTGCCTGACTTGGTATATCATGTCAACCGCGTCCAGTTGATCGCTTTCAACGAGCACGAGTACCTGGATTTTTCCATCTTTTATGGCCTCGATGGCCGAATTTTCATCCCCCACCTGCATGATGTCATATCCAAGAGATGATGCCGCACGAACAAGTACCTTGTTGCCAAGTATGCCTATGGCTGCCTGTTCCTTTTTGTTTTGATACGATTCCAGGGCTTTCTTGAGGGGAATGGCGCAGGATGTCAGTATGTCCTTTCCCTTTTCAGAGGCCAGTTTTTCGCTCCTCTCCTTGAGGAACCTTATCACGGAGTTTGTTCTCGTCTCGAAATCGAATCTTGCAAGTGCTCCCTTGACCTTCCATGAGAGAAATGGTCGGCTGGGATATGGCCTGGGGATGTAGTCGGATGCCCCCCTTTCAAGGGCCTCTATGGCTGTGTCGATTGACTGAGAATCGGTACAAACCAGTACCTCCAAGTCCGAGCTGACCTCATGAGCACGGGTGATCAGATCCATGCCGCTTATGTCCGGAAGCAACATGTCGGTAATGAGCGCGGCGTACGACCTTTGTGATAGCTTTTCCAATGCTTCTTCCGCGCTGGTCACCATGTCTGCCAGTATGGAGTGTTGAGCCAGGGTCTCGATGAGTTCCAACTGCTCAGGGCTGTTGTTGTCGGCTATAAGTACGCGTCGGGAGACTTTCAGCTGGCGACCGAATCTGACCAGATCCAGCTCCAGTTGCGCAAGACGTCTGTTGGTATCGCTTTTTGATAGTTGTGGCTCTTCGCTTTTGCCCTGTTGATGATTGGACGTGGTGGGAAGCTTGATGACAAATACTGCCCCGCTCCAGTCACCGTGCGCTTTATCGGTCTCGGGCAGCAAGCTGAGATCTCCACCTGCGTTTTGCGCCAGTCTTTTAGAGATGACAAGACCCAGACCTGAGCCCCTGTTTTCCTTGGTGGTATTGAAGGGGACAAAAAGTTTTGTCTGACGATCGGGGGGTATGCCTGGACCAGTGTCTGCAACCAGGATGCGTATGAATTGCTCCCTTTGTCCAAGAACCACGATCCCCATTCTTCTGTTCGAAAGATCCTTGACCTGGTCCAAGGCATCTAGGGCGTTGGCCACCAGGTTTACCAGTATCTGGATCAAATGCATGCGGGGGATCTGCAACTCCGGTATGTCTTCGTGAAGATCCAGGTGAATGGATACCCTTTTTTTTATGATACGGTGTTCAAACAAGCCTATGGCTTCATCGACACATTGTTGCAGGCATGCTCTCGTAGATGCATCATCGCCGGGCCTCATGTGTGCCGAGATTTTTCGCTGCATCAGAATCACGGTGCCAACCTGCCTGCGGATCTCCTCGGCCCATTCCTTTATCTTGGATTCGGATGGCCCAGAACATTTGTCTCTGATAAGTTCGGCAAATCCCTTGATCCCCAGCAATGGCTGATTTATCTCATGGAAAAATGCAGCGGTCATTGTACCCGTCTCAATGAGGCGCCCCGCAAAGGCAAAGCCATCATTGTCGGGTTCGATGTTCAATCCTAGTGGGTCCCTCGCTTTTTGTACCTGGAGAAAAAGGGTCTTTATCTGGTCTGCCAGGCCATGATACTTCGGATCCTCCACCAGGGGCTTGAGAAGCTCGTCCAAACTTTTTGAAGAGTCGCTGGTCACAACCAGACTCCTTTTTAGCCAACAATATATAATCATTCACGGATTTTTACTTATAGTCCAGTAAAATTCAGGACTTGCTTTTGTTTCTCCTCAGGGATATCCATCTGGAATGGCACTGGGACCAAATCCTGAGTTTGGTTGGAGTATTTCAAGGGCCAAGCTGTTTGAGTTCTGCCCTAGAAAATACTACTTCAAGTACTACGGCATGTGGGGAGGGTGGGATAAGACCGCCGACGAAAAACGACGTCTTTGTTATTTGTTGTCCCGCCGCACTTCCTTGGCAAGTTGGTCCGGCCAGGAGGTACACCGCTCCATCTCCGTTTATCTGAACTCGGAACTTTCCATGGAACAGGTGATACAAGAGACCCGCCAACGCATGAGGGAACAGTACAGGTGTTCCAGATCGAGGATCTGGATGGAGCCTGGACAGGCCAAGCAGTTCGGTCTCCTGGAGCACTACTACAACGAACAACTGGATGACGACGTGGTTAGGGAGCGATGGGAACACGTGCAAATGTGCCTGGAGTGCATGGGACGAAGCCAATACCTGCAGGATGTAAAGCACGCGCGTGAATCCGGAAGGCTCGTCTTCATCGAGAATCCGGATAGCATCGATTTCGATGGAATGGCATTCAAGCTGCCTGACATCGGAGATTTCAAAATATTCGCACAGCCGGATTTCGTGGTGGAATACGAGGACGGGACCACGTGTATAATAG
>JALVPF010000331.1:0-6651 GCA_027031935.1 Myxococcales bacterium | reverse complement strand
GTATAATAGACTGGAAAACAGGTCGTCCTCCTGCCCATGGGCAGGATTTCGTGACCGAGCAACTGGGCCTGTATGTGTTGTGGGCCCATGAGAAACTCGGCCTGGACTACGAATCGAAACACATCGAACCATACGAGATATATCTTCCTTCTGAACAATCCAGGGGAGATGTGATCGGACCAGGTGTAATCGAAGATACATTGGACTTTGTGAAAAACAGCGTACGCAAATTGAAGGGTGTCTTGCGGGATCCCCATGACAACCTGGCGCAGGAACAGGACTTCATCCCACGGCCAAGCCAGGCCAAATGTTCCGCCTGCGAGTTCAGAGCCGTGTGCCAGCACAGGGCTGTGGAGTGAATTCGACTCCATGGATCGCACAAAGCTTCAGGAGGAGCTGTTTTCAAGGCACACGGACTCACTGTGCGCGCGCAACACAGAGCAGCAAGCGGTCATAGAGGCTGCGACAGACCGGCATCTTCAGATCGTTGCAGGCCCCGGGGCTGGTAAAACCCGCGTGCTGATAAAAAGGATCGTGCATCTGCTTGGTTGCGGTCATTTGCCAACTCGAATGGCCGTCATCACCTATACGAACTCCGCCAGGGATGAATTGATCGAGAGAATGGACAAGGAAGTTGGCCACAAGGGTAGAGGTCTGTTCGTGGGAACGATCCACCAGTTTTGTCTGAAGTTGGTGATCGCCAACGCCCATGCACTTGGTCTTTCGGACAAGATAAGGGTGCTTGACCAATCTGAGGCCGAACGCATGTTTGCAGCGCGGGTCAATACCCAGGGGTGGGGCGATGCAAGACGTCTTTTCCTCGATCTCAGCCTGGAACGGGAGAGATGGGATGGTGTTGGCAGGGCTCCATGGCAGGACTCTGACACAGACAGGGTGTGGAACAGGTTTGACGAAATAATCAGGCGACTTGGCCTCGCCACTTTTACAAGCCTTCAGTTGTGGGCATTACAGGCCGTAGAGCATGCATCTGAGCCTGCAGTGGACTTTATCTTCGTGGATGAATACCAGGACACTACCGGGCTTCAGGTGCGTCTGCTGGATTCCATGGCAAAACTTGGCACCCTCATAACTGTAGTTGGCGATCCCGAACAATCAATTTTTGCTTTTGCCGGCGCTGATCCATCTCAGCTGGGGGATTTTCCAAAGAGATTCTCACCATGTTCCTGCCACAGGCTCGATGCCAATGGCCGCAGCACCGAATCCATAGTGCGCCTGGCAGGGGCACTGAGAGGGGAGACCGGCCAGTTTGCTCTGAGGTCCCATGGACAAAGACCTGTGTTGTGGTATCTCAACAGTGCTTCTCAGCAGGCTAAAATGGTCGCCGCAGAGATCGGGAGATTGTTGGATAAAGGAAAAACCACTGCTGAGCAGGTGGCTGTTTTGGCCAGGGAGTCGGGGCAGTTGCGCATCGCTGCAGAGTTGGAAAAACTGGGTATTGCATATTGGCAGTCTCGTAATGAGAGATTCGAAGAAAAGCACCACGTTCGTCAATTGATAATTTTGCTGGAAGCTCTGTGTTTTCCCGAGGACGAATGTGCTCAGCTGTTTTTATTCGAGCAGGTGCTAAAGGGGGCTCCCAAGACCTGGGAGTTTCTTGTGAGAGAGTTGAGGCAGGGCTGTGGATTCGATGATGCCATAGCCGTGGTACATGACAAGGTAACCCGGCCCCGCCGCGCAGTTCTCGAACAATTTGAAAATATTCGTCATCAGTTTCGCGAAATGGGCCACATGAGCCCTCCGAGCTTGGTGTTGGCGCTTTATGAGCAGATCATCAAGCCCAGGTTTGGAATCAGGGAGTTGAGAACGATAGATTCTTTGACGGACGACATCCAGGGAATTTCTGATGCTGCACAGGAGCATTCTACGGTACAGGACTTGGCAGCATGGCTCCGGCAGGGGGGGCTCGCCCCACCGCAAGGTGTCAAAGACACTGTCACCCTTGGTACCCTGCATTTTGCAAAGGGGCGTGAGTGGGACGTGGTGTTCGTGGTGGATCTTACTCTCGGAGTCATTCCGCACAGGCTCAACCCTGACCGCGAGGAAGAACGCAGGCTCTTGCACGTTGGGGTCAGCCGCGCGAGAGACCTTCTATATCTATCTTCCCCCAGGCGCCTGCCATCGAGGGGTGAGGGGCACAGCCCTTTTATAGACAGGTTCAGGAGCTTATGTAGAGTAGTGGATTTACGCAGCTAGTTCGCCGGGTAGACCTGCTGCCAGGGCAGGGGCCAGGAGTCGTCTGTACAGCTCTTCGTCTCGCTCGATGTGCAAATGACGCTTGTGTCTTTTCAGATATGCACAGATTTGTTCAGTGACCTGCGAGAGTATCAACAGGGATGCTGCATTATTTTTTCCAGCCAACAATGCATCCAGTCTCTCAAGACTTTCCAGACAGACAAGTGCTGCCGCAATTGCAAAATCATGCTCTTGGGTCTCGTATCCGATCACAGACAGCAGGATCTCCGATGCAGATTGCCAGATGTGGGCCTTGTGTGCACAGGACAGTTGAAGTTTGGAGGACATGGACGCAAGAAAATTGGGATCTGCTACGGGGATGTAGTCACCAGGTGCAATACCCAAGTCTGTCCGCAGTCCATCAATCCATGTCACATATCGTTTGTTTTCGTCTATGAGCACAAGCTGCATTTGGGCCTCCCTTGCTTACACTCAGACCATAGCCCATGGCTCTGACATTCAGGATTGAGCCTGCGCCTGTATTCTCTTTGGAAACAGCCTTATTGGTGGATATCTTTCTTACTGGGTATTCAGGCGCCACTTGTCATTGGTTTCTTGGGCCTCGTGACAACGATAGGTGGATATGTATCCTGAAACCGAAGACAGAAAAACCATGGAGGTCAGGAAGATTCCGGTTATCCCCAGTGCAAGGTCGCTTCCCCAGTGGCCGGTGACGCCCTGATCATCTCCCAGACCCAGCGCGAACACAGTTGCGGTGCCTCCGGCCAGGGCAAGCCCGAGGGCCACATCCACCGACGGGTAGACGTAAGAGGTACAATCCAGTTCCTGACCTTCGCTCCACTTATCCGGCATGGAATACACCGCCCAAAAAGAGCAGCCTTGCAGGAACGACAGGGCAAGGACAATGACAACAGGAGCAAGGTATGGCTTGAGAACAGAATACATGACTCTTCTCTCCTTTTTTCAATCGCCGGTATGGGGCCGCTTTTTGACCATAGGACATTTTACAAGGCCTGGTGTCGGCATTACCAGCATTCTCGGGAAAATGTCGAGTGTCGTGAAGATGAGTATAGCTGTTCTCATAGCAAAGACTTCGGCATGAGCTTGGCCTCTGATGATCAAAACCAAGCCATACCAACTTTGCTGTATGACCAAAGTCTAGATCAGGGAAATCCGAATCCAAAGTGTGGGAGATTTTGGCCAGTAGTCGGGGCTTGACTCGTCACCTCCCTTTGAAGATAAATATAGATGTTCTCGGCAAATTAAAGTGATTATTTTAGAGTCCGACAACAGGAGGGACCGATGTGGCGAATAAAAGGTAGCTCGATACTCTGCCTGAGCTTGGTGGCTGGAGCTTTGTTGGTACCTGCATGTTCAAAAAGTCTGAGCGATGCTGACAAAGCTGAACTTTTGGGAAAGATAGATGCTGTGCTCAAGGACGCTGAGGCCAAGGAGACCCAGCGTAAATCAGCCGTCAAGGAGATCTTGTCCAAGCCTCAGTTGAAGACAAAACCATGCACCGAGGTTGTCCTGCTGGACTTCGATGGCAAACCTGTAGAGTCCAACAGATATGCCCCCTCGGTCTCCACACCGAATGCTCTGTTTGCAAAGGAGTTCAACAAACTCCAGTCCATGCAGGGACGCCGCTTGACCCAGCTAAAAAAGGACATGAAATTACTCCGCAACCAGGTTGAAGGCAAGGCCGTCGGTGCAGAGCCCATCACACCTGAGACTCTTGCTTGGGCCCGCCAGCGTATTGCCTCTCGCGGTGCTGACTGGTTCCCTTTCGAGATCCACTTCGTGTTGCATAACATACAGTACAACATTGTTGATCCTAAAACTGGCCATCACTCTCCCAGTCACGTCGAGGCTCGCGCTTTTGTGTGGGATTACAGACACGGAGTCGTGGCTTGTCAGGCAGATTTTCAAAAGACCCTGAACGCGGGCGACTCGGTACGTGTTGTCTATGATCGGCGCCGGGGTCTAAAAAAGGATGACGTGGATCTGGCATACGACTATGGCCTTGTAGTCGATGTGGAAAGGGGCGTTTTCAGCGCCATGGGTCTGGGAGCAGCAACCACCCCGTGAGACCCAACTTTTGCCAGCCGAACATGGCAGGTCGGGATTGCTTGAATACTGAACACATGTGCAGTATTATCGTGCCGTGTTCGACTATGTAGAGCTACGCGCCAGGAGCGCTTTCAGTTTTCTTCAGGCAGCCTCGGACCCGGAAGATCTGGCCCGCGAGGCAGCCGAACATGGCATGGGAGCCATGGCCCTGGCAGACCGTGACGGGCTGTATGGTTCGGTGCGTTTTCATTCCGCCGCCTTGAACCATGGCTTGCGTCCTATAGTCGGCGCTGATGTGACCCTGGAGGGAGAGCAGGGCAGGCTGCTTTTATTGGTAAAGGATCGCACCGGGTACCGAAACCTCAGTCGTCTGATAAGCGAGGGTCACGCCGGTCAGCCCAAGGCAAGCAGCAGGGTGAGCCTGAGGCAGGTACAGCGTCATGCCAAGGGCCTGGTGTGTCTTACGGGCGGTGTTCTCGACAGGGCCATGTTCGCAGGAGGTCGTGGTGCGCCGAGGCTGCTTTCAAGACTCAGGGGGATATTCGGCAAAGATGGGGTTTGGGTGGAAATCCACAGACACATGCGCAGGGAGCAACTGTACGCGGAAAGAGATCTGGTTATGCTTGCCAGGGACATGGGCCTGGGGATTGTGGCCACCAATGACGTACGGTACGCGAAGGCCTGTGACCAGCCTCTGTATGATGTGCTTACCTGTCTCCACCACAAGACCAACTTGGAGCATGCAGGCAGGCTGCTTTTGCCCAACTCGGAGCATTATCTGAAATCACCCCGGCAGATGATGGAACTGTTTTCAGATATACCCCAAGCCATATACAACACGAGGCAAGTAGCCCAGATGTGCGAGTTTACCCTGGAAGATTTGGGATACGGTTTTCCCGCATACCCTGTGCCTTCGGGAGAGACGCAGTTTTCTTATCTTCACCGCCTGGTACACAAGGGCGCCCGCTCGCGGTACAGACCTTTTGAACCCAGGCACATGAGCCAGCTTTCCCGGGAACTTGCCCTCATAGCCCAGCTCGAGCTGGCCGGCTACTTCCTGGTGGTCTGGGACATAGTACGCTTTTGCAGGGAGCAAGGCATAATGGCTCAGGGTAGGGGTTCTGCCGCCAACTCCGCGGTTTGTTATTCCCTGGGTATTACCGCGGTGGACCCCATCGGCATGGGCATGCTGTTCGAAAGATTCCTGAGTGAGGAGCGAGGTTCATGGCCGGATATAGACCTGGACCTTCCTTCCGGCAAGCCCCGGGAAAAAGTTATCCAATATGTATATAAACGGTATGGCCCGCACGGTGCGGCCATGACCGCAAACGTGATAACTTTTCGTCAGCGCATGGCGGTGCGTGAGGTGGTCAAGGCGCTGGGCCTGGAGCCGGAACCTTGGAGCAGGGCTGCCAAACTCGCCCGCGGGGCGAGCCATGGGTGGGAACATGATCCTGAGGCATTGGAACGTGCAGTGGTCGAGGCCGGGCTCCATGTCGAGGACCAGCGAGTCTCCAAGGCCCTGGAATTGATCGAAAAGATCCAGCATCTTCCCAGGCATCTGGGCCAACACTCCGGAGGTATGGTACTTGCGGCAGGGCGCTTGGACGAGGTAGTCCCCCTGGAGCCGGCGTCCATGCCCGGACGCACGGTGGTTCAGTGGGACAAGGATGACTGTGCCGACATGGGCATAATAAAGGTGGACCTGCTGGGACTGGGAATGCTCAGGGCCTTGTCGCAAGCGGTTGAACTCACACGTCAGCACGAGGGGGTGGAAGTGGATCTGGCCCATCTTCCCCAGAACGACCCAAAGGTATACTCCATGCTGCAAAAGGCAGACACGGTGGGAGTGTTCCAGGTAGAGAGCAGGGCGCAGATGGCGACCTTGCCCCGGATGAAACCGCGCTGCTATTACGACCTGGTCATAGAGGTGGCCTTGATTCGACCTGGACCCGTAGTGGGCAAGATGGTTCATCCCTACCTCAATCGCCGTGCGGGACGTGAGCCCGTTACTTACCCGCATCCCAGCTTGAAGCCTATCCTTGAAAGGACCTTGGGGATACCCCTGTTCCAGGAGCAGATCATGCGTGTCGCCATGGTCGCGGCCGGCTTCAGTGCTGGACAGGCAGAGCAACTCCGCCGTGCCATGACCCACAAGCGCTCGCCCGAAAAGATGGCTTCCATGGCCGAGTCGCTTCGCCGTGGCATGGCCGAGCGTGGTATCTCGGCAGATGAGGCCGCGCAGATCATACACGGCATTTCTTCGTTTGCGCTGTACGGCTTTCCAGAGTCCCACGCTGCGAGCTTCGCGCTCATAGTCTACGCATCTGCATATCTCAAGGCACACCACCCGGCGGCTTTTTATTG
>JALVPF010000330.1:13640-33882 GCA_027031935.1 Myxococcales bacterium | reverse complement strand
CCTGGGCAGATGCGCCTCGGGCCTGGTGATGATCAGAACTCCGCCGGGAAGCAGATGATCCAGGTAGTCGCCAAAGGCCTCAATGGTCATCAGGTGATTTTCCGCCAGACTCAAAGAACCCGAAGCCATGGCAGCGTTCGAAATGGTATGGGGACAGTCGATGAGATTGAATTTTTCGTCTGTCCTTCTTATGAATGAACGAGCTTCGTCAGTGTGGATCTCCACCCTCTTGTCATCATAAAGGTGACCGGTAAAATCGGCCATGACGTTGAATACGAGATCGTTGATGGCCGGGTTTATTTCCACACCCACCACACGCGATGCACCGTTGCGCAAGGCTAAAAGAACCTCTCGACCACCACCAGAACCCACCACCAGGACATGGGCTGGCGATGACAGGCGCACAAACCAGCCCTCTTCATCAGAGCTGGGACCAAGTCGATCAATTGGCCGTACAAGATGCGCCAACCTGGTTACAGCAGTACCAGCGTCAATAAGAGCACTCCTGTGAAGACCACCATGAATATCCCTGTATTCTATGACATCCACCCTGCTGATGGTGTTCCATGCCGTGTACTTGTGAAACAGCGGATTCCTGAACACCTGGGCTACGGTCTGACCGTCAGCCACCACCTTGTTGGACGAAATTCGTACCGGGATGATCTCTTCTGCCCATGGCGCGAGGATGACAAAAAGCAGCGCCGTGAACAATGCCGCCAGACTCCATCTGCCACCATGCTCTAGTCCCAGGAGGGCTGCTCCCAATCCGGCTATGGCAGCGGCGATGAAAACCGCCCCGGAGCCCCCCAGCCAGGGCAGCAGGACCACCACCGCCAGGCAGCCCGAGCCTGCCCCCAAAAGGTCGAAAAGGTACAGCCTGTGGATGGATTTCGTGTACCTGGTCAACACCGATGCCACGGTAAGGCCCGAGAAGAAAAAGGGCAGGGTGACAGCCAGATAACTCAAGGGAAGCCAGAGCCACTGAAGGGGCTGAGTTCCCAGAGAAAATGGTTCAAAGGGAACCACATTGTACAAGTAATATCCCACCAAGAAAGCAGGGCCAGTGCCCACAGCACTTATGGCCAGCAATCTGGAAGGAATGTCCTGCGGCCGTTTTCTCAACGACAGCGCAACACCTGCAAACCCAAGGCCGAACAAGGCCGTGGAGACGACCATGAACGCGAAGTGATACCAGAGCGACACGGACAGGACACGTGTGAGGCACACCTCCAGAGTCAGCGTGGCGCCGGACACGAGCATCAAGCCTGGAAAAGCAGCAAGGGGGGTACGAGCCTTTGATCGCTCCATGGAAAGCCGAAAATCAGCCGGGGTGATTCAGTTCAACCCGTACAAAGTAATTGGTGGTTGCATCGGAATAAATCTCGATGAGGTGATCTCCGCTCATGCGTATACGCCTCGTTTGGGAAAATACCCTGTCGCTGCCGGCCTTTGAAAAAATGTCGATTCCATCGCTCTCATAAACGTAGTAGTCGGCACAACCAGGTTCATACCAGCGAATTTCCGTGTCCTCACCAGGATGTTCGCGGGTTTTGAAAAAGATTTTGACCACTATGTCCGTATCTGAAGGTGCTGTCACCACAAAAGTCCGGCGGCCGGGAAATTCACCTTCAATATAAGTACTCTCGTTCATGTTACATCCTGCCGTAGTCTGGCAGACCGGGATGTTGGCCTGGCAGGGGCTGTAATCAGCACCTATTATGAAATCGCCTTCCTGCACTCCACACGAAATCAACAACACCAAGCCCAGGACCAGGGGCACCAAACGCATTCTCCCGTACATGAACACTTTACCTCCAGCACCTATCGCAACACCGTGCCACCCAAGGTTGAACTGGTATCGATGAGGGCGGAAGCCTCGGTTTTTCCACTGTCGTCTGTAATGGGATGGATGACAAAGAAGTGGTTCTCTATGCGGAACTGGAAGTTGGTGGCCATGTCCAGGGCCAGATGGGCCAAGGCACCTGCAGGAATCTCCAGACATCCATCATCGAAGGTAATACATCGCAGTTTGGCGTATGGCGTCTCGGAGCCTGCTCCTGGCAATATCTTGACTTCCACGTAGTCGGCACCGCTCGGTTCCCACTGCACCAGCATGTGGTCTATACGATCCGCCTTTATGCCTATGGATGGAGAGCTTGCCAAATCCACCAGTTCCAAATCCCCGATACGCAAAAGTACAGGTTGTGCCGGAGCCTGGATGGTTTCAGTAAACGCAGGGAAATCACCGTCTGCCAAGGTGCCAGTGGATTGGACGTCGATACTCACTTCATCCGATGCGTAACCGCGCTGGGTAAGTACCTGGGTCGGAATATGTTCAAACTCGTCCGGCTCGAGCACTACCTCCTGAGAAAGTCCACCGAATGTGGCCTTGTCCACATGAAGAGGGATGGGATCACCGCTGGTCACTGGCCTGCCTGCGTAAATGAAACAGGCAGGGTGATCCGCAAATTCGATGGTCTCGGCCAGTTGTACCTGGTAGTTTGTGAAATCATTGAAGTGAGCCTGCACAAGGGTCGAATGTTCGGCCCCCGATCCCACTATCTCCAACTCATCCACCCCCAGGGAAGCAACCATGAAAGTATCCAAAGCAGATGGATCAGGAATGATGTTTGGGGTCAGATCGTTGTCAGGCCCACAGGTGTTCTGTTCTGAACCGCAACCTGCGAGGGCCATGGCAACGACGGAGAATAGAAGCAAGGTTATTTTTCGCATGTCAATGATTCTAACTCCTGTTCATGGGCTTGGTCAATCATGCTATTTTTCCGTGATCTGGAAAAAATCACCATCATCCAGGGGGACCTCTGCCACATCGGGGTTCTTTTGACCATCGACATACTGGATCTGGTACTGAGCTGCACGGAAGATGGAATAAGCGTATGGATTGTCCAGGGGTGTCTGTGCAAAATAAACGAATATGTTGTTCCACCCAGGTCCGAAAAGTCCAGAGTCCAGAGTTTCCATCAGGGTTATGTTTTTCACCTTGAAAGAGATACAATTTTTCTGAGCCACTCCGACAGTGAGGGGATCTCTTATGAGACAGTGTGCTTCGGCTGGACAGTCAGCGTCGGTAAGGCAATCGGATACGTTACCAGCACCATCACACCAAAAACCACTCAAGGGCAACTGACTTTCATCCACCCTGACCGTTATCCAAGGTGGTTTGCTGCCCTCATCGAGCCTCAATCCCCCGTTGCAGGTCCAACCGGTACAAGGTGGCCCTGCGCATTTTCCGGCCTCCGTGTCGCAAGCCTGTCCACCGGGGCACTGAACATTCAGACACAGGTCTGTAAGGCATCTCCCCAGCAGGGGATCACACCTTTCACCCAGGCCGCACTCGGCCTTGGTGCAATCGGTGATACATCGGCCCTGTGAAGGCTCGCATGTCTCGGTAGATGCACATGTAAGGCGCTCACAAGGATCCGGGACACAGGTACCTGAAGCAGGGTTGCACCATTCGCCGGGGGCACATCCTGAAGGGCAGTCCTGTATACAGGAACAGGCCGAGTACAACACGTAGTCACCACTACCCGTTATTTCCACCTCCAGGCCATGGGACCCGTCACCCGGATCCCGCCAAGCCAGGGTGGGCCTGTCGCGCACCGTGCCATCATCCCGCCTGGTGCCCACCGGGAAGAAATAAAGGTCCCCTGCACCCGCCTGACTGCGACCAGATACGTTCATGACAGTGACTCCGTGAATCTGCTGAGGAGATGACGAAAACGGTACCAGCCGCAAACCCTCGTCCACAATCTTGTACCTATAGGAATCCCCTGAACGGGCCTGCACATCGTTGCACTTCGGATCCAGGTGTTCCATGAGTTCGTCACCATTTCTGATGCCATCCATGTCCGAATCAGCCAGATTGTCCGCCTCCAGGTAGTTGCCTCCTGCCTTGAATTCGATCTGGTCAGGATAACCATCCTTGTCGGTATCGAACAGGTTCTTGTCCGTACCGATGAGATTCTCCTCACAATCGTTCAGCTGGTCACCGTCGGTGTCCTTGTACGGTCTCTCGAGGGTATAACAGGCCTGGGGCAAGTCAAGGCGCAGTGGATCGAGATCGACCGTGGAAAAAAGATCCTCCAGGAGGTCGCCCAGGCCATCTCCATCTGTATCAGCCTTCAGGGGGTCCGTATCCGTCCCGGATTGATGGTCCTTGCTCCATGGATCCAAGGTGCAATGACACTTGTCTAGATCGGTACACTCACCGGAGAGCATCTCTCCATAACACTCCTCTTCGCGATCCGACAGGCCATCTCCGTCCGAGTCCACATAGAGCTTACCGCACATGGTCTTTACATTGGTGTTTGTCACAAGGAAAGCCTTTTTCACGAATACGTTCTGGGTGGTCTGAAAGTTGAGGCCCCAGAGGTTCAACTGGGGACCGATGGAAAACCGGATGTACTCACCTCTACCCGCAAAGGACATGGACTGCAACAACTCAGAAGCCCTGTCATTTACGGCCGACTGAGGGTCGTTGCAAGCATACGTGGGACAACATTCCTTGTCGTTGACACAGGTCGTGTTCGCGTCATTTGCACAGACCCTCACAAACTCACAGCGGTCGGCACAGTCATCATCAGTAGCGCAGGTGACGGAGTGATCCTCGGAGCAAAGCCTCTCAGGTTGATTACAGACCTCCGTGCCGGCACAGTTGGGAGGGCACGGAATGGACGAGTTGCAATAATGGACTTCCGGTGTTCCGTCACAGGTACCCGGAGTGTCATCGAGTTGAATGGTATGAAAGGCAAACTCCGCGATACCGTTTTCCTCGCCAAACTTGTACATCTCATCTACCGCGTCCACGAGCCTTTCCTTGGCATCATCACTGTCAGGGTCCGGCGGACCATTGACGATGAAGATGAAGACATACCTGGTGCGTGACAAGGTACCTGGATTGGTAGTCAAGACATCACCCGTAAAAATCGCTGAAGCCAGCGACATGGCAGCCATCCAGTTTCTGCAGGATTCATTGGCGCATGGGTCCACCCCACCGAGGGCCCCGATGGCTTCGCTGAGCTTATCCTGCCTGTCGGTGTAACCCTCGTCCGTAAGCTGAAAAGCTTCTCCCGCGAACTTTATCATGGCGAATTTGTAGTTCTTTGAGGTATTGAATCTCTGCACAATATCCTGTACCGCTGTCATCCTGTGCAGCTCTGGATCGTTTTCTGCCATGGAACCAGAGGTATCCACTATGAACATGATGTGAACGGGAAATTGTCTCTGTGCCGGATCGTCGGTACAAACCGTCCCGGAGATTGTGATCTTGTTGGGAATCGATGGTTCTACTGATCCCACATACACATTGGTATCAGTACAGGTCGAACCAAGGGCTCCAACTAAAAACAGCAAGGCGATCTGCGTAATGCGTCGCATCACTTACCTCCAGTCGACTAGAGCCTATCAGCAACCACCGCGTGGACATGGGTTATCGGGGGTCGGACAGGCATAATCGGTGGCGTCGGGCTGGCAATACTCACACGTCAGGGGACAACGTCTATAGGCTTTCACCACCAGGTTGTATGGATGCTCGTAGTCCCACTTTTTCCTGTCACTATGCTGTACCCTGATGTACACGGGACGAGAGCCGTGGAATTCGCCACACAGGTAAGCACACTCATCATCACCCATGACATCCGATACTGGACCCTGATGATTGAAAGCAATGCGAGGTCGCTCTATGGAACCACCCAGGAAAAACTCATAATTGATGAAGAGGTCCGCATTGCCGGCAAAGGAATACTCGAACTGAAGATCGTAATCCACCTTTGTGCTCTGCTGATCCGGTGTAGCTTCAGCTTCCGCAGGGATGGCGTCTAAAACATACCAGTCCTGATCCCCCCTGAACGAAAGGTAGCCCTGTATGGGGTCGCACTCTATGTGGTCACCCACGTCACCACAGTGGATGGGGGTAGCCAAGGGAATATTCCATCTCCTGGAATCCTCGTCCTGCTCCTGAGTGGCATAGGGCAGATACAGGCCGTTGGGGGGCCGCTCATGCGTATCAAGTTCTTCGTGAACCGTCACGGTCAGTGAATAAGCGTGATCAGGATCCAGATCATCACCCATGAAATCTCGAACCAGAATGTAATATGTAGATCCATACATGGGTGCCACCGTGTGCAGGTGACGCGGATTTCCGGAAGTGGACCAGTCAGCCCCGTGCATCACGAGATGCCTTATGCCACATCCGCCCTCGGGCAAACAGAACCCTGCGCCGCTGCACTTGTTTTCGTGTTCTACGCATTCATGTGAAGGGCATTGCGAGTTCATGCACGCTGCCGTGTTGCAGGAACCGCCACCGCAGCTCCAGTTCAAAAGGTTGCAATCATCACCTGGGCTGCATGATGTATTCGGGTCCCCGACCACAAGGTCTACCGCAGGGTCCACCGGACTGTCGGAAGAAAAGGCCACATCGATCTCCAGGAGAGCAGGGTTGGAATCTGTAACCCCGGGCGACTGTAACTTGTACCAGTCCTGGTCGGCGCGTGTTGCCACATATGCATCGGAGACAGGAGAACCACTGGTAATGGGAGTGGCATTTTCAGGGCTATCGTTGTTCGAGCCCAAATCCCTTGAATCCGGATTGCTCCTGAGAGAAACGGCCAGATGATATCCCACCTCGAGATCAGAATCATCGTTGTTCTCATCCTGAATCATGATGTAGTAGGTTCCGGCATCGCCCAAGGCCAATACATCATGGAGGTTTGTCGGTCCATCATCTCCATTTGCGTTGAGGCCGGTATTGATGGGAGTGCTTCCATCAGGCATGAACACCGTATACCTCAAGTCAACAGAGCTTGCAGCCTGTGTAGTCAAATCCAGGCTCAGAATCTGCCCCTGGGAGTTTACCTGAATCGCAAACCAGTCCTGGTCTTCGAGAAAAGACAGGTATCCATCCGCAGCAGCACTCAGGGGCGTGGCGTGCTCCTTGTCGTTGTTGCTCTCGTTCTGATCCGGGTCAACGACCTGGGTCAATCCGATAGCGTATGGGTTGCGAGTATCCTCGTCGTCTCCGCCCGAATCATAGACCTCCAGAAAATAGGTCCCTGCTTCGGCCAGGTAGTGACGTCCCAGCAACTGCGTCTGACCATCGGTACCATCGTAATCACATACTATGGCTATAACAGGAGCGTTTTCGTCCTCTGGCAGGATCTTGTAACACAGGTCCACTTCGGACCGAACCACGTTGTTTGCCAATTCGACTGTGATAATGGTTCCAGGTTGAGAGATGGTAAACCAGTAGTGATCCACATCCGATGCGGGGCAAATGGTACCGGTGGAGTTTTCACCATCCGGAACCAACTGCCAATCCGGATCCTTGGCAGGACGCATGCGTGAATTGTCTACCACACACTCGTCAAAACCTCCATCTGCGTCATTGGTTCCGCTATCATTGCCAGTATTTGTTCCTCCGCAACCGGCAAGCATGGAGATGAGAACGAAGGCCTTCCATGGGGTTTTACGCAGTGTACAGATCATATCGTCTCCCTTGCATTCCTGTATTGATCATCACCTGGTCGGCGAGCCATTTCGAAACGACAAACATTGTGAGCTCCCTCTGCAAGCACATATTCCTACTCCCCGTACACCAGGCAGTCCCTTTCAGGATCGAACCAATCGGTACAACGTTTTTGGTCAGCAGGATCAAGAGGCACACATCTTCCCTGGCAGCTGGCGGTTGGGCAATCGGCATCGGAAGAACACGAGGCTTGACAAACTCCCCATTCGGCACCGCCCGGAATGGAGCAGGTAAGCCCATCAGGGCAGGCATCATTGGTCTGGCAAACTATCTCCGTCGGGTAGTCGCAAAGACCTACCGAGGGGTTGCAATGATAATTGGGGCAATCAGCGTTCGTTGAGCATGTCTCCTGGCCCAGAGTGTCACAATGTCCCAGATCCATATCGCTCCTGCAGATACCTACCTGACAATTGTTGTCACGGTTTTCCGTCTCGGGATCACAAGATATGTTTGGATCGTTTATACAATGGTGGTCAGCACCACAGAAGGTTTGGGGACAGTCCAGGGACAAGGTGCATCCCTTGGACGTGTCGTTTACACAGACATAAAACGACCTGCAGGTATTGGGTACGCATTCTAAATCGTTGGTGCATTCGTTGCCGGACAGGGTGCAGAATCCGTTGCCACTGCATGTATTGGCTGGACAATCGCTCGAGATCTGGCACTCGGCACCACCCATGGAACACCGATATACCTGCAGAGAACAGAACTCGAATGGACAATCGATATCCCTGTTGCAAGAACCTCCGACCACATCAGAACACGTAAAACCCCTTTCACCACGGCAATCGGTGTCATCCTCGCAAGATGACCCCATACACTTTCCCAGCACAGGTTCACATCGCTGGTTTGGACATTGACGGGAGTCCTGACAAGGCTGGGTCCGGCATCGGCCCACCTCGGTGTCACATGGCTGCACAGGGCAATCGGCATCTGAAGCACACAAGACCTGCTCGCAAGAGCCACCGTGATGATCCACGCAGTGGCGCCCGGTACAGAGATTTTCCTCGCACTCCTGCCCATCCACAGGACATTCGGCCGAAGTGGCGCACGGGACCCTACACGCACCATCCATGCAGTTTTCCCCTGAAGAACAATCCGTGTCAGCGGTACATTTTGGAAAATCATCCTTTGTATCCAGTTCGCAGGTCTCGCCAGGGTTACAATCGGAGGCCCCCGAACATGGAGCACGACACAAGCCGTTTATACACACCGGGTCATTGTCCGGGTTGGAATCTCCATCCGCCTCGCAACTCCCATCCGGCAAGCATTCGGGATATTGAGGAATGCAAGCGCGCTTTGGGCAGTCGCCCGTTACCGCATCCGGCGAGGAAGCGGCGGCATCCATGCAAAGACCCGTGTCCGGATTCACGGGGAAAAGCGGGCAGTCATCATCACTCAAACACGCGGTGGCCACCGGATACACACAGTGGGACTCACCAGTGATCAGATCCTGCTCACAGGTAAAATGCGGGCATGGATTTTCATCGTCACACTTTTGTCCAAGGGGGTCTAAGCATGTGTGATTCATGGGATCGCAAACGTGGTGAGGGCAATCCTCGTTGGAACTGCACGATCTGGCCACCGGTCTCTTGAAATACTTCTGTTCCAGCTTCACCCGCCCATCGGGCGGCACCTTCACATCAGGTTGAGGGTATCTGGGAACATACCTGACCCTGGCGCAAGCAACCCTGAAAGTCCCAAAATCACCAGGATCATCATAGGGAACCTGGCCAGCGTATACGTAGATATCGTTATAACCCTCCGGTGCTCCCACCGATCTGGACTCGGTACCGACAAGGGTGATGTTGTTGACGGAAAAGTCGTAGCACAGGCGGCTCTCAAAGACACCAGGCTTTTTGCCGAAGGAATATCTATACGCAAACTTGGAGAAATGATCGGCGTCATTGTCCGTGGGATTGGTATGCCACGCCACCTCGTTTGCGTTCAAGGATCCATCAAAATCCTGATCCAGATCAGCATCGGACCAAACAGGGTTTGTTCCGCTTCTGACCTCCACCGGGTCCGGCATGCCATCCGCATCGGTATCGAAAAGGTCCGGAGAGGTTCCGATGAATCTCTCCTCGCAATTCAACAGCCCATCACCATCATCGTCTTGTCTGTCCAGTGCAAGGGAACAGTCGGCGTCATCCGGATCCAGCGGGTCAAATCCACTTCTGCGCAATGAGTATTCCAGAAGGTCGTTGAAGCCGTCCCCATCCGTGTCGATTTTTCCTATGTCAGTGCCGATCTCCCACTCGACTACATCCACCAGACCATCGCCGTCCGTATCGATGGAATCCTCGGCATTCCAGGCCGGATGGGCATTCACATTGTCTGCCAGAAATGCTCCATCCTTAAGGGCATACATGCGTTTTACCGATGTGAAGTCTATATCGAGAAAATTTATCTCCTCGCCATTTTCGAAGTTTCTAAAAGTACCGTTACCATCATCCGACATGCCGCCGAGCAGGGCCTCGGCCTCGTCATCCACCCATTGGGGAGTATCCACGGCAAGAAAGGCCGTGTGCAGGGTCAAATCCGCGACCTGAAAACGTGCTGCCAGTTTCATCATTTCTCTCACCGCACGCCTTATGCTGTATGGAGTATTGACCTGATCGTCATAGTCCACAGGGTACGGCAAGCCATCTGAAAGGAATATCACCACGTATTTGGTCCTGGCCCTTTCATCAACGTTGCTGTTGGACATATCCATGGCCAAGGTAGCTTCTGCCAGTCCCAGGGCAGCCTGATACGACGTGTTTCCTCCTGCGGCCTGGAGCGAATTCAAGGCTCTAAGCAGAGTTGGCAGATCGTTGGTAAAGCCAAACATGTCTGCCACCCCATCCCCATTGGTGTCTCTCTGGGTGGCCACGTTGGCTGCGGCCTCGAACCTGACGATGGCGAACTGAACCCCCGGGTCGAAACGAAACTTCTGTATGACCTCCCAAACAGCCCTGACCCTGCCTGGATATTCGTTTGGGGATGGTGGAGGATCCGTGACGTTCATGGACTGGGAACAATCTATGATAAACATGATCTTTACTGGAAAATCCATCTCGTCCGGATGCTCCGTACAGAATTCTCCTGACACGGACAGCTTGTCATCCTGTTGACCTGTCCCTCCGCCCTGGGATTCAAAAACGTCCACATCGGTACAGGCAACCAGGCCAAAGACGAGCAAGGCCCCAAAAACAGTGTTCAAGGTATTGAAAATTCCTGCTGTCTTCATGTGTACATCCTCCGCCTATCCCTGAATGTCCCAGCCTGAATCATTTCTGAAGCCTTTGCTACTCGGCTTCGACACAGGTAGAGTTGGCAAACCCCAAATCCACAGCCCCCGGGTCTACGAAATCTTCATCCGTCAGATTGATCACTCCGTCGAATGGGACCTTGAAATCAGGTGCGATATATTGGGCCCTGACGCAGGCTACCCGGTATTGGCCAGGGTCATAGGGATCATCGTTTGATGCCTGGTCAAACCATATGAGTATGTCATTGTATCCCTTGGTACCCTGCCCATTACGGTCCCTGGTGGTCACCAGGGTGACATAGCGAATATCGAAATCAAAGCACTGCCTTCCGCCCGAACCACCTTCGACGGGCCTCAGGTCATACCAGTACCTGTGATCGGTAAAAAGAGCCACGTCCGAGCGGCTGGGGTTGGAGTGATATAAAAGCTCATCCGCGTTCCTTCGTCCGTCGGAGTCCAGATCACCTGTGGTATCATCCACTAGGGGATTGGTTCCAAACTTGATCTCCACCAGATCCGGAAAGGCGTCAAAGTCACTGTCCATCAGCTTGTCATCTGTCCCAAAGAGATCTTCTTCACAGGCAGCAAGCCCATCACCATCACTATCATCCCTGTCCGAACACGCGGTCTCTGGACGAAGCGGATCCATGGGGTCGAAACCTGCTGCCCGCAATTTTTCCTCCACCAGGTCCCCGTAACCATCTCCGTCCGAATCTGCCTTTATGGGATCAGTACCGTTACGCATCTCCTCGTCATCATCCAGCCCATCTCCATCGGAATCAGCCACGAAAACATCGTTACCCGGCAAGGCATTGGTGTTCGACACGAGCAACATCCTGGCACCGTATTCCCGTTTGATGGAGGTATAATCGATGTTGAGGAAGTTGACATCCTGTCCCGAAGTAAAATCCCTGAACGTTCCATTGCCCCTGCCTGCCATCTCCCTGAGCAAAGCCCTCCCCCTGTCCGGGTCCAAGTTGTATGCAGCCTCCGCAGCAGCACACAGTGGAGATGTGGCATTGCCGAATTGATCGCGACAATACAAAAATGCAGTGTGCAGGCGGAGTTCTCCCACATGAAAGGCGTCCTTCAAGTCCATGATGGAATCCACCAGCTGAAAGATCTGGTAGTTGTGGTTATAGTCAGAACCCCCTTCGAGCATAGGGAACATGCCAGGCTCTGCGTAATCCATGTCCAGCACTATGTTGTCCATCAAGGTACACACCACGTGCAGGTCCTCGTGGCAGTCAGTAGAATACCTGGGATGATTCGGAGGATCCGTCACGCAGCCATAACAAACGGGATCAGGTGTTCCATCCGAGAAAAACATCACCACGTATTTGGTGCGCGACAGCTCCGCGAGACTTGAACTCTGCATGTCCTTCAAAAGTTCCTGGTATGCCACACCGAGAGCACCCTGGTAATCAGTCATGGAGTCCGCTTCCAGCAATCCCTGTCCACCAAAGACATTGTCCTCGTTTCCCTGCAAGTGCTCGAAGCCTTCTGTCAGAACCGTAACCCGACCGTTGAACTTGATGATATTGAAAAAGACCTGAGGATTGCTCGCGTACCTGCGAACCACGTCCCTGACCGCCTGTACCCGGTGGTCACCTTCGTCGGTCTGCTGCATGGAACCGGAGCAATCGATTATGAACATGACCTTGACGGGAAAAACCGAATCCTCCGGCGGCCTGGTGCACACCTGTCCTGTTATATGCAACTGGTCATCCACCTGCGGTGCTAAGAGGGTCTCCTTGACTTCCACATCTGAATCAGTGCAGGCCATCAGGGAGAATGAAAATGCTATCAGCACAGCGCCCGTGATCAGAACCGACATAGCCTTTGACATGACACCCTCCTTTTGTGACACCTTACGCATCATGACGCAATACCATTATGTACGCCATCATGGGGTCCTGGCAAGTTACCTTTTTCAAGCATGTGTAAAAACAAAAGCACCTGGTTCAAACACAACGCTCTGTCAAAACATTCATGAACCGTGCCAATCGTCCAACTGAGCATTCAAATAATACTGCAAGAAATTCAATCGAGTATAATCCTGAAAGGATCTGGTCCTTTTCAATGAGCATGATTTACTGAAGCACATCTGTGACACTGTGTGCAAAAGGGTTTCCTTTTACAAAAGCATGATCAGTAGGCCTGGACACAGTTTGTGTTCTCGAAACCCAGATCCAGGTCCTTTGGATCTACAAAGTTTTCATCTGTGAGTTCTATTTCACCGTCGGCTGGTGCTTTCATCTCCATCGCTATGTACCTGGCACGCACACAAGCCACCCTATACCTATCAGAGCCAACAGCAGAGAAGGTCGGTGCAGACTTGACCCATACCAGGATGTCATTATACCCGACTTGCCCTGCTGATCGTTGCCCGGTTGTTAGCAGCTTTATATGGCTAATATCGAACTGGAGACACTGCTGCCCTTCATCTCCCCAAAAAGGATGGATGCTGTATTGATAACCACTGATGGGCAGTTCATCCGAGACAGATGGATTTGAATGAAGCATGATCTCGTTAAGATTATTGCTCCCATCAAAATCCAGGTCCATGAACGTATCGTTTTCCAATGGGTTTGTGCCGTTCCTGAATTCAACCAAGTCAGGCAAATCATCGAAATCGCTGTCCACCAGTTCCGGATCCGTACCCAAGTAATTCTCCTCGCACCCCAAGAGTCCATCGCCATCATCATCGTCTTTCTCAATGCAAGCCGTTTTTGGAAGCTGCCGGTCAAGGGGATCGAAATCCGACCACATGGAGTACTCGAAAAAATCACCATAGCCATCCTTGTCAGTATCCGAATCCAAGGGGTTTGTGCCAATTCGCATCTCTGTATCATCGTCCAGACCATCTCCGTCGGAATCGGTCAACTGAATGCCCGACGAAGCAATAGCGTTCAGGTTAGAAGCCAAGACCAAGCTGGCTCTCAACCCATTTTGATTGGGAGAATAATTGATGTCCCTAAAATCGATGTCGTTGCCGGATGAAAACTCGCGAAAGGTTCCCCTCCCTCTCCTTGCCATCTCCCTGAGCAAAGCCCTCCCCCTGTCCGGGTCCAAGTTGTATGCAGCCTCCGCAGCATCACACAATGGAGATGTGGCATTGCCGAATTGATCGCGACAATACAAAAATGCAGTGTGCAGGCGGAGTTCTCCCACATGAAAGGCGTCCTTCAAGTCCATGATGGAATCCACCAGCTGAAAGATCTGGTAGTTGTGGTTATAGTCAGAACCTCCTTCGAGCATGGAGAACATGCCAGGTTCTGCGTATTCCATGTCCAGCACGATATTGTCCATCAGGGTGCACACCACGTGCAGGTCCTCGTCGCAGTCAGGAGAATACCTGGGATGAGCCGGTGGATCCATCACACAGCCATCGCAGACCGGATCCGGTGTACCATCCGAAAAAAACAACAATACATACTTCGTTCTCAACAACTCCGCTAAAGACGAATTCTCCATGTCCTTTAAAAGTTCCTGGTATGCCACACCGAGAGCACCCTGGTAATCAGTCATGGAGTCCGCTTCCAGCAATCCCTGTCCACCAAAGACATTTTCCTCGTTTCCCCTCAAGTGTACGAACCCATCGGTCAGAACCGACACACGCGAGTTGAACTTGATAATATCGAAGAGGAAGTTGGGCTTGTCTGCATACTCTTTTACCAACTCCTGTGTTGCCAAGACCCTGTGATCATTCTCATCGAGCATCTGAAGCGACCCGGAAGAATCTATTATCATCATGATTTTCACCTGCCACTCAGCACCGTGGTCTGGACAAAACCTTCCGGATAAATGTAGCTCGTCATTCAGGGTCGTCGAATTGAAAAAATCACCTTCATCAGTGACATCAGCACCACATCCAATGAGCGTGGCTACAAGTCCCAGCACCAAACTAAAACCCAGGTTCCACCTTACTCTCCACATGACATCCTCCTTGAACAAGTGATTGAAACGCTAAAGTTGACACAAGCCGCTCCTTATTGCTCAGCAAGAACTCTGCCAAATCTCCTTGTCTTCGACTGATAATAACTTCATAAATTCCCTCTATATAGCAGGGGCCAAGGCAGATGTTCAGACAGAACACGAAGCAATTCTGTCACGGTGTCCCGTGTTTGCTTCAGCCACTTGCATGCATAAAAATATTGGAAAGGGATACTGTTGCTGCATGTAAGCCAAAAAAACACATGCAAAGGAGCAGTGGGCTAGAGATGTATCCTCCATTCAGGCAGCCGCGCAATCCTAATGCTCCTTGGTGACAAGCTGCCCCAAGGAAAGTGCCCCTGCTGATGTAGCTCATCGGCAGGGGCACAGCTAGGGAAATGGAGGAGGGGATTGTTCAGTCGCGCCAGATTACCTTCTTCGCCAAACCAGTGCCAATCCGAGTAATGCCCAGAGTCCCAACAGGGAAGCACCAGATGCAGTGGTGCAACCTGTATTGACGGGATCACCCTCGGCGGTCAAGGTAACGATATGTTCATCCGTGGTCTTTCCGGGGTAAAGGTCATCGTCGAACACCAGCCTGGCCGTGATCTTCACCTTGTATTCACCAGGCATGTCAGGAGTGAATTCCACCAAGCGACCCTTCTTGTAGTGGTAATTATAAGGTGTCGACAGAGTGGCCGAACCACGAGGGTTCTTGATTGTCGCCCTGGATCCGTCAGGCCTTTGCTGCACTGTCCATTCGTACTCGATTCCTCTGTTGGCTCTGTTGGCCCAGAACAACAGGGGCAGAGTCTCTCCTGTCTGGAGCAACTTGTTCGCACCGCCATACACGGTGAATGTCGTCGATGGGTCCAGGCATGCGCTGACCTCATCAGCTACGTAACAGAATGAAGAATCGCAGACATTTCCAACACCATCCCTGTCTCCATCCTTTTGCTCAGGATTGGAAATCTTTGGGCAGTTGTCCAGCGCGTTGAGAATGCCGTCATCGTCGGCATCGGCATCACAAGCATCGCCCATGAGATCGCCATCTGAGTCGAACTGATCGGGATTGGCCAGGGTTGGGCAATTGTCCACTGAATCGGCAACCGAATCGTTGTCCATGTCCGGATCACAACCTGGAACCAGGTCTTCAGGTTGCTGAGATGGATTTGCAATGAACGGGCAGTTGTCATCCAGGTTGGGAATGTTGTCACCGTCTATGTCAGTATCGCAGACATCGCCATAAACGTCACCATCCACATTGCCCTGGGTGGGATTGCGAACCTCTATACAATTGTCGATGGAATTTACGATACCATCACCATCTATATCATCGTCACACAGATCACCCAGTCCGTCGCCATCCACATCACGCTGGAATTCGTTGGCCACATTGACGCAGTTGTCACAGGCATCACCGCGATTGTCACCATCAGCATCCACCTGGTCACGATTTGCAGAGAACGGACAATTGTCATAGTCGTCCTCTATTCCATCCTCATCGTAATCATCTGCATACTGATAGGTGTCACCCAGGTCGGTGTTGGCAATGAGTATGCTTCCACAGCCGCATCCACAACCACAGCCACCACCTCCCGATTCATCGGGGGTTCCGCACAAACCGCCAGTACATTCGCCTGGAGCCTCATCCTGCGCGAAAGCAGGAACCGCCCACACCAAGGCAAACGCCGATGCTGCTACCAAGATCAGATTTTTCATATTCAACTCCTTTCATTGTTTACTCGCTTTGTTCTCTAATTCTAAGCACTTTTCGTGCCAAGCTGGGTCGATCTAGAATATGTTTTACTTTCAGGCAATTACAAACTCAGGAAAAAATGTAAGGCCAAAAACCTGTAACTATTTTGTTTCACATTGCACTACCATGGAGGAAATAATATCCACTTCAACTATACAATCTTTTATTTTCAACCAGTTAGGTCGGGACACAATTGCTTCAGGTATTAACAAAAGATCCCTGCAACCGTGCCTGGCTGCAGGGACCTTTTCATATCAATGCTCAAACCTGTCTTTGTTGCTTATCTCCTCTTCCAAATCAGGGCCATACCCAGCAGCGCCCACAGACCAAGCAGGGAGGCACCTGATGCGGTTGCACAACCGGTGCTTACCGGGTCACCTTCCGCCGTTATGGTCAGCTCGTGCTGTGAGGTTCTCTTACCCGGATAGAGGTCGTCATCAAAGGCCAGCTCGGCGGTGATCTTCACCTTGTACACACCAGGCTGGTCCGGAGTGAACTCCACCATTCTGCCCATCTTGTAGTGGTAGTTGTACGGTGTCGACAAGGTGGACGATCCACGCGGGTTGGTGATGGTGGCCGTGGAACCATCAGGTCTTTTTTCCAGTATCCACTCGTAGTGAATTCCCCTGTTAGAGCGGTTGGCCCAGAACAACAGGGGCAGGGTCTCTCCTGTACTCACCTGGCGATCTGCACCACCGTATACCGTAAAGGTAGAGGTCGGGTCCAGACACGCACTAACTTCGTCAGCCACATAGCAGAAAGTTGGATCACATACGTCACCTGCTCCATCCCTGTCCGAATCCAACTGCTCCGGATTGGATAGCTTGGGGCAGTTGTCCACAGTGTTGAGCAAACCATCATCATCTGCATCAGCATCACACATGTCGCCCATGAGGTCGCCGTCGGAATCCACCTGCTCGGGATTGGCCACGTTCGGGCAGTTGTCAACCGCATCGGATACACCGTCGTTGTCCTGGTCACGATCACAGCCAGGAACCAGGTCCTCTGGTCGCTGCTCCGGGTTTGAAATATATGGGCAGTTGTCTTCCAGATTGGTGATATTGTCTCCGTCGATGTCAACATCACAAACATCACCATAGGCGTCACCATCCACGTTACCCTGCGTAGGGTTGCGTACCTCGACACAGTTGTCGATGGAATTTACGATTCCATCACCATCGATATCATCGTCACAAAGGTCACCAAGCCCGTCGCCATCCACGTCACGCTGGAACTCATTGGCCAGCGCAGCACAATTGTCACAGGCATCACCATGACCATCGCCATCACTGTCTGCCTGGTCACGATTGGCGGCAAAAGGACAGTTGTCATAATCGTCCTCTATACCATCTTCATCATAGTCATCAGCATACTGATAAGTATCGCCAAGGTCCGTATTGGCGATGAGAATGCTTCCACAGCCGCATCCACATCCTGAACAAACCCCGTCTGTACAAGGAGAACCACCTGATTCGTCCGGTGTTCCACACAAGCCACCAGTACACTCCCCAGGAGCCTCGTCTGCCATGGCCATGCCAACACCAAAAACCAACATAACACTCAACACCCCAAAGATTACCATACGAGCTCTCATGATTTTGAACCTCCTTTCCTCGCTGCATGGAGTTATAGCCAATACCGTGCCAACTTCCCTGCCATGATCCATCCCATTGTTTGTATTGGAAAACGGGGAAATCCGGGGACAGAAGCAATACCAACATCTGAAACCATTTTGTTTCACATAACGGTATCCAGACCTGAAAAACCTGCCGCCAAAAACGCGTATTCAATATTTTCAGTTAGTTAGGACAGTACAAATTTGTTTCAGGTGGAAATTATTGCAGATCTGATGTCTGGATCTCGTGCTTTCGCAGAAGGCGATGGAGACTCTGACGATGAATGCCGGCAGTACGAGCTGCGGCAGAGACATTGAAACGATGACGACGCAAAAGATCCAGGAGATATTCCTTTTCCGCCATCTCCTTTGCAGTATGAAAAGGCAGATTTCCCCTGCCCACCGAAGAATGGCTCATGGGATTTGGACCGACACCGGTAACGGATGTGGACAGCAATGCTCCCCTGTCTATGACTTTTCCATCCACTAGGTGTGTGACCCTCTCTATTACATTGCGAAGCTCCCTTACATTGCCAGGCCACTCATGTCTCTCCAGAAGACGCATTGCGTCATCCGACAGGCTCCTGTCAGAATCCATGGCGATGGATTGCAAAAAAGATCTCGCCACAAAGGAGATATCTTCCTTGTGCTCGCGAAGGGGGGGGATCTTCAAATCGAAAACACTAAGGCGGAAAAACAGGTCTTCGCGAAAGTTTCCCAAATCAACTTCTTCTCGCAGGTTTCGATTCGTTGCAGCCACAATTCTGACATCTACCTTTATGGTCGTTGTGGTGCCCACCGGTTTGATCTCGCGTTTTTCCAATACCCTGAGAAGCTTTGGTTGCATGAGTGCCGGCAATTCGCCTATCTCGTCAAAAAAGATAGTCCCTCCGTCAGCCTGCACGAATGCCCCGGCCCTGTCCGAGACCGCACCGGTGAAAGCCCCCTTCACATGGCCAAAAAGCTCCGACTCCATGAGATGAGCAGGGATGGTGGAACAATCCACAACCACAAACGGTCCCTGGGCTCGAGGACTATGGGAATGGATCTCTTCCGCCAGCAGCCCCTTGCCTGTTCCTGTTTCTCCCGTGATCAGGACCGTGGTGTCCTTGCTTGCCACTCTCTCCGCCAGGTGAAACAGTGCTCTCATCTTGGCACTTCTTCCCAGCATCTGGCCAAAAGCGTTTTTAGAACTGAGAGGGATCTCCACCACCTCCCTCAAGGGCTGAAAGACCAGCACCACTTCCCCCGCTCCAATACGAGCCCCGGGATGAAGGAAAGCCTCTTTTATACGACAGCCCTCCACATCGGTTCCATTGGTACTTCCAAGGTCTCTGATCATGGGACCATCATCCGTGATCTCTATCTCGAAATGCTTCCGTGACACGGTATGGTCCTCTATTACCACGTCGTTGCTGCGTGAAGATCCGGCTCTGACCAGATCGCGGTCAACAATGAACTCGGCTCCATCTTGCTGGCCCTCGATTATCACAAGCTTGTACTTATTGAATGACAGTGCCGAACCGGAATCGGTCCTGGTCTTGAGTAGAGTTTTTTTCTTTGAAAATCTTCCCACGGTGCTACTCCCGAAAAATACAGAACAAGCCTGTATTGCATCATGCCTGCGAATACCGTTGCGTGTCAAACTTGCAGACGGGTACATGAGGTTTCGCTGAGTGGTTTGACGAAACAACTCAAGGACGGTTATCATGGGCTGAGTGCAACATAATGACAGGAGGTGTCATATGCGCCCTGTGACTAACATGTTTGCTTTTTTACTATCTACCTTGATAGCAGTCGGTGCGGCCACTCTTCTGGCACCTGCGGCTTGTTCATCAAGCAATGACAAGGACGATGCAGGTACCAATGGCGATGATAACGCAATAGACGCTGGCGATGATGATGCTGGAAAAACCATGGTTTTGAAATTCGGTGGTCTGCAGTCAGTGGATCAGCAAGAGGCAGGTTTGCAACTTGACTTGGACGCTGCAGACGACAACACCTTCGGCATCGCCTACTTCAAACAGGGCACGGATTCTCAATCATGCAGCTCGGAGGCAGATTGCACCGATACTGCACCAAGCGGATCGGAGTGGCGCTGCTATTCCGGTTCATGCACACCAGTGTGCACATAGC
>JALVPF010000330.1:0-13630 GCA_027031935.1 Myxococcales bacterium | reverse complement strand
CCAGTGGAGTCCGAGCAGGTACGGTATGCATGGTTCGACGGTACAGACTGGAACCACGAAGATGTCGTCGAGATATCCTCGGTCATGCTCTCCGGCATTTCTTTTAGATTCGCAGGAACGACTCCAACCATGTCATTCCTAGGAGGACAGGCTGGATTGCAGGTTTGTGGGGGCACGGATGTAATGGTTGGCAGGCGAACGGGACCCGGGTCATGGAATCTCAATCCTGCCGTGGTGAACTCCAACGAGGCAGCAGCAGGTGCTGATTGCCCGAAGATGCAGGCCATCTGCGACTTCGGTGATGTGGTGGGTCTTTGGCCATCGATTGCAGTGGCACCTGACGGCACGATTGGTATCGCTTACAGAGACATCCACAACGGCTACACAAAAGACGCCCAGGACTGCTCAGACCTGGAGTTGACCACATCCTCAGGCGGTGGGTGGGGCCACCAGTGGATAGACCTTGGACGTGGGTCCGGTCTTTTCAACTCCCTGGCCTTTGACCAGCAGGGACAACCAGCCATTGCATTTTACAACGGAAAATACGGTGTACTGACTTTTGACAGGCGCAAGGACGGTGCATTCACCGGCACAAGGGAATGTGCCTCCAATGACGATTGTCCCGATGGCCTGGAGTGCATCAAGTCCACAGGTTGGTGCTGGAATGTGGTCGCCAGACCCGAAAAGGCCATGCCAGCAGAATCCATCTCCATGCAGGTAGCGCCAGACGGGACCATTCTCATCGCTTATTTCGACCCCGACAAGAAAAACCTGAAAATAGCCTATTCCTCTGATGGACTCTCGTGGACAAACGGCACCATCGACTCAAACGGTTCTACAGGGCTGTACCCATCTCTCGTAATAGATCCCGCAACCCAGTTGCCCATCGTCGCCTATTATAGGTGCAGTGACTATGCTCCAGGTGACATGGTGTGTAACCACAACCAGGATGGACCACGCTTGGCGGTTTTTACGGGCGAATGGCCGAACGAGCTGACCGAGCAAAACAAGTGGAAAAAGAACCAGGACCTCATCGACACATCTGATGCCGATGCCACAGATGGACAACATATAAAGGTAGCAATTTCGCCAGACGGCCATGTGGGTATTGCATACAACTACGCCTGGGTTGATCCATCCGATGGATCGAGTCACCAGGCGGTAATGTTCCGCCTGGGGACATGGCAGGAACAATGAAGAAAACATCTCATAAACCATAGACCATCGTATTGGAGTTCACGCCATGACAAAATCTACACCTTTCCTCGTAATGACCTTTGTCGCCGCATCCATATTCGGCTGCGGCGGAGAAGATACCGGCATAACCGGAAGTCAATGCGACCGCATCGATTGCAATTTTGACGAACTCACATGTCACCTTTACGAAGATCCAACTCCTGCTTATAAAATTTTTTACAAGAGAATGTTCGAAGGTGGAGAAGGTTTCGAATATGCTGCCATAGTCGTTATCGATCTCGATGGTTTGGATGATTACAACGATCTGCTGGTTGAAGGAGAAGATTTCACTAACAGGGTCCTGCTCTACCGTCCAGGGGTAGGCGAACAATGGCCAGAGTATGACGACGGTAAACTGGAAATTTCCAAAGGTGGAAATGCTCCTGGCCAACAACTCAAAGGCAAGGCTTCGTTCAGGTTCAATAACGGTTTTTTTGCTTCAACCTATTTTGACTGTACCCTCGAGGCCCCCCTGCAGGAATAAGCACAGATTGTCATCAGTTCCCGCATGCCGATGGTTTGTCCTCGTAACCCTTGAAATCGTCTTCTCCACACGATGGGCAATCAGGGCAGACTCCGTCGTATGCGATGCTACATTCATTGGCCACGGCATATCCACACATGAACAATGAATATGGATTCATGGTGTCATCATTTGAAAACACATCAATCCTGGCCCTGTAGGTACCCTCCTGCGGAGGACGAAATCTCACCCTCAACATGGCACAGTCATCGGGAGCGACAACGATGGTGTCTTCAGGGGAATCCCATTCGAAATCACAAAATGGCGCAGCATCTGCATCTCCCTTGACAGTGGTCTCAGAGGCCTTGATCTCCAGATCCCTGTCGCCCGAGTTGCAAAAACTGAAATCCGTTGCATGGGGAGGACGACAGACACCGCCTGTACAAAACAAACCAGCATCACAATCACTATCCGAAGAACAGTTTGAGCGACACCATCCATTATCGCAGATACCGCTCTGGCACTGCCCGTCGTGGTCACATTGCCTGCAATAGCCATAGACCCTACAGGTTTTTGCCAGGCAATGTCCGGTCTCACATGTCCAGCCTGCCGGACAATCGTCCGATATTGCACAGGAATCGCCGGCATTGCCCGAGTCCAGGCACTTGAGATTATCGGAACAGTCCGCATCAGACTCGCACGCAGGGTAGCAAAAACCGCTGAAACAAAGCTCGCCGTTGGAACACTGATCGTCGGCGGTACAAGCCCTTGCTTCATCCGGATGAGATTGCAGACAGAACTCGTCGGCCTGGGTACAGGCGGAATCATTGATGCAGCGTGTCTCCTCACGCATTCCGGAAACAGCGTAACCACAAAGATTACGTGTATTCAGCCCAGCTTCAATGCGAGGGCCTGTGCTACCACCACATCCGGCAGGAGCTACAATTGCTAAGATGGCTACAGCAAAAATCACAATAATTGCCGAGGTGAGAATCTTCCACATGGTCACAGCCTCCTTGACTGTTTATCTTCAGCTATAAGTGGCTTCATTTCAGCATTGAGAGAGATTTCTGTCAATCTCGTAAACATTACCGTGATTTTCCACCTCGCTTGCGATCTCTGTGGCTATGCTGCAGAATCTTTTTCGGTAAGGTGAGGCCTCGACGTGGGCGTGGGCAATCCACGACTGCGGACGATTCCTTGCATCTGTGTGACCTCACAAGCGATCTGGGAAATCTGATTCAATAGTGTGGGAGATTTGGGCATTACTTTCCACTTTCCAGAAATCAGAAGCATGGGATTCGGACATGGAGAGAGCAATTCAAAACGGGTCATGATCTTTTTGGTTTTCCAAGACCGTGTTTCTCCAAAAGAGCATACAGGTGCTTGCGATCTATGCCAGCCGTGCGGGCGGCGCCTGCCACCCCACCCGTAGCCCTTGCCAGAAGCCTGGTCAGGTACTCGCGCTCGAAAGCGTCCACCAGGCGTTCCTTTGCTTCCTTGAACGGGATGGAATAATTGGGAGACAATGTGCCAACAGCAGATCCTGAATTTGCGGCAACACCATACCCCGCGGCCAGGCCATCACTGGAAAGAGCCTTGGAGCGTTCTACTGCATTTCTCAGCTCCCTGACATTGCCTGGCCATGAATGGTTCAACCATCTCGCTTTCATGCCCTCGTCCAGATCGGCAAAACTCAGGTCGGTATCCGACGCAAAATGGTCGAATAGCACGGGGATGTCTTCGGTCCTCTCCCTGAGAGAGGGGAGCCTAACGGTAACCACCGAGAGCCTGTAATACAGGTCCTCCCTGAAGCGGCCATCGGCCACCTCGCGTCGCAAATCCTTTTTGCTGGCTGCAATGATCCTGGCATCAAATGGAATCGGTTTCGTAGACCCCACTCGCACGAACACCCGCTCTTCTATGGCTCGCAATAGTTTTGGCTGCAAATCCAGAGGGAGATCGTCCAGTTCGTCGAGAAACAAGGTCCCACCCTGGCTCTGTTCCAATGCCCCTTGCCTCAAGCCGGTGGCGCCTGTAAACGCACCCTTGACGTGGCCAAACAGTTCGGATTCAATGAGGTTGTGTGCCACCGCACCGCAATCCACAACCACGAACGGACCTTTTCGACGAGGGCTTTTGTCATGAATGGCTGCGGCTGCGGCGCCTTTCCCTGTCCCGGTGGGACCTATGAGCAAAACCGTGACATCAGATGGAGATACCTTCTCCAACATGGCGAAGATCTCCCTCATGCGCACTGAACGTCCATGGAGATGACCAAACTTTTCCCTTTTGGACGGTTGTATATGAACCGGGTCGTACTCCGTCTGAAAACGAAAAACCACTTTGCCGGCCTTGATGGTCGAGCCAGGACGAAGATAGGCTTCGCGTACCGCTGCCCCATCCAGTTCTGTCCCATTGGTACTGCCAAGATCCTTGATCAGAAACCTTCCGTTTTCTTCTAGCACTTCGAAATGCTGACGGCTGACGGTCAAGTCCGGTACTATGATGTCAGCATCAGGGCTCTTGCCAACCACCATGCGCGCTTGGGTAAGCTGGAAAATTTTCCCAGGCTCTGGCCCCTGCACCTGTACCAAAACGCATCGTTGTTGGCTCAAACCTGGTCCTTCCACCTCAATGGCCCTGGTCTCCATTCCTGTATGTTTTTCTTTGTCACTCATGGCAACAGTATAGAAGGCATCTACTCCAGTATCAAATTCATGAATTCAAATTAAATTTGAAATCCTCATCGCATACTAAGAACCCTTTGTTACAGACCCTTGAATCAGTTACACTGAACAAATTCCAGGAGGCAGCATTGGCTAAAACCAGGATCCAATACAAATGCAGTGTCTGCGGCAGGATTGAACCCAAGTGGCTTGGCATGTGTCCTGGATGTGAGCAATGGAACACAATGGAGAAGCAAGAGCTAAAACCCACTTCCGGCACCAAACCTTTGACGCCGGGCAACACAATCGCTGGGCAATACAAAAAACCCATCATGGCCCAGGATATCCCCATTGCGGATCACGAGCGTATCCTCTGCCATCTCGATGAAATCGACAGGGTCTTGGGTGGAGGGCTTGTACCTGGAAGCAGCATTCTTCTGGGAGGAGAGCCTGGCATAGGAAAATCCACCCTTCTTTTGCAAATGTGCGCAGGCATAGCCAATTCCAACAGCCCTGCCCTTTATGTCAGCGCGGAAGAGTCCCTGGCGCAACTCAAATCCAGGACTCAAAGGCTTGGTCTTGACCAGGATGGGCTGAAATTTCTGGCGAGCACAGACACGGACAACATTCGCCAGGTCATGGAGCAGGAGCCATGGAATCTGGTGGTCATCGACTCCATACAGACCGTTCGCTGCTCGGACATTCCATCTCCCGCTGGAGGCGTCAGCCAGGTGCGGGAGTCTGCATCCAGGCTGGTGGATTCGGCAATGGCCAGAAACATCCCCCTGGTACTCATAGGTCATGTGACAAAAGAGGGAAATCTTGCCGGCCCCAGGGCCTTGGAGCACCTGGTGGACACGGTCTTGTATTTCGAATCCGACCAGGGCAGGTCCATGAGAATCGTCCGGGCCCATAAAAACAGGCACGGTCCTGTAAGTGAAATTGGTGTCTTCGAGATGACGGGTCAGGGTCTGGCTGAGGTTTCCAATCCCTCTGCTGCTTTTCTTGCTGACCGTCCCCCGGGTGTATCCGGCTCTTCGGTTTTTTGTGCCTTGAGGGGCTCGAGGCCCATCCTGGTGGAGGTGCAGGCCCTCGTTGGACCTACTCCCGTAGCCCAACCAAGAAGGACTGCCCTGGGCTGTGATCCAAACAGGGTTGCGCTGCTGGCAGCGGTGTTGGAGAGAAGGACAGGAGCAAGTCTCGCGGGTTGTGATCTTTTCATTAACGTGGCAGGAGGATTGAGTCTAGATGAGCCGGCAGCAGATCTGGCAATCTGTATAGCCATTCTCAGCTCGCTGCATGACAAGGCCGTGGCTCCGGACCTGGCGGTCTTCGGAGAGGTGGGTCTGGCAGGCGAAGTAAGGGCCGTTCCCAACGCAGCTTCAAGAGTCACCGAAGCTCAAGGACTGGGGTTTGAACGAATAATGTTGCCATTTGGAAACATGGATCAGGTCGGCCAGGAGCATTCAAAACGATTCATGCCCATATCTTCGGTTGAAGCGATTTCAGAACTCGTGCTGGAGGAAAAATGAAGCATTCATCAACCATGTCAATTGCCCTGTTGCTCATATCGGCATGCTCTGGATCATATGCACAAAAACCGGGTATGGAGGCCAGCGCCACCATCAGCAAAGTAACGAAGCGGCAGGGTGGTGATCTGATGCTCGTCTACCAGAGCAATCTCCTGGGAGAACTCGAACCCTGTGGCTGAAGCGCCAACCCCCTTGGCGGTCTTGCCAAGAAAGCAGGCTACCTCGACGAGTTGAAAGCAAAAGGCGACTCTATCCTGTTTTTGGACGCAGGCGACATGCTCTATCCTCGCAAGGTAACCAAAGGCGTGTCCAGGAAGTATCTCGACTCCAGAGCAAGCTTCATCATAAAGGCCCACGGAAAGCTAGGCCTTTATGCCTGGACTCCCAGCGTCCTGGACATGGACCTGGGGCTGGCAAAAATACAGCGTCTGGCCAAACAGGCTGGTATCCGCCTGCTCGCCTCCAATGTAGTGTCCGGCGAAAAAACGGCGGGTATGGAGCGCGTATTGAAAACCCGTGCCGGAGGTTTGTCCATTGGGCTCGTGGGCCTGGTGGGCAAGAGGGAGAAAATACCAGATGGAATCACCATACAGGACCCAGTAAAAACCACCCGGGACATGGTGAAAAAACTCAAGGCACCATCGGATCCAGTGGACATGGTAATAGTCCTGAGCAACATGGGCACCAAAAAGGATCAGCAACTCGCCCAAAAGGTGGAAGGAATAGATTTCATCATAGGCGCAGGAGACGACCGAATGATCATAATCCCCCGAAAAATCAACAACACATTGATTTTTCAACCATACAAGCAGGGGGAATACCTTGGCTTGATACATCTGAAAATCAAGCATCTTCCCGTGGATCAGTTGGTGAATGAGCTGGAAATTCTGAGAACAAAGAGAAAACTGCAAAACCAAGAGGGAGAGAAAACAGCCCTGGAGAGCAGACTTGAAACTTACAAGGGCGCAAATGTTTTCAGGGCGGCTCTGCATCCCTTGAGTTCAGATATAAAAGACGATCCCGTAATGACAAAAATGATAGAGGATCAGCTATCTTTGGAAGCCGCTTTACCCTGAGAGTCATCCGATTCATCTACAGGGTCCAGTTTTCCGAAAGGATCCTCGAACACCTCCTTGATGGTGCGCGCAAGAATGGACGCATGCCCGCCATCTACGACCCTGTGATCAAAAGTGGCATTCAGATTCATCATGGGAGCCACACCAACGGAACCATCCTGCAGCACAACGGGCTCCGGGTGGATCTCCCCTGGAGCAGCGTATATTGGAACACGACTATATGGAACTATGGGCACGTAGCCGATATCAAGGCCTATGGGTCCGATGGAAGTTACGATGGCACCACCGAAAGCGTCCTTGGGAATTCCGAATTTGGCCATGTTCCAGTTCAGAGTATAGGCAAAGAAGGACAGGATCTTCATAAAAAAATTGATGAAGAAAAAAGGAATTTTAAGCATGGACTTACGGGTCTTCTCCAGGGCCTTGTCCTTCCTGGCCCTGATCTTTTCCACGTGGTGATCCAGGGTTGTGACCATCTCCTCCAGGCTCATTTTGTCCACCTTGTTGAGTTTGACAGCGGACAGATCCAGTCGGCCATCGGATTCGATCAACACCAGCAGAGAGATATCTACGGTGTCGCGGAGGTAAATCCGGTTCCAGCGCAGGATGGCATTGGCATCAGGGCATGCTTTAAGCGCCAGCGCGACAGCCTTGGTCACCATATGGGTCGCAGTCAGTTTCTTTCCCGTCACCGACCTGAACTTCTCGATATACTTCTGGGCTTTTTCCATATTGATTCGCAGAGTGCCATAAATCGACGGGTCGTAAGCTGTCTGCCAGGTACCTATGGCAATTTTTCTGAATGGGGAAATATCTTTTTTAACCTTGCATTCCACATTGGACAAGAACTCACCTCCCTTTACGCGTCTATTTTTCAAGAAAGACTGTCAGGATGAACGATCGTCACGACCTTGCTGGTGGTGGCAGAGGTCTATTTCATTCATTGGACAACTGATTGTTGACGATCTGTTCCACGAGTTTCATTGACTCGCGGTTGAAATTGACAAACTCGATTCCCATACCTGGCTCGTCACTTTCATCGGGGGACACGACCCTGACCACCTTGCCCAGACCTTCTATGAGCTTTGCCCCATTTCTCAGATAGAACTGCAGGTAGATGAGGCTTCCTTCTTCACGAGGTTTTTCTGTCCCAATGAACATGCCACCCATGCTTATATTGGTGGCGTACTCGGCCAGAAAATCTTCCAGCGTATCAAATCGATACTGGATCAGGAGCGACAACGGAACCCTCGGGTATCGCCGCCTTTCCTCACCTTTTTTTTCTTTACCCATGATGAACCCTCCGGGTCGATCCTTAAAAGTTCATATTAGATGATAACATACAGCTACAGGCGATCAAATTTAGCTGTGCGAAAAATACAGCCCCTGGAGTCGGATTTTCAGGATCGCTTGTAAGGTTGTACAGATGCAAGGAATCGTCCGCAGTCGTGGATTCACCACGTCGAGGACAGATTCCGCAGCATAGCCACAAAGATCGCAAGCGAGGTGGGAAATCAGGGGCTCAAATGCAAGTATTGACATCCTGGTTCGGAAAAGTTCTAATCCTGCCGGTTTGTTGTACAAAAAGCCCTTTGCTCATAATGAAGTCACAATCACGTGGAGGTCGCCATGAAAGATTCAAAACACATGATGGATTTCAGCGAATATCCCAAGACCTACACCCTTACAGATGGAACAGAGATACAGCTAAGGCCCTTGAGATCAGACGATAGGGACCGCCTTTTTTCATTCTTCAGATCCTTGGCGTCGAAAAACAGGAAATACTTCAAACATGATGTTACACAGCGGGAGGTCATCACCAACTGGTGTGCAAATCTGGATTACGATCGGGTCCTGCCCATTATCGCAGTGGTCAGGCAAGGCGATCGTGAAAAAGTTGTTGCTGACGGCACCTTACACACCGAACGCCACGGTTGGTCTACCCACGTTGCAGAAGTCAGGATGGTCCTCTTGCCCAAATACCGCAAAAAGGGTCTTGGAAGAATTTTGCTACGCGAACTTTACGACAGAGCTGTAGCCAGGGGAGTAGAAAAAATTCAGGCCATGGTACGAGTCGATGACAACCTCTCCATCGAGTCTCTCAAGCACCTTGGATTCAAGAAAGAAGCAATATTCAAGAAACACGCCATAGATGCCAACGGCCGCAAACATGACGTGGTTGTAATGTACAATGATCTGAGCGAACTTTGGAAAGCGATGGAAGATCTGAACCTCGACTATGACTTCAGCGTCGTTCCATGAGCACAGGAAGGCAGTTGGCCTTTTTGAATCTGTTCCATTCAAAAGACTCCCACGTTGAAATGCAGGTTCCACAGGCTCTCCCCCCTGGAAGATTCAGGAGACAGGTTGAAGCCTAAGTCAAAAGCAAGAGGTCCTATCGGTGTGGCCAATCTCACGCCAAAACCCGCAGCAGGCCGAAGATCCAGAGGATTGACAGATTGCATCTGCACCCATAGGTTGCCCAGATCGAAAAATAAGGCACCGAAAAGATAGGTTCCCATCAGGGGAAAGCGAAGCTCGGTCTTGAAATTCAAATACGCGTTTCCACCTTGTGAGACACAACGTGTCTGACCTATGCAGACACCATTTTCATCCTTCTTGTCACAGAAGCAGGATTCCGACTGGTCTTGCGGAATAAGGTTATCCTCTTCAAATCCACGAATGGTATTGCGTCCACCAAGGTAAAAAAGCTTGTGGGATGGAGTTGTGGAATCACTGGTGAGATGAAAGATCCCGCCGCCTCTAAATGACATGGCCAGTGTCGTATGTTTGCCCAGAGGCAGATATCCAGACAATTGCCCATCCAATTTGACATAGTACACAGGCCTGGCGGGCGAAAGGCTGTGTGCCAGCTCGCTTCGCAAAAAGGCAAGAAAGCCGAGATGAGGGTTGAACGGGTTATCTCGCATATCCCATGACATCTCTGGCCGTAAAGACCCCAGTGGCAACCGACCCTCATCATAGCGTTGCCACCTGTCAGGCGTATCCCCACATGGACCTGTGTCAATACCGGACACATAGCCCTTAAATGGGCAGGTAAGATCTATATATTCCACCCCATAGTCCACGGAAAACGACAGGGACTTGCTCAACCTGAAATCCATTCCGGCGGTCACTGAAACCTTTGTAAGATCGAACGACAGAGCATGGTCTCGCAAGCCGACCACGTCCAACCTTCCGGCTGGCCGTCCCTGGATAAACCACATTATTGGCAGATGCAGTCCTGACATCACATTCCACTCCAGGCCCTCTGCAAAACTCATTTGGGAAAACCGTTCACCCAATGACTCAGGCACGATGGGCGTTGGGTAAAAAACCTGATAATTTATCTTTGCACGAGTCAATGATTCCAGTGCGAAGCCGAACAGGTTCCTTTGCACATACTCAACCTGCAGACGGATTCCCTCTGCGGAAGACAAACCGGGTCCCACAGTGATGTGATGGGAGAGTCTCTCAGTAACATCAACCAGCACATCCTTCGTCGCACCTGCGTCATCTGGATCCAACATCTTGATATCCACCCCATCGAACAAGCCCAACTGAAGCAGATTATCTTCGCTGGCACGCACTGCCGCAGGCGAAAAGACATCGCCGGGCTTGAGCAATACGAGCGCGTCGAAAATCCTGTGGTCCGTCAAGATATTCCCCCGTACGATGACTCTCCCCACATGCACGAGCGGGCCCTCGTCGATATGAAAAATCACCTCAGCCAGGGTCCTGTCTTTTGAAAAAACTACCTCCTGTTCCAGATTGCAATAGACGAACCCTTGCTGTGCATATGTCTTGGCCAACTCCTTTCTCAATACTTCCAGACCATATTGATCCAGTGGACCACCTGGCCTGATGAATCGATCCAACTGGTCGGCAACGGCGAGAAGCTTCCCTGCTTCTATGGCATGATTGCCGGCAAAAGATATGGATTCAACCATGGTCTGACGACCCTCATGGATGGGGATGCTTATAAACAGTCTCGATCCAGAGTCATCGTAATACAGGATGGGCTTGCTAACTTTGACCTCCAAAAAGCCCATTGACAAATAGAGATCCTCGATGGCATTGAGGGCCTTGGTATATGCATCAGGCAGGTAGATCTTCTCCGGTACCAAATCGAACCAATATCCTTGAGGGATGTCCACAGGTCGACTGAGGTCATCTTCTTCGCTACCACCAAGATTGTCCATATCTCCGGCGTCAACCCTTTGTCCAAGGGCAGGTTGAGGAATCTCGTCAGCTACGGCGTCGAAAACATATCCCCGCAATTTTTCATCAGGAAAAAAACTGTTACCCACAAACTCTACACTCTGTACCTCGACCATGGGTCCTTCTTCCAGATAAAACCTGACAAGTTTCAGACCCTTTGATTTTTCCAGAAACACTCTGGAGAAAATCTTTATCCTTGTATAGCCCTGATGCATATACTCCTTTTTGATTCGATCCCGCATGTCCGCCAGGACAAAGTCATTGAGAACAACTCCTTTAGACAGATCCAGTGAATCGAGCAGGCTCTTTGAATCCAGGGCATGATTTCCAAGAAATTCCACCACCACCCGATGACCTGTCGTTATATCTATGCTTAGCGGTTCCCAGGTGGCTCTGGAGCTATAATCCAAGACCGGATCCGCCACCTTTGCTTCCAGGTATCCATTTTTAAAAAAGAATGTCCTCAGCCTATCCAATCCGGCATTCAGTTTCTGCTCGTCAAGAACATCACCTCGCTCCAGGTCCAAAACATCCAATAGCTTCTTCCTGGAGAAAACAAGCTTGCTGGTCCTGAAAACTATTTTGGAAATTCTGGTTGGAGGTCCTTCCTGTATGAAGTGCTCAACCGCCACATCCGAACTAGGCAAATCCTCGGCCTTGGATACAATCCTTACCTGGCGATACCCCCTTCGCCTGTACAAGGCTGCCATATCCTGGGCTCCGGCCTCCATTTTCCAATGATCAAATTCTCTTCCCCTGGCAAGACGACTCAATCGCATGAGATCATCAACAGGGATGGACTCACAGCCCAAGATCGAAATAGACACGACACTGTGTTTCTTTTCAAAATGGAATGTTAGTTCCAGCCCACCCTCCACCTTTTTTGCCGTAACCCTAATCTGGCCAAACAAACCCAGGTGGTAAAGCAGTTTCAAAGAACGTCTTACAGCCTGTATGGAAAACCTGTCCCCGGGTATGATTACGATGTAAGCCAATCCCTCTGATTTAGTCAGTCCGGATTTTTTTGCACCATCCAGCTCCACAGACATGACCTTGCGGCCCAACAAGCCATACAGTGTTGATGCCGAGACAGGAGAAACCATTAGCGTGGAGACCAGAACCAAACTAGTCAAGCCAAAATCCCGTCTCATTGTCTCACCATTCCCAATCCAGCTTTAGATCCAGACCCAAATCACCATAATCGTTCTCACTGGCGCTTTCCCATCTGAGCTGCGTGGATATGTTTTTATCCAGGTCATATACCAGTTCCAGAATCTGATCGTTTTCCACATACAGCGATCGGCTATAGCCCAAACTCAAATCAGGACTGATTATGCTTACCTCTACACCTGCTTCTACGCGAGGAGTCGTTGTCTGCGTCAGATTCGAATACCTGGAACGCATGCGAAAATATTTTGGTTTGATCAGGCCCGGAGGAAAAGGAAAATACTGCTGCAATCTCTCTTCGGCATTCAGCGAGCGAAGAAATATTTCACCCCCAAGACCGAGCAAATCATCGGTTTTCAGTCTCTCCATATCGCGACTGGTGACACCCAATGAAAGCAGGGTAACTATATCTCTCTCATCGAGAGGTGGCGAGGAATGCAGGCTGACCCTAACATCGTCTCCTTGTCCGTGGAGACTCAAGTCAACTTCATATGTGGTCTTTCCCTCATCTCCCCGATCCACAGACTCGGTTCGTGTGGCCATAACGTCAAACCTGGGGCTTATGCTGTATTTATCCAGAAACTGGACCCGGGTGGACTGCACTTTGAAATTTTTACTCAAATATGAAATTTGCCCACTGGACGATTCCAATTCACCCAATAGACCCATACGCTCGTTGGTTCCCGTAAGCTTAAGTTCTCCTCTCAGCTGTGCTGCGTATTGCACGAGTTCGAGATTATACATGGCATTGAGGTTTCCCGGCACAATCAGATCTACATCCAGGCGTAACATTTCGTTTCTCTTGTCGTAGGTCCTTGCCAGGGGTCTTCGCCTCCTGAACAAGCCATCACTAAGAGATACCAGGGAAACCTGTTCCTTGTATGCGCCTTTATCAATCTGAACCTGCCCTTTGAGTTTTGCGATCTCGTCTTTGGTTTTTGTGAGAGTCAGCGCACCACTGCCAGTAGCCCAGAGCTTGTCGGTAACCTTGAATCTAACCTTTTTCAATTCAGCGGTGACCGCCGCTTTTTCAAAAACGTTCTTTCCGAACCGTGCCCAACCCCACAAAGAGAAATCACCACCGCCAAAACGCCCCTTGAGCCTTTCGATTTCCAAGCCGGTATGTGAAATTTTCACTCTGCCTTTTAGCTTGCGAAGGTCCGAAGGCAAACCACGGACTCTGACCCGCTTTGCATCGAGATCGAGATAGCCCGCAATATCCGGGCTTGTCCATGAGCCGCCAATATCCAGAAACAAATCAGCGCT
>JALVPF010000329.1 GCA_027031935.1 Myxococcales bacterium | reverse complement strand
GAACAGTACGACAACCTGGAGTTGGATGCAGCCATAGATGATTTGGAGAAAGCCAAGAACCTGTTTGTTGAAGCGGCTGGTCGTCTTGGTGATGGTTCCGACTATATTGAAACCTTGCTGTTTATCGGTGCGTCGCGGATACTCTCAGGTGACAACGAACAGGGACAAGAGGCTTTTCGCCTGGTGGCCATGTTTGACAGGCGCAAGGTTCTTGATCCGAAGATGTTTCCTCCTTCAATGATTTCCATCTTCGATCAAGCAAAGGAATCAGTGACCAACGCCCCTGTTGGCATGGTCCAAATGAAAAGCAATCCCCCTGCTGCCGAGGTCTACCTCAATGGAGTGTTCAAGGGCGTTACTCCTTTGAACCTGGTGAAGATCCCGGAAGGAAGACACTTTGTCAGGGTCGAGATGGATGGATATCTTCCGTGGGGCAAGTTGGTAGATTTTCATGCAACCCATGAAGAAAGAGTTGAAGCCACCCTGAGGCCGTCTAAGGATCTCGATCAATTCAAGAAGAGATCAAAAAATCTCACGAGCGATCTGGATGACGATCCTCCAAAGGGCGATGTGATCAAATTTGGACAATGGTTGGGTGTACAGCGACTGGTCATAGCTGCCGTGAAGCAAAGGCAGGGAGATGTGAATGCGGAAGCGGTCATGGTACAGATAGAGCCCCCGAAGGTCTTGTCCTACAAATCCATTTCGCTGAACATGACAAAGCCGAGTTTCATCCCACGTGCTGATGCATTTTTCACGTCGCTGTACAGAAAAGTGAAGATTCCGTCCGGTAATGCGATACATAAAAAGAAGGACAATCTTCAGGCCGCGGTTGCGTCATGCAATTCAGATTCGGACTGTGCCATAGGTGAGATCTGTGATGCTGCGTCCGGAACTTGCATTCCGGAAACCCCTGAGGGCGACAAGATTTACAACAAATGGTGGTTCTGGACCATCATTGGTGGTGTGGCCGTAGTGGGAGCAGGAGCTGGTGTCTTGACTTGGTACTTGTTACAACCAGAGCAGGGCGCAATAGAGTTTTCATTTTGATGCCGGGAGATACCGGTGATTGGCGCCAAAGCCATATTCCCTAAAATCTGGATTTCAGCACTCTTCGTGTATTTGCTGTCTTGTTTCGCCTTGGTACACGCCCAGTCCAAAGTCAAGATAGCGATTGTCGTTTACTCTAAAGAAGATTCCTTGTCCGAATTGAAATCCAGACTCAAGAATAGCCTCGAGGAAAAGCTCTCTTCAATAGGCGCATTTGAATTGGTGGATGTCTATGCCCGTCTTAAAGATACAGGGACTAACACCCAGCCAGACGATAACTGGGATAAGGTCGAACATTTGATAGATCAGGGCAGAAAATCCTATGATTCTTTGGAACTGGACAAGGCTGTTTCCTATCTGAAGCAAGCCGAGGAACTTATCTTCAGTAATCCCAGTTCATCTTTCAAAGTCAAGACTTTCACTCAAGCTTTGACATATCTTGGAGCTTCCTACGTTTTTCTTGGTAAAAAAAAAGAAGGTATGCGAGTTTTCAAAAGACTTTTGATTATAAACCCTAAAGCAAAGCTGGATCCCATGTTGTTTCCGCCGTCCCTCTCCTCTACTTTTGCCAAGGTGTTAGAGAACTTGAAAAACAAGCACAAGGCAGAGGTCCTTTTGAAGAGTGATCCCCAACAAGCGGAGATCTGGATCGATGGACAAGAAAAAGGGCGCACCCCGAAAAAGCTGTCAATCCTGCCCGGCCGCCACGTGATAAGGTTGATCCATTCCGGCTACAAGCCCACCGGCAGATCCGTCGAAATACGCGCTGGTGCCCGTAAGGAGATCAATGTTTCATTGGACATGCTCATGGGGACTGCCTGGCTGAGCGCCCTGCTGCAGAGGCTGGAGATTGCCCTTGGTGCGGCATCGTATCCTGATGAGGTTGATCAACTTTTACGCAAGGTTTCTGCAGACAGATTCGTTTTTGTCGATCTGTCATCACAGGCAGATGGGATTCGCGTTCGGGGATACCATTGGGATGGTGTGTCGGGGAGAAGGTTGAGATCCATGGAGTCAGTACTAGACCCTTCTTCTCCGGAATTCTCCTCTAAAATAGATTCAATGTTTGCAGCTATATCCATGGACCCTTCTGCAGCCATGGTCGGAAAACAAGATGCCGAGGGGCTTTCCTACGGCGACTCTGGTGAAAGCGGCTATGGTGAACAGGATGAGACCTACGATGAAACTGACGAAGGTCATGCGGATATCTTGCACGCCTGGTGGTTGTGGACCGCAGTTGGAGTGGTTGTGGTAGGTGCAGGTCTGACAGCCGGGCTGCTGTTGATAAACCCGGAAGAGGCCAATTCTGCTCAAGTGGTTTTCAGGTTCTGACCAGGGAGACAGATTATGAAACGGAGCTATGGTTATTTCGCTTTTTGCTTTTTGTTCTTCTTTTGTACCCTAGGATCCCGACCTGCCAAATCCGCTACGGATTACAACATTACACAGGTTTTTGTGGTTGGAATGTCGTCTGATTTGGAGCACGCTGCAGGGACCGTGACCAATGTGATCAGGAAGGTGATGAGAAATACTCCAGGCATCACGGTCCTGGACCTGAACAAGCGCTTGACAGCCAACGCACCGCCCGAGGTGAAAGCCAGAAAAGAAAAGGCCAGGAAGGCGCTTGCAAAGGCCAAGGAAGCCTTGAAAAATATGGACTATGCTGCGTCGCTGAAATATGCGAAGCTGGCTCGGAAGGCCTTTGAGAAGATGGGCGGCTATTTGGAGCCCCTGGATAGATACAAGGAGTCGATTTTGTTGATAGGTGTTGCTCATGGAATGATGGGTGACATCAAGAGTGCCCAAAGGGCCTTCCTGGACCTGTTGTTGCTGGACCCTCATTTGAACTTGCCAAAGGGTGGTTTCGAGGCTTTCGTTGTCGACCTTTTCAAAAAAGTAAAAAATAACCTGCAGTCCCAAGCGGTAGGTAGCCTGTCCATAAAGTCAGACCCTCCAGGCGCCAACCTTTACCTGGATGGCAAGCTGAAGGATGTTACCCCATTGACTCTGGATGGAGTTATCGCTGGTCCTCACCTCGTCGTCATCAAGCAACCAGGCTATCAGAACTGGGGCAAGGTGGTGAATGTTGCAGCCGGAACGCAGGACATTATCGAGGCCCCTTTGGTGGCTGGTCAGGCTGGAAGCGCTTTTGTTCGGACCATGACAAGGGCCTGCCGGGCTGTGACCGAGTCCGATTCCCTTGAGGATGTTCTTGCCTTGGGCCAGGTCCTGGGGCTGGACTGGGCCATACTTGGGCAACTTTCTATGGATGCATATGATCACAAGCTGAGGTTGTACCTTTTTGAATTTAGCCACGCCAAATCGGTTTATGAAGATGAGTTGGTGGTAGACCCTTCTTATGGACTGGAGAATGATGTCAAAACCTTTGCCTTGGATTTTATCAGGAAAGGAAAACGTGCTCTTGCCCGTTTCCGGCAAAGAGAAGATCCTCTCTCAGGAAAAACCGGAACAGAGGACTGGAATCGGGATACTGGTGGCAACACTAAAAAGCATAGCGTTACCAAGGCCAGGAATTACAATGATGCAAAGGATCAAAAGACAGAAGATCCTCTCGATGATGTAGATGGAACCGAAGACTGGTAGTTGTTGGTCTAATGCAGCTACGCCTGCCGCGGGCCTGCGAAGATGCTGCAACTTTATAAATTTTCGAGGCAGATTTAGGGCGAGGTGGCAATCAGGGTCTACCTGTGGAATATCCTCTTTGTCGCTTTTCCTGGTTTTATTTCCACAACGCCGGTTCGCTGACCTCCTGAGTTGAATTTCACCGTTATTGTGTGTTTGCCTGCTGACAGCCGGAATTTTATCAGGGGTGTCAATTTTCCAGTGTCTTTGCCATCGATGAACACCTTGCCCCATGGTGTGGAATTGACGGACAACTCGCCATAAGCCCTGTGAACCGGTTTTTTCCTTATTGTCGTTTTTGCCTTGTGCTTGATTTCTATTTGCCCTGAACCCTTCGGTTCCATTCGTTTTGTAATCTTCTGAACTGGCTGATCCTCGTCAAATCGAATGGTACTGCTCCAGGGTTTGTAAGAGGGATGCTTGAGAGTTAGTTTATAGGTTTTTGTCGGATCGAGACCTGTGATTTCCCTGGGGGTTTTGCCGACGTTCTTGTCATCCAGATAGACTGAGCAGTCCTTTGGGTCCGATTCGACTTTCAGAGAAAAGTTGACCTTTTCCAGGACGACATCTTCTTTTCTTGTCTGCTTCGGTTCGAATTTCCATTTGACGGTTTTTGTCTTGTAGCCAAGACGCTTGAAAACAAAAGTATGAGGCTCTCCAGGCAGGATATCATCCCTGCGCAGCTTTCCATTTTTCTGGTGCATATGCTTCGAGTCCATCG
>JALVPF010000328.1:8257-12912 GCA_027031935.1 Myxococcales bacterium | reverse complement strand
GGTCAAGCGCTTGGGGTTGTTGACGAACTCGTGCATATTCCAGCCCTTGATGCACAATGCGCCGTGATTGACAGGGCTCGACTTGCTGGGAAGAACCTTTACCAGCTTGTCGTCTATGACCTGCAACAAGGCTCCACAACCGCATCCGCAGTATGGGCAGGTGGTTTGAATTGACCGATAATTCACCTCAGGCCTCCTCGATTATCACTGAATGGGAAATGTCCCGTCGCCCAACTCGGCAAGAGGGCTTTTGCCTTTTGATTCTCCGGTCCAGAAGTTTGTAAGTTCTCCCACTACCAGGCGCACTTTGCGATAGATGGTGCGAATGGGAATGTCCATGGGACAAGCCTCCTCGCACAGCCCGCAGTCCACACAACGTCCTGCCATGTGAAATGCCCTGGTGAGGTGGAATGACGGAAACTCGGATGGAATCTCCCCGCGTTTTACCAGGGGATCGTCGTTCAGGGTGCACACCCTGCAAAAACACATGGGGCAGGAATTTCTACAGCCATAGCATTTTATGCATTTTCCCAGCTGCTCGGTCCACCAGTCGAGCCTTTCTTCCGTCTCCATGGCGTCGATGCGTTCAACATCAGCCTTGTCCCATTTTTTGGCGGTGGATTGGCCGAAGAGCAGGCTTTTGGGGGTGGGCTCTTCGCATTCGCAGGCGATTCGCAGCTCGTCGGTGCAGGGAATGCCAAGCATCACCACCTTGTCCATGGACAGCTGTGAATTCCTGAACATCTCGGTCATGGCTCTCTCGTCACAGGCCCGGCACATGATTCCAAATTTATCGTCCGGGTGACGCACTGCGATCCATCGCAGAATCTGCACCAGGCTGTAGCGAACATCGCCTGTGGTAAGCTTTTCGATCTCATCGGCTTTGTCAGCTACGAACAAATGGGGAACCACGCCGGAGGTCGTTGCGATCATGCCCAGGAAGCCGGCTATGGATCCTTGTTCCAGAAGTTTCTTTACCTCGTCTTTTAGCTCCTGCATGGGAAAACCTCTTTACGCTCCGGCCGGGGTCTCGGCAGCGGCTTCGCTCTTGTAGATTTTTTTGCTCACAGTGGCGTCTTTCCAGAATCTGACCTGCTTGAGAGGAGATGGTCCCATGGCTCTTACCTTCTCGGTAAAGGCGTCAACTTCTCGTGCGTACTTGTCTCCCTCGGATGCAGCGATCCACACCAGGTGAAGGCGTTCTTTGGGAATACCAAGAAACTCGAGCAATCTTTTCATGATGGCCACTCGCTTGGCCGTGATGTAGTTGCCTTTTACGTAGTGGCAGTCACCTATATGACAGCCTCCTATGAATACCCCATCCGCACCTTCCTGGAAGGCACGAATAATGAAATGGGGTGACACCCGGGCCGAACACATGACCCTTACCGTCACGAAATTGGGTTCATATTTCAGCCTCATGCCGCCAGCCAGATCGGCACCAGCGTAAGTGCACCAGTTGCAGCAAAAGGCTACTATCTTTGGTTCGAATGGGGAACCTGATTCATCGGCCATGGGCTAAAACCTCACGTTTGTCAGGCGATTGAAAACACACAGCGAGACAGTCCAACGAGTGAGAATTTATCGAAGCGGGTAAGGATTTTCAACCTAAATAAAAATTCCCTGATTTCCCTCCTCGCTTGCGATCTCTGTGTCGATGCTGCAGAATCTTTTTCGGTGAGCTGAGGCCTCGAAGTGGGCAATCCACGACTGCGGATGATTCCTTGCATCTGTGTGACCGCACAAGCTATCTGGGAAATTTTATTCAATAGTATAGGAAATTTGGGGACTTCCCCGGTTTTTTTATGGGGTGGCAGTTTGGGATGATCCCATTTGCTGGATTTGCAAATTTTTCTGAAGTAAAATTGCAGAGTACCCGTCAAACATGGCAAGTTTGGGTATCTCTACTTGTTGCCAAGGAGTCGGAACCAGGAGGTTGACAAAATGAAAATACATGGACACAGGGGAACGTTTTTATGGGGAGCTGTGCTTTTATTGTTCATCTTTGTTTTGCCTTGCTGTGGTGGCGGTGGGGACGAGGATGTCTTTACTGAGCTACCCGCAAATTATGTAGGCAGCCTCACTCTCCATTTTACAAGCCAGTATCCTACCGTAGACGAAACAACCAAGGTAGATGCAAAAGTCAGCAAAAAGGGCGTGGTGACCTTTGGCAGCGGAACCATGCACTGGGAGGCGGAAAATCAACTGGAGGAGGGAAAGACCAAGTGGGTTGCCAGTTTCAATCTCAATCCAACTGGAGTTGCCACCGAATGTGGTACTGATTACTGTATACAGGTGAATGAAAATACAAGCTTCACCGAGACCATCGAGCAATATGTGTTGATGAACGGCGACTGGAAAAAGGTAGCAGACGACACTGAGAACGGTACCTGGAATGGTGGCCTTGCGTTTTCATTGAACGAGGCTTCTCTGGATGGCTCAGTGGTGTCGGCATCTTCCGATCAAGGCAGTGCGACCTGGACTTTGGCTCTTCTCCCGACCCTGGAATGACAAGCCCTTGAAACCTTATGGCTGCGCTGTGATTTGATGTGATGCGCGGCCTGTCTTCTCTCAAAAGGCCTGTCTTCTCTTAAAAACCATGGATGAAAAAAGCGGGAGGCCTTATGACCTCCCGCTTTGTGAATCCAAGCAGTTTTGAATTCAATCAGCTTCGTTGTCTAGAACAGGCCTTTGACCTTTCCTGTATCGGTGTCAACGTCGATGCGGCGGAACGCCGGGTTGGAACTAGTGCCTGGCATGAGGCTTATATCGCCTGCCACCGGGCAGATGAACCTTGCTCCACCATAGGTGAGGAAATCCCGGATGTGCAGGTTCCAGCCCTTGGGCACGCCCTTCAGGGTAGGATCGTGGCTCAAGCTCAAGTGGGTCTTGACCATCATGGTGGTGTAGTCATTGAACTTGGGATCCGCCTCGAACTTCTTGGCTTTCTCCTCTGCTTCCTTGGAGTAGGTCACGCCGTCAGCACCATAGACCTCCTTGGCGATGCGGGAGACTCTCTCGCGAAGAGGGGTGTCCAGATCATAGAGGAACTTGAAGTCGACCTTGTCGTTGCATGCGTCGATGACTGCATCGGCCAACTCCAGCGCTCCTTCTCCTCCGAACTGCCAGTGCTTGGATACGGCTACACGGGCACCGGCTTCTTCGCCGATCTTCTTCAGCAGGTCGATCTCTGCCTGCGTGTCGGAGTAGAAAGCGTTGATGCAGACCACGGGATTGATGCCGGCTTTTTTGACCGTGTTGATGTGGTGAACCAGGTTTTCGGCGCCCGCTTCGAGCCACTTGAGGTTTTCTTTTGAGTACACGTCCGTGAGATCCTTGCCCGGTGCCCAGATGGGAGCGCCTGCAGACACTCCGTGGCTCTTAAGGGCCCTAATGGTGGCGGTGATGACCGACACGTTGGGGGTGTTGCCGGAGTACCGACACTTGACGTTCCAGAATTTTTCGAAGCCGATGTCTGCGCCGAATCCTGACTCGGTCAGGTGGTAGTCCGAGAGCTTCAGGCTAACCTTGTCAGCAACGACAGAGCTTTGGCCCACGGCTATGTTGGCAAATGGTCCCGCATGTACCAATACGGGCTGGCCCTCTATGGACTGCATGAGATTAGGATTTAGGGCGTCACGCATCCATGCAGTCATGGCTCCAGCCACTTCCAGATCTTCTGTGGTTATGGGATTGCCTTTCTTGTCATAGGCTACCACTATGTCGCCAAGTCTCTTTCTGAAGTCTTTCAGATCGGAGAAGATGGCGAGGATGGCCATGACTTCGGAAGACACCGCGATGGCGAACTTGGAGTCGAACATGAATCCGTCTTTTTTGCCGCCACGACCTATGGTTATGTTGCGAAGTGCCTGTGCACAGTAGTCGATGATCCAGCCCATCTCCACATTGCGAGGATCGATGTTCAATCTCTTCAGGCCACGTTTTTCGAGGAACTTGTCCGAGTAATTGAACTCGTGCTGCATACGGGCGGTCAGAGCAACCATGGCCAGGTTATGCGCGTTCATGATGGCGTTGATGTCACCGGTCAGTCCGAGAGAGAATTCAGTCAGGGGAATGCACTGGCTCAATCCGCCACCAGCTGCTGAACCCTTGATGTTCATGGTGGGGCCGCCCGAAGGCTGTCTAATGGCTGCAGAGACCTTGACACCCCTTTTGCCAAGACCCTGAAGCAGGCCCATGGTGGTTGTGGATTTTCCTTCGCCCAAGGGTGTGGGGGTGATGGCAGTGACCTCGATGAACTTGCCGTCTTTCTTGTCCTTTAGTCTGTCTAGCACTCTCTTGTAGTCGATCTTGGCGATGTAATGACCATAGGGAAGCAATTCATCCTTGGTTATGCCCAAATCTTCGGCAATCTGCTCGATGGGCTTCATGGATTTTTCTGAATCTTCTGCGATTTCCCAGTCTTCATGTTTGGTAGGATCCAATGGCATTGCGTTTTCCCTCCTGAAGTTCAAGTACATTAAGCAGCACTCATATGCACCACAGTGTACAGTGAGTAATATAACGCCCAGATGGCGCGTATAATATGGAACCTGATGCACGGTGTCAATGCTTGAAAACAATTTTGGATGCTAGCAATAGATTTATTTGATAATCCCAGATTTCCCACCTCGCTTGCGATCCCTGTAGCTATG
>JALVPF010000328.1:3018-8247 GCA_027031935.1 Myxococcales bacterium | reverse complement strand
CTGTGGCTATGCTGCAAAATCTTTTTCGGTAAGGTAAGGCCTCGACGTGGGCAATCCACGACTGCGGACGATTCCTTGCATCTCCGTGGTCTCACGAGCGATCTGGAAAATCTGATTTCAGAGGGTGAAAGATTTGGGATAATCCGGGCCCCTTGCTTTTTATACTTGCGTCAGAAGTTTGCCTGTGACATGTTCTGCCCGCCATGGCTTGGATGCCGGGCTACGCGGAGGTTCATATGGCAGACAAACTCCGCCTCGCTGTGTTCGTCTCCGGAGGTGGCAGCAATCTGCAAGCTATTATGGATGCGTGCGCCTCGGATTCATTTCCTGCCCGCGTGGTTGCGGTGGTGAGCAACAATCCCCATGCATTTGCCATAGAGCGTGCAAAGAAGGCGAATGTCCCCGCCCTTGTCATAGACCACAAGGATTTTGCGTCAAGACAAGAGCACGAGCGTGAAATCGTCCGACAGCTCAGACCGTTCAAGCCCGACATGGGAGTGTTGGCAGGATACATGCGCATCGTAACCCCTGTGCTACTGGACTATTTTCGTGCTGCGAACAATGACCGGCCCGGATTGTTGAATATTCACCCGGCGGATACCAGGCAATACCAGGGAGCCCATGGCTACGAGTTTGCCTTGGGCATGGATGGCCAAAGTCCAGGACGACTGGATGAGACGAAGATAACAGTCCACTTTGTGGACGCAGGCATGGACACCGGGCCTGTCATCAAACAGGCAATGGTGAGAGTTTTACCTGACGACACCTTGGAGGACCTCAAGAGCAGGGGTCTGGAGGTGGAGCATGAACTTTACCCGGAGGTCATCGCCATGGTGGCGCAGGGCCGAGTCCGGGTTGTGGGTTCTGATGTGGAGATCATCAACTGACCGCGGCAGTTTGCCTGGTCGAGTGTCAATGGAGGACACCCATGGCTGGAAATATCGTTAGCAAAGTGGATGACTGGATCAGACCGCAGCATGTGCTAATAAGTGTATCTGACAAGAGGGACCTGGCCGTGTTGGTCAACGGCCTGGTGTCCATCAATGATGGACTGAAAATATTTTCCACCGGTGGCACCTACAACAAGATCGCTGAAATCCTGGGTGAACAGGGCACAGAGAAGCATCTTGAAAAGGTGTCTACATACACCGGGCAGCCAGAGACACAGGGAGGATTGGTCAAGACTTTGGACTTCAAGATCTACCTTGGCATTCTGACCGAGACTTACAATGATGATCACCGCAATGACATGAAGAGAACCGGCGCCGTGGCCATGGACATGGTGGTGTGCAACCTGTATCCGTTCGCAGAGACTGTGGCCAAGGCCGGTGTGACGGTGGAGATGGCAAGGGCCAATATAGATATAGGTGGTCCCACCATGGTTCGCGCCTCTGCCAAGAACTACCTGCGAGTGGCGTGTGTTACGGATCCTGCGGACTATGGCATGCTGATTTCGAAAATGCGGGCTGCCGGGGGACGAATCGATCTGAAGACCAGATTTGCCCTTGCCAAGAAGGCATTTGCCCATACGGCCAAGTATGATTCAACAATTGCAGGCTGGTTGGCAGAACGGTCGGATAGTGACATGGAAAGCTGCTACGAAAAGCAGGGTTGATGAAACCTGAAATCAAATGGGCATTACAGGAGGCTCTTAGCCATGGCAGAAGATCTCAAGAAAGCCTATCGGACGGTGATGGATGATCACTTCCCCCCACAGTTGGAGATCTCTTTCATAGATGGTGCGAAGCGACAGACCATGGTCTACCAGAAGGTGACCTGGGTAGTGGAAGGAGTTGAAAAGGGGCTGAGGTACGGAGAAAACCCCGGCCAGGAGGCGGCTTTGTACAAGCTGGTAAACGGCAATCTGCTGGTGGGTGATGTGCAGATCATCGAGCCGGGCCATGGCCTGGTGACCGAGGCGGTGCTGCACCAGTTTGGAAAGCACCCTGGCAAGATAAACCTGACGGATGCGGACAACGCTTTGAATATCCTGCGATACCTGACCGACGGGCCCGCCGTTGCCATAATGAAGCACAACAACCCTTGCGGCGTTGCCCTTGGAGAAAACCTCACAGACGCATATGTCAAGGCAGACCTGGCAGACAGGGTGGCAGCCTTTGGAGGGTGTATCGCGTGCAACAGGCCCATGGACAAGGACACAGCGAAGGAGATTTCAAAACGTTACGCAGAGGTGGTGGTGGCCCCGGGCTTCGAGCAAGGTGTGGTGGATATACTGGCCCGCAGGAAAAACCTCCGCGTGATGGAGATCAGGAACATGGAGTACCTGCATGATTATGCAGCAAGACGCTTTGTGGACTTCAAGAGCCTAATGGATGGAGGCCTTGTAGCCCAGCTTTCCTTTGTACCGGTACTCGACAGGGCAAAGTGGCAAGTGGCGCGCACCGAATACAAGGGCAAGACGTACCAGGTCAAGCGGGAGCCTACGGATAGCGAGTGGGCGGACATGCGTTTCGGTTGGGCGGTGGAGGCAGGAGTCAGCTCCAACAGCGTGATCTTTGTCAAAGATGGTGTCACGGTTGGCATTGGCACGGGAGAGCAGGACAGGGTCGGCGTTGCCGAGATAGCCCGTGACAAGGCCTACCGAAAGCTGGCAGACCGCATCTGCTTCGAACGTCACAACATGCCATACAACGATCTCCATGACGCGGACAAGAAGTCAGGTATAGACAACGCGGTCAGGGAGCTGAAGGGCAACCTGCCTGGAAGTGCCATGATCTCTGATGCCTTCTTCCCCTTCAGGGACGGTGTGGACGTGGGCCTTAAGGAAGGTGTCAAGGCAGTTCTGCAGGCGGGGGGCTCTCTCAACGACTACCAGGCCATAGAGGCATGCAACGAAGCTGGCGCAACCATGGTCTTTACGGCCCAGAGATCTTTCAAGCACTGAACTTCGATTGCCCACGTCGAGGCTCCACCCTGCCGGAAAAGATTCTGCAGCATAGCCACAGAGGTCGCAAGCCAGGTGGGAAATGAGGCTTGACTCTTGGAGTGAGACTTCGTATAAATCCTTCCAGTGACTCCGAGTCGTTCGGCCTAAAGCCATATTCAAACAATGGCCAGGGTCGTACGACCGTTTAGGGTGCGGAAGGGAAACCGCCGTGCCTCCCGTGCTTGGAAAGGGGTCGCAGGGTACTTCGGTATCCTTGGGCTCCCTTTCCAGACCATGAAGGGAGCCGGAACGTGCAGTCTGTCTATCTTAGATTTTCCATTCATGACGGGTGCAACCTGCGTTGTACCTACTGCCGTCCTGAGAAAGACATTCGTGTGAGTCCCGGGCGACAGGGGCTGTCTACACTACAGCTCGTCGAGCTGATCTCCCTGGTGCAGGAGACCATCCCCATAAGAAAGCTTCGCCTGACCGGAGGAGAGCCCTTGCTTAGAGAAGACGCACTGGACGTGGTGCGACAGGTCAGGGAGATACTTCCGGATGTGGAACTCTGCATGACCACAAACGGCACTTTTCTGAAACGCTTAGCGCCCCAACTCAAAGAAGCTGGCCTGGACAGGTTGAACGTCAGCCTGGACACGGTGGATGCAGGTGTGTATTCCGCCTTGACCAGGGGTGGTGTGCTCCATGAGGTAGTGGATGGAATACGCGCTGCCATGGATGCAGGCTTTGATGGATTGAAGCTCAATGCTGTTTTGCTGAGATCTCTTGGAAAGCAGCGTCTGTTGGACTTGGTCATGTTTGCAGCCAAGCTGGGGGTGGAGCTTCGTTTCATCGAGCTTATGCCTATCAGCGTTGCAGCAGGAATGCACCGGATGGAGTTTTTAGACTATAGCGACACCCTGTCATATCTGGAGCAGGAGTTTGGGGCGGTTCGAGCACTTGCCAGCACAGGTATTGCAAAAAGGTATAAAGTCCCTGTGGGAACAGGATCAGCGGTGGTGGGTTTTGTCTCCTCGGTGACTGAACCTTTCTGCTCCACTTGCGACAGGCTCAGGGTGGATTCCAGGGGTAGGATGTTTGCATGTCTGCGAAATCCGGATTGGCTGGATCTTGGTACTCCCTTGAAGGACGGTGATACCCAGGAGGTCAAAATTCGCATAAAAGCCGTGTTGGATGCAAAGCGTGAACCTGACTCCATATGGCCGGGACGTCAGATGTCTGCCATAGGAGGTTGAAAGATGTGCGAGTTTTCTCATCTGGACGAACTGGGACAGGCTCGAATGGTGGATGTGAGCGCAAAGGATCAGACTGTGCGTGAAGCCATAGCCGTCGGTCGCCTTCGTACAACCGGGCATGTCGTAGAGAGCATTGCAGGCGGAAAAATCCCCAAGGGAGACGTGCTGGCTACGGCGCGCATCGCTGGCATCATGGGGGCAAAACAGACACCTCACCTGATTCCCATGTGTCATCCGCTCTTGTTGGACCATGTCTCGGTGGACATGTCCCTTGGAGAGGACACCGTGGATATCAGGGTGCAAGTCAGGTGTACTGGCCGCACCGGTGTGGAGATGGAGGCCATGACCGGGGCCAGCGTTGCTGCTCTGGCTGTCTACGACATGTGCAAGGCCCTGGACAGGGCCATGACCATCGAACATATCTACCTGGAGAAAAAATCCGGTGGCAAGAGCGGTACTTTCGAGAGGGGAAAGGAGCAGTAGCCATGAGTGCTGGCATGGGCGCAAGAGTGGTAGCGGTTTGCATAAGCCACAAGAAGGGTGAAGCAAAGCGCGAAGTGGATCGTGCGAGGATGTTGGATGACTTCGGCCTCGAGGGAGATGCCCATGCCGGAAAATGGCACAGGCAGGTAAGCCTTCTGGCTTCTGAGCGAATTGATGAAATGCGTGCAAGGGGGCTCGAACTGGAGCATGGCGCTTTCGGTGAGAACCTGGTGGTGGAGGGTGTGGAGTTGGACGATGTGGATGTGGGGGCACTGATCGAGATTGGTGAAGGGATAAAGCTTCAGGTCACCCAGCTCGGAAAAAAGTGTCATGATCATTGTGCCATCTATGATCAGGTGGGTTATTGCATCATGCCCTCCAGGGGGGTATTCGCCAGGGTCATTTCCGGTGGAGATGTCAAGGCGGGTGATCCTGTCAGGCTGCTGGGATAAACAATGAACGGCATCTGTCAAATGGGAGATCCTTTCCATGATTTCCTACCTCGCTTGCGATCTCTGTGGCTATGCTGCGGAATCTTTTTCGGTGAGGTGAGGCCTCGACGTGGTGAATCCACGACTGCGGACGATTCCTTGCATCTTCGTG
>JALVPF010000328.1:0-3008 GCA_027031935.1 Myxococcales bacterium | reverse complement strand
AAATCGGATTCAATTGTGTGGGAGATTTGAGCCTTTGGAGTTTTGAGCTTGAGCGCAAACGATAAAAATACCCGGGCACGTTTCTGGGCCCAGGCTGCAGCTTTCGGCGCACTGTGGGGTGGGGTCGAGATCACAATCGGCGCTTTTATCCACACCGTGAGGATACCCTTTTCTGGTGCTCTCTTGGCTGCTTTTGGTGTAGCCATTTTGGTGGCGCAGCGACAGGTGGTTCCCATGAGAGGCTTGAGCCTCGCTACCGGGGCCGTGGCAGCTCTTTGCAAGAGCATGTCTCCAGGAGGAGTGATTCTGGGGCCCATGGTGGGTATACTCTCGGAGGCCCTGGCCGTGGAACTGGCCTTGATGGTGGCACCGCGGGCCTCTGTCTCCGCACTGCTGGCTGGACTGCTCGCTGCCAGCACAACGGTGCTTCATCAATTGTTGAGCCTCTGGGCATATTATGGCGGTAGGGTGCTGGATCTCTTGTTCGAGGCTCTCGACAAGGTGGGATCACTGGCAGCAGGTGGTTCTGCCACTGGTTGGTGGGCTGCGGGTGTCATGGGTGGGGTCATAATGCTCCTGGGAGCTGTCGGCGGCCTGTTGGGCTGGCGTCTTGGCCGGGACGTCAGGCGAATCATGGATCCCGTGGTGCTGTCTTCCGAAGACGCAATTGGTATCTCCAGTCCCATAGGTGCGGAGGTGGTCGATGAGGGCTGAACGCAAGCCCAGGGGACTTTTGACCTTGCTTGCCGCGGCGGGTATCGCCCTGCAGTTTTCAGGAGATCTGTTTTTGTCCACTCTTGCCCTGCTTTTTTGGGTGCTTGCCATGTGGGCCTATTACCCTTGTGTTTTGAAAAGAATGTGGATACCCAGGTTCTGGACCCTTACCCTGCTGGTGGCCCTGGGTAGCGGATTGCTCATCGGCCCCAGGGACGAGACTTTTTGGGGAATTGCGATATCCACACAGGGCTTGAGTGCAGGGGCGCTGATGGTGCTCAGGGGGGCTTTTATTTTCGCTCTGGCTGCCTGGGCATCCAAGGCCTTGGCTAATTCTGGACTTGATCGCCTGGCAGCCAGGTTTGGCGCCGGCAGTTTGGCCCTGTCTGCCGGTGTAGCCATAGAGCTGCTTCCAGAACTTGCCGACAGGATACAAGAGGTTCGCACCAGGCAGAGCGGATCCGGCAGAAGGGGACGTTGGAAATCGGCATACCTGTCTGCGGTAAATTTACTGGCGGACTGTGCCATGATGGCTGATTCCATGGCAAAAAAGGATGTTGAACCTGCTGTGGTCATAATCACAGGACCCATAGGATCAGGAAAGACCAAGGCAGCAAGAGAGCTTGCAGCGGCACTGGTTGAACATGGGGTCACTGTCGGTGGTGTCATACAACCGAGGAGCGATGGAGGCGATTCTTATTTTCTCCAGGACGTGGCAACTGGACGAAGGTGGCCTTTTGCCTCATTTGATCTGAACCGTAGAGAAGGAAAAACTGGATACATTTTTTCTGAGGAAGGTTGGGCCATAGCGTACAGTCAACTGAAATGGGCTTCCCGGCACATGGAGGTCGTGGTCTTGGACGAGATAGGGCTGCTGGAGGCTGAGGGCAAAGGCCACTGGCCGGCTTTCCGACATGGATTCGACAGCGGTTCGGCAAAGTTGTGGATTCTGGTGGTTCGCCGGGACAGGCTGGATCTACTGAGCAGGAGACTTGGGCGCGTGGCCATGACCATCTCCATTCCCTCGGACAATGACCTGGCAGACATCGCCCTGTCCCTGAAGGAAAACATCATAGAGGCTGGGATCCGAAGCCGCCCCATGCAGGAGTGAGCCATGCAAACAAAATTGTTCGCACCGGGTATGATTTTATGTTTCATAGTAGTGTCCTCCGGCTGTTCGCAGACCGTAGATCCTGGTAGGTCGGACGGTGGAAAAGTGGTGCGAGTGGATCTGGGTACAGACCATGAAGATGTGACTCTGAACGAGATCTCTTCTTCTGCTACCGTGACCTTGGAGCAACTGGCTCTTGTGGCTTGGCCTGATGCTGACCTGTCTGCTCTCGGTGCTGATCTTGTTGGCGTTGACGGGTTCAGGCCAGCGTCCAAATCCACATGCCGTGGCTTGATACCTGTCCCAGGTGATCTGCTCGCGCGCGGAGTGTTGGATATACAGACCGCAAATCTGACCTGGGACGAGGAGTTAGGGTACTCGGGGTGTATGCAGGTGAGGGGATTGGAGCGCTTGATACTGGTAAGTGCTGATGATGCCCATGTGTCTGTGGATGTGGTGCTGGGACAGGATTCGCAGAGAGTCGACTTGCGTTTCCAGCCTACGCAGGAGGTGGACGGAAGCAATGCGGTGGCGCTGGACGGGATAGTCTCCGCAAGTGGCATGACGCAGTCTGAGGACCTTTATCTCTATGACCTGGAATCCCTTGAGGGAATAATGCCGGGTCAGGATTTATCTGCGGCACCCCTGGATTTTTCAGCCTTGAAGGACGGATTTGTTGACGTGGCAGATGGGGGGCTTTTATGGCGCAGTTTTCCGGATGATGATGACAGGTGGGATCTGAAAACATTGTCGGCCATTCACCTGATTGAGCGCGAAGGAGAGCCTGTCTCGGTTCAGGTGGTGTTGGGTGATCAGGAGGTGGAGGTAGCCCTTGGGACGCTGGATACTGTCGCAATGGGTGCCGAGAGGCTGGTAGCTTTGCACGAAGTGATAAGCGCTTCAGGCCTTGCTTCGACCCCCGAAGAATACGTTTTTGATTTCGAGGGAAGCGATGGTTTTCGCCCTTCATTGGACAAGGGTCTGGACCCCCTTGACTGGGAGCAGTTGGCCTCAGGATGGATTCATCCGATTACAGCTTCGTTGACCTGGAGTCCTGAGGCATCCATACCCAGTGCCTGGCATGTGTCGAACGTTGCAAAGGTTTACATGATGGTCCCCTGATGCTCTGTCGCTTCATTCGCCATCCGCTTTTTCTCGCAGTGTTTTGCGTTCTGAGTCTTTC
>JALVPF010000327.1 GCA_027031935.1 Myxococcales bacterium | reverse complement strand
TCAGCCTTCTCGGGCGGTACCACAAAGGCGTCTTCTTCTTCACCTGGCTGTCCCGTACATGCGCTTGTCAACAAGGCAGCGCACAACAGAAAAAATCCTGGAAATAGAATTTTCAGTGCTTTCATGGATGGTTCTCCTTGTCCATATCGTGATCTCTATTGGCTTGCTCTCTGAACCGTTTTGCTATGTATCATATTTATAGCAGATTCCGTGCCATTTTATTGAACCGAGACATGATTTTTTATCATGTTATTTCAATGAGATAAAGGGGCCAGGGGAGGCAGACAGGATCCAAGTCTTATGTTTGTAGCTCTTGGGCAGCAAATACTGTTTCTTTGGAGATACGCAGAAATCAAGGAATGAAGATAAATACAGCTTTTTGGAAATGGTATTTCCGTAGGGCTTGGTTATGGTAGAAATATCATTCAGTTGTATCCATGTGATCTTTCCCTGGTATATTCGGGTGATGAATTGGATGTTGTTTGTCAACCCTGTGACAGACCTTGCATCGTCCATTTGTGCCCATGGTGCCTACAGCATGCTGGTATTGTAGCATTGGAAGGTTGTCTCTGTTTTTTTCCAAGGGGTTGGATGTGGGAAAAATCGCATGAGGGCTGTTGTGGCATGCAGGGCATGATAGTCCGGCAAGATCTTTCCTGTTGCGATAGAGTTCATTCCCGCTTTTGGTCCATATGCCGAAAGCACGCCTGGTTTTGGGTTTTTTATAGCCCTCGTGACAGGACATGCAGTCTGGCTCGTTCACCCATGGTTGTCTTGGCGGTGCATCCTTGAACGAATGAAGCGACCTTGTTTTCAGGTGCGCTGTCAGACGATCTACCTTTTTTTTGTTTCCTATGCTTGCCTCAAAGGCCAGCAGACCGGCTGCATGGTCTTCCAGAGCACCATGGCAATCCGTGCAGTTCAGCCCAATTTTCTTGTGACGACCACGAAAACACTGAGTGGATGCATCTGCGTTCGAGGGGTGACAATTGCCGCATGCCTCTGGGCCCATGCCCACAAGGATATTGGCATGCCAACCGTGTATTGCAGCCGATAGGTTCAGTACGCCTTCTTTGCCCTTGGAGCCCACCGCGGCATCCGCGTGGCAAGCAGAACACATGTATGGATGGCCGTGCTTTGCCTGGGTAAGCAGGTCGGTTCCCTCTATTCGATCATGCACGGCTAAAATATCCATGGCGGTCTCATCTGAAACACCAGTTCCTTCTACCTTGGAAAACGAGCCACCGTGGCATTTGTAACAGGACATCTCCGTGCTGGTGGGTATCACGATCTTTGTCTTGGCAAGCACTTTGCCGGTTTTTTTGTCCTTGGCTGTTATGGAAAAAACCGGGAACGGGTTGAATCCTCCTGAATCCGGATATGGCATTACCGGGATGAACTCTGCCACATAGGCACCATGCTCATGACTATATTCCAGGGTTCCGCTGATACCCTTGCCAGCCGCACCTATGCCCGGTTGAAGCTGCTTGCCTACAAGTTGCTTGGAATACTTCCAAAAACGGCTGTGTTTTTCAGGATGCTCAAAGCCTGCTTCCGGGGAGTAGCTCAGTTCCACGTCATGTGTTACCAAACTGGGAGATGCTCCTCTTTTGATGAGCTGTGCCCAGATGGTATTCGCAGGAGGCAATAACACGAACCATGGATCGCAATCAGACACACAGTGCATGCCAAGATCGTTCCATGCCAACAGGACATAGTCATCCTTTTCCATATCAAAATCAGCAGGCTCCTGTTTTGTGGATTTGGGCTGGTCAAAGGTTTTTTCTTCGAGGCCTTTTTGCTGAAGTTCTCCAACGATATATGCAGCAAGGGCATCTCGTTCCTTCTGTGTGCCCATGAACCTGGGCATATAGGTGTTCATCTTGCCCAGTCCATTGATCATCGACTTCATGCCAAAATACGAAAACTTCCTCGTACGTGGTACAATATCATTGAGCAAACCACCGACCGTGTGGCAGGACTGGCATTGAATCCTGAAAATCTCCCTGCCGGCTTTCATCCGGTTGCTGGAATCGATTTTTTTATATTGGACCCACTTGGCGGTTTGCAATATACCCGCCTTGTTGATTTTCTCCTCCTGGTCTACGTAAATGCTGCTGGAATACAATAGCCCAGGTATGACGTATGGCCTTCGCGCAGCTTCTCTCATCCATTCAAAGCCTCCGAAATACATAAACCCGGAGACCAGGAGGATCACGGTGAGTCCTCTTGTCAGCATCAGTGGCAGACGAAGCATCATGAGCACAGCGCCGGCCAGGATAAGAGGGAAAGCAATGATAAACATGTTTACATAAAGTGACATCTCGGGAGACTTGCCCAGAATCATCTCTCTGGCCGAGGAAGGAATGGCCATGAAATACAGGTAAGCAGCCAAAGATGTGAAAAGCAGCGGCACAAGTACCCACTTGGCACAGTATCTTGTCATCATCACCCTGGTCTTTTCATCCTTGATCCTGACAGCGGTAACAAAGCCAAATAAACCGGTGAGCATGAATGCTACTGAAGTTCGGAAAAACAGAGATTGCCACATGGTCGGATTGAAAAATCCGGACCAGAAGCTGTGATCCTGTGGCCATTGGCCAGGGGTGAGCATAAAGGTGATGATTCCATTTATGATGAAGAGGCTCATCCATGCTGCAAAAAGGTATATCCAACCCACGATCATGTGATTGCGTGGCGACATCCTGTCAAAAGCATAGAAATAGACGAACAGCGCAGCTATCTCCACTACAAAAAAGACCCACTCAGCTGCCCATCCAAACACGAAGGTGTGAATCAAGGCTGAGGTTGCTGCTGGATGGATAAGGGAAATCAAAAACCAGATTCCGACTCCCGATACCGCTCCGTAAACCATGGAAAGCAACAGAAAAAAACGGCTGTGGGAACGCACATAGTCTATGATGGAATCGTTTTTCTCTCGATACCCCTTTTTCTCCGCCATGACCAAAAAGAGCCCGGCTCCCACTGCGAAATGAGCGGCAAAGACATGAGGGACGGAGATGACCACCATCAATAAGGAGTATCCTACACCTGGAATATCCCAAATCGGATAGTTCATAGCTTGCCTCCTTGTACAGCGAGCGGTCTCAACGCGAGTTTCAGCACAACAGTCAGTAGTATGGCTCCCAGCACAAAGACTGCCAGGAACATTATCAGAGGTGAGTACTGGGGAATTGTTTCAAGTTGTTGAACCTTGAAAAAGGGCTCTACCGTGGCCTGACGTACGAGCTCCCTGACAACAGCCATTATTGATACGGTGACCACAAATAGAGAAACACTCAAAACGAACCGACCCAGGAACGCAACGACAACCATGACTGAAGCGACACCCACTGCAACCCACAAGATTGTGCTTTGCAGTACACCATCGAAAGCAAACAGGTGAAAGACTCTTTCAGGCTGGGCAAACAAGTACCACAAGCCAGCAGCAGCCTGTCCCAGGCTGAGCCATGCGAACCAGCGAAGCCCCTGCCTGATGTTTTGTTTGCTGCCATCGCCCCCTTTCAGCTTCCACCACAGCGCACGAACCAGACCTGCCACTGCGAATGATGCAAGGAGAAAATGAAGGTATCTGGGAGCCAAAGTGGGATCATCAAGGTTGAGAATCAAGCCTCCCGATGACCTGAAGTACTCAGTCCATTTTTCTGGACGCATGGCTAGGGAGAATGCGTTCACTACGAAAAATGCAACAAGCAGCAACAACACTAGAGATGTGCCCAGAACCCATGGCCCCATGGCCTGAAGCCTGTCTAGCTTCATCTTGTACAAGTATGCCGCATAGTAGGCCACGAGCAGGATTCCTACTACAGACAGCCACCACACGGCCATCAGGACTGTGCTCGTGTATAACAGGTGGCCATAGATTACCTGAACAAACAACAAAGGAGCTACTCCCAGGTTCACGGTAAACGCGATGAGAAAGGTAAGATTTTTTGCCGGACCATGGGGCAAGTCGGGAGTTTTTCGTCGGCGCGACCGCACATGCTCCACCAAGGACAGGACAGCCGTGCCTACCATTGCGTTCATCACAAGCAGGTGGAGTACGAATGTCACTATGAGCAATATTTCAAACCATACCCAGTGTACAGATATGGCATCAGCTTGTGGAACAAGACTGGTGTAATCCATGGCAGTTCCTCCCGTTAAACAACAATTGTCTTCATTGACATCCCAATTCTTTAAACTAACTGAATACTATTGGCCCCCTGCTGTTTCCAGTATCAAAGCTTAGTCTATCTTTACAAGATTTTCAAATAGGGTGCGTACTTTAGGTCCTCTTTGCTGATGTGATTCAGCCACCAGTCTTTCAGAAACTTCAGAACGCTTTCCGGCTCCCTGCTAGAATCCCAACTGTCTGCTATGGCATGTGTTTTTTCCACCAGTGCCTCATGGTAAGCCATGTGTTGATCAAGCGAAGGATACTTGGCTTTTTTCATCAAGTCTTCTTCTGTCTTGAAATGTACAGTTGTGTACTGCTCCAATATTGTCAGCGTTGGTTTGAGTACTTCATCTCCGCGGCCGTTTTGGATGAAGTAATACAAGGAGTTTATTGTAGAAATAATGCCTCTATGTTGTTCATCTATAATGGGGATGCCTAAGGACTTTTCTTCGTTCCAGACAATGAATAAGGTATTTTTCATCTCACCCTTCGCCAACTCGTTTGGCTAACATGTACCTGTATTCGGCAGTTTTTTTGAGAAATGTAGATTTTTTTCACAGAAGGGGAGTGTTGAGATCATTGATGTGGCTTCTACGATGAAACTCAGTTGCTCTTGAAGATAAAGGGGTAGTTTACTATGACGATTCCTCCCCCTTTAGGTTGGGGAAACTTTATTCTCTTGATTTTATTGGTTAAACAGGATTCAACAGATTTATTGTTCATGGTGGAATGTGACACCTTCGCTGTGTTTATGGATCCTTTTTCGTTGATAGTGAACTTGATCATTATTTTGCCTGAGAGCTTAGGATTGCGAAGCAGTTCCCTTTGATAACAATAGCTAAACTCATTGATGTGTGTCCTCATTACCCGACGGATTACTTCTATGGGAAGAGAGCCAATTACAATCAGTTTATTGGAAACCGGTTTTGCTGCTTGTTTTTGTCTTTCGATGCCGGTGCCTGCCAGGCCGCCGCTCCCATGCACCCCAAGAACACCGGAGATACCGGTATTGGATTTCGTGCCCAGAATGCCAAGCTTTGGTGCTGTCTCAGCAGTGACTTTTGCCGGATGGGGTTCCGGTTTGGCTGCCAGCTTTTCCGCATGGTCACATGCTGCTTCTACACCTTGTTTGCAGGCTTTTGAAAGTATTGCCAGCGCAGCCTGCCTGTCGGAGTTTTCCTCCATGAGGTCTGCCGCATATATCACCAACACAGCTCTGGTTTTTATAGCCTGGGCTTTTGTGTCGGCTTGCTCCATGGCACATTTCAAGGGAGCGTCCAGTTCAGAGATGCTTTTTGCCAAGAGCCTGCCTTTCTGGTCTGGCGCGGCGTAGGCAACTGCTCCAAAGGCCTTGACCATGTGTCTCGTTATCTGCTTCATGCATTGTTGGCCCTTGCTTTGTTTGTCGGAGGGTGCAAGAGACGACCAGTCAGAGCCGCCATACAAGGCCATGTCCGACCATTTCGTTTTCGTAGAGGATTGTTTGTTTTCAGCAAGGGGAAGCAGGAGTTCTGCCATGAAAGTCCTGTCCTTCATCCAGGCTTTCGTCTCCAGCGTGTCGAATCGTTCGAACAGGCTTTTGCCTGCGCCGATACCAAAAGCATGGAGGTTCATAAGTCGCTGCAGGTCGATACTTGCTCCTGCCAGTTCATTTTTGCTGTATTTGCCTGAAGAGAAGGCTTTGCCAGCGTCCATGCCCATGGCCATCCGCACAAGCACCCCATCTTTTTCTGAATCAGTGCTGAACTGGATTTTCTCTCCGAGTCCCGTGGCCATGAGTCCGGACTTGATCCATGAAGTGTCGGCTCCATCTGCGAATCCCAGAGAAGCACTTGCTTTTATGCCATCCTGAACCCCTGGAGTGAGTGCATTTATTACAAAGGTAAATCCCTTTGGAATTTTTTTGGAGAAATCTCCAGGTGCCAAGTCCATGATGGTCCGGCTGATGCCCACAGGACTGGTAAGCAGAAAATGAAGGTAGACAAAGAATCCTCCCTCCATGATGGCCTGCCTGGCCTCGTTCAGATTTTTTGCCTTGGAAAATGCTTCAAGTGGTTTTGCTGAGTTGATGATGGACGACAGGTCCATTCTGTTCCAGGCGGCAAGGATTGCTTTTTTGTCCTTTGGCATCAGGTCGAACGGAGTCTTGGTCTCTCCTGCTTTGTAGATTTTTTCTCCGTACTCGGTAAGCCCTGCCACATAGGTGATTCGCAGGCCTCCGGCCAGATCCAGTCCCATGGCCACATCTTCAATCTCGGCGTTGTGCCTGGACATGAGCAGAAAACCGTTTGCAACTTCGCTCATGCCCATAGCCAGGAGCATGGCTTTTTGTGAAGGATCTGCATATGCCAGGGCAGCAGCTATCTGCGAAGCGCCCACTTGTGGTGACAGCTCACGCAGGATCCATGGCCTGATGTGGATTGCAGCCAGGTGCTTGCCATCGAGGGTCATGCGCCAGGCCGGTGAATTGAATTTGCTTTTCGACTTGGGGTGCGGCTCGGCCATGTGCTGCAGCAAGCTGGATATTCGTTTTTGGGCCCCTGGATCGGGCAGGATCTCGTCCTGGACGATTTCAATGCGAACCCGGTTTTTCTCCGGGATGAGGGCAACGAAAGAGTTTTGTTTTAGCTGAAAGAACAATGAACCGGAGTCTTTGTCCTGCCCTTTGTCCAGCTCGTCGAAGCCCATATGGATCATGAAGTCACGCAGGTCTTTCATGAGCGTTTTGACCTTGGTGGCGCTGAGCAGGACCGTGTGCCTGATTCCAGGTATTCCGCTGGACTTGATCTGCTTCATGCTTGGAAGCAGCATGGAGCGTGCAGCCAGAGCCACATCTCCGGGCACAGGCTGAAAGAGGGCGGCTACGATTGGTTTTTTAGGATCCAGCCCCTCGATGTGATCCAATTTTTGTTGGTTTTTCGCGCCAGGCTTGGGTTCGAGCAGTACAGAAAGGGCTGAGTTCATGTCCTTGCTGTCTGAGATTCTTGCCAGCTGTCCTGATGGGTCCAGCTTTGCCAGGGCAGCAAGGGTCTTTCTGGCCTGTTGCCATCTGTCCTGGCGTACGACCATGGTCAAAAGAGCATGGTCGCTGGTGGATTGCAGCATGTTCAGGGTCCAGGGATCGGGCGCGCGTTTGGCACATCCAGGGATTGTTCCAAGTATGATCAAGAGGATAAAAAGGTTTTTCCCGGCTGCTTTCATGCCTTGTCTCCTTCAGCTTAGTAGGATGCTGTCATTTTTTCAGGGAGCATATCAGAATTCATGAGCTAAATCATGATACGGAGAAATTTTAATGATAACTGACATCTGCCCGAAGAAAACCAGCCATTTTGTGGAGTATGGACACGGGAAAAGACGAACTTCGAAAAGAGATCGGACAGAAATCTATTTGGACTGCCCGTCAAAGCAGAAAAATTCTAGAACTATGGCTGTATCAGAACCTGCACCGGGCTGTTGCTGTCCATATCGTTCCCTGTTCCCAGGGCTCCAAGGTGGTTTGATCCCCAACACCATGCGGAACCATCGTTCTTCACTGCGCAGGTATGTCCTCCTCCCGCAGAGACTGATGCAACATCGTCTATGGTGGAGAGCTTGAGAGGCGTCATACGGGGTATATTGGTTCCATCGCCCAGTTGTCCTGAATCGTTTTTGCCCCAACACCATAGTGTGCCATCTGCCTTTGTTGCGCAGGTATGTTGGAACCCACCTGAAATAGATACGAGGTCTGTGACGGAAGACACCGGTTCCGGGGCAGCGGTACTGTCTGTAGAGCCGTTTCCCAGTTGGCCGCTCAAGTTGTTGCCCCAACACCATGCGTTGCCATCTGTCTTTATAGCACAGCAGAACTCACCTCCGGCAGAGACATAAGCGACGTCTGTCAAGGAAGTGACCTGCACGGGAGTATTTCTGTCCTCGCTTGTTCCGTCTCCCAACTGGCCTATACCTCCACTGCCCCAACACCAGACGGTTCCATCGGTCTTGAGAGCGCAATTGAAATTGCTACCGGCAGAAATGGAAGCAACATCAGTAAGAGACGCGACCTGCACAGGCGTACTTTTACTGGTATTGCTGCCATCTCCCAGTTGCCCATGATCGTTTGATCCCCAGCACCATACGGTTCCATCGCTTTTCAGAGCGCATGAATGTTTAGACCCTGTTTGCACTGCAAGAGCATCGGTCAAGGAAGAGACTTTTACCGGAAGAGTCCGCTCTGTCGTTGACCCGTCTCCCAGTTGTCCATAATCGTTTTTTCCCCAGCACCATGCAGTTCCATCGCTTTTTACAGCGCATGAAGACGTTTCATACGACGACAAGGATATGACCTGCCTGACAGAGGATACCTGACCTGGAAATAGGCTAAATCTATGAGTCCCGTTGCCTAACTGCCCAAATTCGTTGTATCCCCAGCACCAAACAGTTCCATCGGTTTTCAATGCACATGTGTTTCCCGAACCTGCCTCGATGGAAGCAAATGAAGGATTGCAGGCATATTGCACCTGCTCCACTTCATCGTCATTCAGAACACCATCTTCATTCGTATCCATTCCTGTCTCTATGCGAACCCCGCCAGAAGCACATTCTTCACCAGGCCACACGGAGCTTACACGTATGGCAAATCCTTCGCTGGTGCAGACATACCCGGAAGACTGTACCTCGTCCGGGTCAAGTACCTGGTTGTCGTTCATATCCATTCCACTTTCGATGAGAAAACCCCCATTGATACAGTTTTCACCTGCTGGTTCGTCTGTAGTGGTAAACAGGCTGGCATGTCCTGATGTCCCGTTGCACACATACTGTGTTGATGAAACTTCGTCTGAATCAAGAACGCCGTCTCCATTGGTATCCAGACCTGATTTGACAGCAAGTCCTCCATCAGAACAATTGTCCCCCGCAGGCTCGTTTTCTATGCTCACGAGACTGTTGTGACCATCTTGCCCGTCGCCACCGCATCCAAAAGTGAATGCAATCACAAGTGAAATAGAGGCAAGTATGAGAGATGATGCAGAAAAATTGCGAGTCATTGCTTCTCCTCCTCGGTAACATTATCAATATATTAACGAGAAATTTTTTATCGTAATTTGATCTGCAGTTCCAGTAAAAAGACTGAAGCAACTTTTGGCCTTGGTGTGGTGATGAGGTGTCAGGGAAAGGGAAGCTGTAGTCGAAGCCAATGATGTCACCCGTACCTTCACTGTAGTTGGCACAAGGATAAAGATTTTTATCTGCTCGTCGAATCCAGAGCCTCTTTTATGTACTTGATGCGGCTTTTGTATTCTTTCAGATCTTCTGGGTTGGTGCATAGATGAAGCAGATGTTTATATAGTGGTAGTGCGGCTTGAAATTCTTCTAAAATGTAATAGCGATTGGCCAGCTTTTCAAAAACCCGTATGGATTGTTTGCGGTTGAGTTTGAATTTGCTGAAGTATTCCAGAGCCCTGCTGCCTGGTTTCGCATCAGGGTAGCAAAATACCAGGCCGTCTAATGCCTCGTCTCTCAGGTTGCGTGAAGTGAACTCCGATTTTTGGCTATCAAAAGCCCAGACCGGCTTCTTTTGTCGCGCTATGAGTTCGAAGTGCTTGAATGCCTTTTTGAAGTTCCTATTGTTTACAGCACACCACCCAAGATAGTAATGAGCTTGCAGGAAAAATTTGCTGTCGGTTCTTTTTACGAGCTTCGTCAAGGTGCTCTCTGCCGCTTCAATGTCTCTAACGCTTAAATATTGTATACCGAGAGACAAGAGGGCTTCGTCTTTTGATTCGCTTTTGGCTGAGTCGTTTTTCATATCCTGAGCAGCCGCTGTTGCCACTAGAGATGACATGAGGAGTCCAGCTAAAATTTTTGGAGATTTTTTCAAAAGCATCACCAATAGGATTGTCATTGGGCCTCCTGACAAGAATATCCCTACAATAATATCCTTACAGTTGATTCAATGTACGGAATGGAATTTTAAATACCGATGTGTATTCGTCCAAAGTCAAATTTGTTTGGTCAAGGGAATGTATCTTATAGGCCCTTGAGGTAACCATTGGATGGTGAAGGAGAAAACAGGCCAGTGCATTGGCAGTCGGCCCTGGTGTTGATGCGCAGCCTGCCAGCGCCGCCACCTCCGCCGCCACCTCCTACATAGGGAAAGAGATCCGGGCACTGGTTGGAGTCATAGTCCTGACCATCTCCACCCGGAGAATCCCCTGAAGAACCAGCGCCTCCGTCCCCTCCCTCTATGGCGCCATAAAGGGCGCAAGAGGCCCCGTCCCTGCCTTGGCCACCCTGAACCGGATCTGAAGACGACAGAGCGTCCTTGCCGGCTTCTCCCTCTTGTCCCGTGTTGTTGCCACCACCGCCACCTGATCCGCCGTTGGCATAGTAGGTTCCGGAGTAGGAGACATTGGGCGCTTCCACCAGCAGCGAACCACCGCTACCTCCTCCCGCACCACCTATGCACTGATCATCAGGATCGTATTGTCCGCCTGCACCCCCGCCACCACCTGCATGGATGGAGCCAGAAATGTTGATGGATGTACCTGCCACCAACTGCAAAGCACCACCACCACCTCCTCCTTTTCTACCTCCGCATCCGTCCTGACCCGCCTGGCCTCCTTCTAAAGGGGTCAGCTTAGGCGGCCGTGGTTCGTCCCCTGCATTGCCTCCTGCTGTGCCGTTTGAGCCGCCTTTTCCGCCTCTCCAGTTGGATGCCTCTTCGTCCTGTTGGGTTATGGCGCCCGGTCCTGAAGTGGAACCAGTGGCTGATATGTCAACGCTGCCGTTTATGGTGATGGTATCCCACGCCAGTATGGCCAATGCGGCAGTACCCGTTATGTGCAAGCTGGAGCCTATGGTTAGGCTGCTCAACCTGCATGTGCAGATATCCACCCCACCGGTGACTGGCACCAGTTGGCAGTCCCCCAAGGCAGAGCCGGAAACACAATCATTGTCAGTATCAAAGGAGCCGGAGGCGTTTTTGGATAATCCGTTATCCTCGATGGTTCCTATGATATCGGAGTTGGATGGTGCCGCCTTGCAACAACTCGTGCCACAGCAACCCATCATACCGCAATCGTCCTGGCAGTCGTTTTCGATGCAGTCAAGCTTGTCCCCGCTTTGTGCCCATCCATTGTCGCATTCGCAATAAGGTTTGTCTTCGGCATCCACGTGACACCTGCCATGACCCGAGCAAGTGTATGGAGCACAGGGATCGTTTACTGAAGACAGGCATTGTGTGCCATCCTCGGATGCTTCGTAAAAGGGGTCGCATTCACATGCTGCCTTTCCTTCTGTCACTTTACATTCCCCATGATACGAACACGTCCAGCCCTCACAAGGATTCGAATCGTTCGAAGAGCCACAGCCGTTCAATGTCAAGCCGAAAAGGACAACAGCCTCCATGGCCAGCAAAAACAATCGGGATTTTTTCATGACCCCTCCTCGATAACATCTGGTTGGTTGTAGTTTTCTATTTTGATTTGTCAAGGCAGGCAAAGTCAACTCCCTTTGGGATGATGGGAAATAGCTACCCCTGGCTTCTCGGCAAGCTCGACAGGCTCGCATTACTCTCATCATTGTCGGTTGATAGTGAGTAGCGAAACCGGAATTACGGGCAGCTACGCCTACCGCGGGCCTGCGAAAATGCTGCAACTTCATAAAATTTCGAGGGAGATTTGGGTGTTCACCTGATTTCCAGAGGGAGCTTTGATTGGTGATCAGCAGCAGAACTTGTCGAAATCCCTGCCGCTTGCGACTTTCGACGTATTCTGCAGGTAATGTTCGTACTCGATTTTCCAGGTGTGATGATCGGTGTTTCCCATGTAGAACTTAACGTAGTTGTACTGAGAGTGAGAATATAGCTTCATGCCCGCTTGCTTCAGTCTTTTCAGGAAGATGGTGTCTTCGCCCACTCTCGTATCTCCGAACGATACATCAGGATATATGTTCCTGTGGGCCACCAGTGTCGTTCCAATTACAAAGTCCGTCATCTGGTGTTGCTTTCCGCCATCTCTCAAATAGACGCTGTCATCGGACTGAATGTAGGTGAAATATGATGCCTTGCCAACGCAGTGAGCCCCGGAATAATGCAAGGCCTGGACAGAATCTTGAAGGTAGTGCTCCGAGTAGAAGTCATCATCGTCCATTTTGGCAAAGATGTTTCCCCGAGCTTCCGTGATCCCACGGTTTAAGCAAGAGCCTAGAGTTGTGTCCTCCGGAACTCTGATTACCCGGACATTTTCCACGGACAGTGCTTCGGCACGTTGCATAACAAATTGCTCTGTCACCCCTTTGCCTTCGTTTATCACCACCAGAAGCTCCTTGTTCGGGTGGGTCTGGCGTTTGAAGTTTGACAACATGTTGTCGATGAAGTCCTTCCTGATAGTGGCTGAAATCACGGAAACAAGGTCAACAGGTTCCTTTGTGTCTATATCCAGCCTTTTGCATATTTCACGTAGCCTGTGTCTGTAGGTATGTCGTGCGAAGATTTCTCGTTGGCCCTGCAAGACCCGTTTTTCCCGTTCCATCGGCTTGGACATGAGTTGATCGATGGTTTGGCTGGCGTCTTTATCCGAACTCACCATGGGAACGATATCCGCACCAAATGTCTCTTCTATTCCCCTGGCATATCCGCTGACGACGGCAGTGCCGCATGCCAGGATTTCAAACACCCTCCTGGAAAACATGGTGGGTGAATCCTTGACCGAGTTGACATTCAGAAAAATGTCGTAGAGGCGATATTTTTCAAGCATTTGTTCAAAGGTAAGGCTCCCCTTGATAT
>JALVPF010000326.1 GCA_027031935.1 Myxococcales bacterium | reverse complement strand
CCATATCCCTGTTTGCTTCAGTACCTCGAATATCAGGAGCTGAAAGGTAGCTTTCACGTTCGCTGACAGTCCAGGTTTCATCCTTGCCCCCTCCAAGTTTCAAAGTCAGACGCACCTTGAGGATGATCTCCTGTTCGCGGGTTCGATACCTTCCGGCGTACACCGCCACCCCACGGGGAATCGCCTCTATGGACCTGATGGATGAAATCAATGAGGGAATATTCCCCTCATCATGGTTCGCCGGACAGGTCAGGCCGGCCTTTCTTGCCTGACTCCGTAGTGCAGCTGTCAGCATGGGCACCACCTGTGCCTCCGTGCTAAGGGATGTGGACATGGGAATACACAGCTGGGTTCCACCGTCGGCCAGCCTGCCGTGAGCCGTTACAAAGGAATATCCGCAACCTGCCAATAATGCAGACAGGCAAAAAAGCATCAGGATACGACGATATTCACCAAGCGGCCCGGAACAGCGATGATGCGACGAACACTCTTGCCTTCCAACCACTTTTGCACCTTCTCGTCCTCCATGGCGGTCTTCTCCAAATCCTGCTTCGATGCATCCCTGGAGACCTCCACCGTGGAGCGAAGTTTTCCGTTGACCTGCACCGCTATGGTTATCACATCATCAACCGTTGCGGTAGGGTCGAATTTCGGCCAGGCTTGTTCGCAAGCAAGCCCCTCCATCCCGAGTCCCTGCCAAAGTTCCTCAGCCATGTGGGGGGCAAATGGAGAAAGCAAAAGGGCCAGGGAACGGACTGTCAAACCAAGCAACTTCAGCTTTTCTACCGTCTCCGGATCTTCGGCGGAAGTGATGTCAGCGAGTTCATCGAGGACCCTTGTGGAATTGAGAAGTTCCATCATGGCGGCGATGGCCGTGTTGAACTGCAACTCCTCGACCACATCGTGCGTCACCTTCTGAATGGTGCGGTGAACCATACGATGCAATTTGGTAAAACGCTCGTCCAAAACAGACTCGTCCACAGGTCCGGTGAGGTCCTTGAGTAGCGGGAATTTTTCCGAATGCTGATAATAGAAGTTCCACACCCGCCTTAGAAAATTGTAGCAACCGGCAACCCCTGTGTCGGACCAATCGATGTCCTTTTCAGGAGGAGCCGCGAACAGGCAGAACAATCTGGCCGTGTCAGCTCCGTACTTGTCGAACATGGCCTCGGGGCTTACACCGTTGAACTTTGACTTCGACATCTTCTCCAGTTGCACCTGCAAGGATCTGGAACAGGTACTGCATTTGGGATCGTTCTTGTCAGAAAAATCCACACCCGAAAGCTCACGGTATCCATGCTCTTCGCACCTGTAGGAATTCCTTACGACCATTCCCTGGGTCACAAGTCGCTTCGCCGGCTCATCTCCGGACACCAGGCCCAGGTCTCTCATGACCTTGTACCAGAACCTGAAATACAAAAGGTGCATCACCGCATGCTCGGGACCACCCACGTAAATATCCACAGGCAGCCAGCGGTCGGCCAGGGCTCTTGAAAATGGTTCTGTTTCGTTGTGGGGATCCAAGTACCTGGCAAAATACCAGGTGGAGTCCACAAAGGTGTCCATGGTGTCCGTATCCCGCCTTGCGTCGCCTCCACACTTGGGACACTTGACCCGGTAGAACTCTGGCACCTTGGCCAAGGGTCCTTCACCTGTACCGGTAAGAGGAGCATCGGGAGGCAAGCTCACGGGAAGATCCTCGTAGGGCACAGGCACGATGCCGCACTTCTCACAGTGAATCATGGGAATTGGCGTCCCCCAATAACGCTGTCTCGATATTCCCCAGTCACGAAGATGCCAATTGACCACCGGTCCCCCGGAGCCCTCCTCGGCAGCCGCAGCGGCGATGTCCTTGCGTGCTTGGGCCGAGGTCTTTGAGGACTGCTCACCGGAATCCACCAGCACTCCATCTTCGGTATAGGCCTCGGTCATCTCTTCGGCCACAAGCGTACGTCCATCCTCGGGCGGTGGCTGAATCACCACCTTTATGGGTATGTCGTATTTTTTTGCAAACTCGAAATCTCTTTGATCGTGGGCCGGAACGCTCATGACGGCGCCCGTGCCATACTCGGCCAGCACGAAGTTCGCAATCCATATGGGGATACGCAAGCCGGTAAATGGATTAATGGCGTAGGATCCGGTAAATACCCCCTCCTTTTCGGTGGACACGTCCGTTCTCGCGAGCTTGTCCATCTTTTCCATTTTTTCGACGAAGGCTTCGACCTGCTGCCGCTGATTTTCCGTAGTAATGTTCTGCACGGCCGGATGCTCGGGCGCCAGGACCATATAGGTCGCACCATAGACGGTGTCCGCTCGCGTGGTAAAGATCTTCAGGGCGGGAGCCTTGTCGTTTTCCACAGGAAAGGTCAACTCGGCGCCTTCGCTCCTTCCCAGCCAGTTTCTCTGCATGGTCACGATTCTCTCGGGCCAGTCGGGCAGTTTATCCAGGTCATCCAAAAGCTGTTGCGCGTACTTGGTGATCCTGAAGGCCCAATCGGGAATCTGTCGTTGAATGACCTTGGAGCCGCACCTCTCGCACTTGTCTCCATCCACCACCTGCTCGTTGGCCAAGACGGTCATGCAGGATGTACACCAGTTGGCGTTCGACGACCTTCGATAGACCAGGTCTTTTTCGTACATCTTGAGGAAAAACCACTGGTTCCAACGATAGTAGTCAGGATCACTGGTGGCGATTTCCCTGCTCCAATCGAAACTCAGTCCAAGCCTTTGCATCTGGGCCTTGACCGCCTCGATGTTGGCCTTGGTCCTCTTGGCAGGATGAACCCCATCTCTCATGGCAGCGTTCTCCGCCGGCAGCCCCAAGGCATCCCAACCCATGGGATGGAGCACGTCATGACCCCGCATCCTGTAAAAACGAGCCAGGAGATCGCCTATGACGTAGACACGCACGTGCCCCATGTGCAGGTTGCCCGATGGATAGGGAAACATTTCCAGGACATAAAATTTTTCTTTCTCGGCATCTTTGCCCGCCTCAAACACTCCATTGGCGCGCCAGGTGTTCTGCCACTTGGGTTCGATGAGCTTGGGATGATACTTTTGGTCAAGGCTTTTCACGTCAACCTCCTCTTATGAGTCCCCCTCACTAGCACGAAGGCTCATTCCGGGCAAGGCGTGGTTCACAGGTCCCTGACCCGAGCCATATCCTGGAGCCCTTTTAATTGCCATGAGCAAGTATTGTCGAGCTTTTTCCACGGCTGTGGGCAAATTTAATCCAAATGCAAGTCCGGTGGCTATGGCAGAAGACAGAGTGCAACCGGTGCCATGGGTATTTTTTGTCTGAACACGCGTCGACCTGAATTTTTCGACTCCCCCCTCCCATACAAGTACATCGACCATGTCCGGACCGGGCAGGTGCCCCCCGGTTACCAGCGCTGCCTTTGCTCCCATATCCACCAGGGCCATCGCTGCATCGGTCATCTGCTGCTCATCATTCACATCAAGGCCAGTCAGAGCCCTGGCTTCGGCCAGGTTGGGGCTTACCACCGCGGCCAATGGCAGTAGATTCTTTTTCAGTATGGACAGGTCCTGCTCCTGAAAAAGGTCTCTGCCGCTGCTGGAGACCAGCACTGGATCCAGGACCAAATCCACACCCTTGGCATATCTGCCTATAAGCTCGGCCACGCATCTTACCACATCACCGGAATACAACATGCCGGTCTTTATGGCATCCACACCCAGGTCTTGGAGCACCACACGCATCTGCAAACCTACAAAATCGGGATCCACTGGTACAATATCGTAAACCGAGTTCGTGTCTTGCGCGGTCAGCGCGGTGATGGCACAAGCTGCATACCCGCCCAAGGCTGTCACTGTTTTTATGTCCGCCTGTATCCCTGCTCCTCCACTGGAATCGGAGCCGGCAACCGTCAACACTCTCCCTGCCATGTTCGTCTCCATTATTGACTCTGTATATTTGCTCACAAAACTGCCTCAGCCATTTTTATCGGTATTCCTTGTACAATATTTTGTCATTTTTCGCCTTTCAATTTACCATCCCCTCATGATCGCCTACATAGCCACGATTTTTGTCAGTGCCTTGCTGGTATTCTCCATACAACCCATGCTGGGAAAAGCGCTGCTGCCATGGTTCGGAGGCGGGCCCTCGGTTTGGTCGGCGTGCCTGCTGTTCTTCCAGCTTGCGCTGCTGTTGGGCTATGTCTGGGCACACCTGCTGGATCGCTACCTGGCTCCCAAAAAACAGGCAACAGTACATATCATCGCCTTGGTGCTTTCCCTGGTCTTCATGGTCCTGCTGTGGATCAGTTGGCCCGCACCAATCATTCCATCGGGCGCCTGGAAACCACACGGCACTGCGCTTCCGGTGTTGCATATCCTGCTGATTCTGACCGTCAGCGCGGGCCTGCCTTATGTCTTGCTGTCATCCACCAGTTCCCTGTTGCAGACA
>JALVPF010000325.1:7248-12963 GCA_027031935.1 Myxococcales bacterium | reverse complement strand
ACCGGTAGTTTCAATCCCCACTTCGACCCTGTATACACCGGAGTTTGTTACCTTGTATGCCAAGCTATATCCTTTCTCTCTGTGAATCTCCCGCCCATCACGATAAAGAACAAAGAAAACCCCTGGCACTTTTAGGCTGAGTGTGGCCCACAACTCCATTCCCTGTTCCAACTTGACCCTGTCTCCCATCATGCCCATTACACCGCCACCATCTGCACGTCTCGCAAGGAACCTGAAAGCAGAACAGTCTCCGTAAATGGGAACCGCACAATAGAAATGCCCGGCATACAATGCATCCTGTACTTCATTTGCCCCATAGGGACCCAATCCATCTTTTACAAGAACAAAGGTCAAAGGCCCCTTGTAGTTATCACAAGAATCAATGCCGCAAAAACCAAAGACCCTAGCCTTGCGAAGATAGTCGTCCCAATGAGCCAGCGCCGCCTTGGGCCTGACTCCCAAAAAATCCAAGCCTGCAGGGCTACCCAAAACAGAACCCGCAATCTTGACGATGAACTCGGGTGCACCAACTGATTCGGAACATTGGCTGGAGCTGAGAAATTCAAACCCGTCAGGGACCATGGCATCCCATGCTTTCCACCTGTCCGGTCCTCCCAATGCGCGGACGATAACCGACCATCCACCTGCCTTTCTCAGTCTGCCAAAGGTATCACCCGCTTCTGCCTCATCAGGCATGATCTTTCTCTTCATCCCCATGGTAATAAAATGACCACGCCGTGATATGACATCCTGTGATGGAATGGTCGCCAGTGGCGCGTTTGAAGCAGCGTCATTCAAATCATCACCACCTGCCGAGCTGATAACGGCAAAATCCATTCCTGATTTGAAGACATCCGAAAGAATATTGCCAGCCACCTGATCCTGGCCAACCGTTACGTTGAAAACACCTCTCAGGGTCGTCCAACCATCGGAGACCCTCGCATGTGTGGTAAACAGGGGAAATCTCATCAACAGCACTCGCGCCACCACTGCAAGCGACAGGACAATAATCAGCACCAAAAACAAGAAAATGATTTTGCGGCCGTATCGTTTTGGCCGACGTACGATAATTTCTTCAGTCAAACTCGGATCAGAACTTGCTCCAGGTCTCATGGTTCATCTTCCCCCATGTCAGCAAGATCCAGAAACTGCATGTCATACAGTTTTCGGTACAGCCCGCCTTTTTCCAATAACTGTTCGTGATCACCATGCTCTATTATCTTTCCCTTGTCCAGTACAAGGATATTCTTCGCCTTGTATATGGTGGAAAGTCTATGGGCTATGACCAGGGTGGTTCTGTCTTTCATTAACTCGTCCAGCGCCTTTTGAACCTCTCTCTCGCTCTGAGTATCCAAAGAAGAGGTAGCCTCATCCAGTATGAGAATTGGTGCATCCTTCAACAGGGCCCTCGCTATGGCTATGCGCTGTCGCTGACCACCGGATAGCCGTATGCCCCCTTCACCGATCCTGGTGTCGAAGCCATCGGGCAGGTGCTCGATGAAATCCAAGGCATTGGCCCTGCGGGCCACGTCCTGTAAAAGACTCATCTTGGACGACAGTGGACCGTATGCGATATTGTTCGCGACTGTATCATTGAACAGGATTATCTCCTGGGTAACCATTCCGATATTGGCACGCAGACTGGCAAGGGAAAATTCACGCAGGTCTATACCATCTACCAAAATGGCCCCCTCGGTCGGATCAAAAAACCTCGGGATGAGATTCACGATTGTCGATTTACCTGCACCACTTGGACCCACCAATGCCAGCACATCCCCGGGACGAGCAACAAAGGAAACGCCCCTTATGACCTCTTTTGAACCATATGAAAAATGAACATCATTGAATCTTAGTTCCTGACTCATCCTCGGCATCTGTTTGGCATTGGCTTTCTCTACCACGGCACTTCGCTCGTCCAGCAGTTCGAAAACTCTCTCGGCACCCGCCACTCCTGCCGCTGTTATGTTTCCTATCCTCCCCAAGCTCTTGAGCGGATTGTAGAGCATCATCACAGCGGCGAAAAAAGAGATAAAATCCCCCGGGTCCAGGCTTCCTTGTGAGATCCTTGAGCTGGAATACCATATGACAGCAGCCAGGCCTGCAGCTCCCAAAAATTCCATCACTGGCGATTGAAGTGCTCTTACCGCAAAAGACTTTAGCATGATCTGAAGGTAGGTCTGGTTCTGACGCTGAAATTTCTCTTGTTCATATTCCTCCCCCCCAAAAACCTGCACTATTCTCATGCCCTTGACGCCTTCATGTAGCCTGTCCGCCAAAGCTCCCAGAGTGACCTGTGAATCAGTGCTGACCTTTTTCAAACGTTTTCCAAAATGCACAATTGGAAACAAGGCAACAGGCATCACCACAAAGGCGATGATTGCCAGCTGCCAATCGAGCACAAAAGCCAGGACGGTCAGAATGATCACCTGCATGCTGTCACGAAGATAAGCTGCAACCGCATATGTGACCGCCTGTTCCACCGCATATACGTCGTTGGTAAAGCGACTGATTATTTGGCCGGTGGCGGTTGCAGAAAAATACGATGGGCTCATGGCACATAGAGTGTTGAACATGCTTTGGCGAAGGTCTGCGACCACCTTCTGGCCGACCCGCCCCATGAGATAGAACTGTCCAAAATACGAGATACCCTTCAGTGCAGCAATTACCAGGATTAGAACCGGCAACATCACCATCATGCTTTCGCGATTCAATCCCTGGACTCGAAGGAAGCCTGGGACGATGGTGAGTATCTGTTCTGTACCCTGCGAACCTCGGGATACCAGGAACTTCAACATTGGCCCCACCAGGTATGCATATAGGCCTGTTGTTGCCGCGAGCACCACCATACACAAAAGTGCAAGCAGTAGCTGACCATAATAGGGTCTGACCGCCTTCAGCAGCCTGAGATAGGTTCTCACAAAGGAATGGGGGAACTGTTGGGTCTTCTTGTCGGCTTGTGACCATGAATCGCGCTGATGCTCCACCTAGTCCTCCACCCATTGGATGTAAAAGCTGACGCTGAAAGAAATAATAACCCACCTTGACCATGAAATGCCAGATGACTATATTCAAATCATGACGAAATCGATTTCCAGTCTGTACCTTCTGGTCATGATTACATGCTGGCTACCTGCATGCACCCACGACACCAAGCAACACGAACAAGCTGACGCAGGTCAACAGGACTTTGCCAAAATTCGCATAACAGATGAAGCAAAGGGACTGCTGTTTACATACCTGATGGCAGATGGAACCTTTACTACTGTAGAATCCGTAAAGGATGTGCCGGAAAAGGCCCGCAAACAGGTCATCGTGGTAGACACGAAGCTTACCCCACAACAGCGACGCTCCTCTCAGATTTTGTATGTTGCTGACCTGACCCAAAGACGGGATGATGGAACCTATCCATACAGCCTGGTCAGTCGCTTCAAATTCGAACGGGATATTCTGCGCAACCCTGTAGCCGAAGGCGGTGTGTTGCCAAAGGAATGTGAAGCCTTGGTCAAATCTCCAAAGGATCACATAGTGCTCTATGCCACGGATTGGTGCGGGGTTTGCAAGGCGGCCGAGGCATTCATGAAAAAGGAAAACATCCCTTTTGAAAAGAAGGACGTGGAAAAGGATGCCATGGCGCAGAAAGAACTCAAGTGCAAAGCTCTCAAGGAGGGTGTCCGGCTAAGCGGTGTTCCTGTTCTTGACGTGGGCGGTAAGCTCATGGTCGGATTTGACAGGGATTCGCTTGTAAATGCCTGGAAGGGTCTCAACTCATCATCGCAATAAATTGCGCTGAAATGACAACCGCCATTACGGACAGGCCAACCGCGATGGGCCTGGTCTTTCTTTGGGCGATGGAAAACACGACAAAAACAGCCAACATGCTCACCGGAGTCGCCGCAAGAACAAGCATCCCGATCCCTGCGCCAAGTTCAAAGATGGATTCAGCATTAAAAATCCAGGTCAAAGAAAACGGCATGGAAGAAAGTTTCTCGCCAGAAGCCACGATGCTGAATACCGATAAAAACCAGAGGCCAACACCGGAAAACGCGCCCCAGAGCAACACTGAACCGAGTCTGCTGGAAAGATCTGACTCAGACTTCACCATGCGCCAAGTCCCTTTCTCGCCATTTCAAAGGCCGTGACTATCAAAAGCAGCGAAAAGACCAGTTTCAACCAGCGGGTGCTGATCCTCGGCATTATCCATGAGCCCAAGGTGGCGCCCATGAGCACACCAGCAGCCAAGGGAGCAGAGATACCCAGGTCCAGTTGGCCCCTTGCAACAAAACCGCTCAGGGCAGGCACTGCGGTCAGTCCCATCATGAAGTTGCTTGTAGCTGTAGAACTCTTGAATGGCAAGCCAAGTACGAGATGCAGCACAGGCACTACCACCAGTCCTCCCCCTATTCCCAGTAGCCCTGAAAGGACTCCTGCAAGAAGGCAAAGGCCCATGGCGATATACATCCTTGTGGAGGAGATGAGCTTGCCGACAGAATCGGAATTTGCCGTGCGAAACGAAGATCTGAAAATCTGTGCGGCGCTATACACAAGCACGCCAGAAAACACCACCTGCAACAGGGCGCCTTTCAGATAACCGACTATGAATCCCCCCATCAATCCGCCCGCAGCAGCAGCCAACTCTATCTGTAGCGCTACAGGTACATCGATCAGTCCCCCCTTCCTGAGGTATCTCCCGGCAGCTCCACAAGAAACCCCGAGGGTGGAGATCAGGCCTGCGGCGGCTGCGTTGTGCATTGGAATTCCCATCAAGAGGTTTAGAAAAGGCACAGCTACCAAGCCACCGCCCAGGCCCATGAGAGATCCCACAAGCCCAGCGGCAAAGCCACCGGAGACAATCATGAAAAAATCGAAAGTTTCCACGATCAGTGCATACTCCAAGCCCTCTATTAATCCAAGAGAAACATCTCAACCATGATTTCCCATCTCGCTTGCGATCTCTGTGGCTATGCTTCAGAATCTGTCCTCGACATGGTGAATCCACGACTGCGGACGATTCTTTGCATCTTCGTGACCTCACAAGCGATCTGGGAAATCTGATTCAATAGTGTGGGAGGTTTGGGCTCAACCCAAATCTCCCACTTGACGAAAACCCTTAAGGTCTGCTATGAATGAGCCAATCTGGATGGAAATAATTCTCATAAAGCCATATGGCGCATGGTTGTTTTCAGAGTTGGAAAAGACTCTAGGAAGGCTTTTCTTTCTTAAACGTGACTGGAGGAGTCCAAGAAAATGGCTGTGAAGTTACCAGAAGCCTATCGAAATGCGGAAAACCATCTTCTTGACAATCAGTTCGAAGAAGCGCTGAGAGGGTTTTGCGCCGTCGCAAAAGCCGCACCGAAACATCTCTGGGTAAGGTTCAAGATCGCCTCGACCCTGGAAAAGATGAAAAAGCCCATGAGAGCCGTGGATGTCTACAAGGCCCTGGCATGGCATTCCATAAAAGCTGGCTACCCCCTTATTGGTCTCGTGGCTATCAAACGTGCTGTGTCAATACAGGCGACCTTTGAAGATGCCCTGGACACATTGGCCGATCTCTACAGCCTCGAATCTGAAAGAATCGATGCTGACTTGCCTCTTTTCGATCTGCCTGACCTGGACGAGGAAGTGGAGGTGGAGTCTGTAGATGTTGCCAGCGATAAACTTCCGGCTTTTGCCGAACAACTGGCAAAGGAATTTCAGGATTCTCGCTACCCTGCCCAA
>JALVPF010000325.1:0-7238 GCA_027031935.1 Myxococcales bacterium | reverse complement strand
AAACTGCCGGCCATACCTTTGTTCTCTCTCCTCACGACCGAGGCATTTTATCCAATCCTGGAAATACTCCAATTGAGAACCTTTGCGCCTGGCGAAGTGATCGTAAAACAGGGAGATCCGTGCACTTCCATCTTCATGCTCGCCCATGGCGAAGTTGAAGTGACAGAGGGACGGGAGGGGCAAGGAAAGAGCCTGGCCAGATTGACCAGCGGATCGGTTTTCGGAGAGATGGCGCTTATCACCGATGCACCCCGTCTGGCTTCGGCAACCGCCTTGAGGGAGTGTGACATCCTGGAGCTAAGGAGTGACGATCTGGAAATGGCAGCCGAAGACCTGGATGACATCACCTGGGCCATGGCAAAATTCACCAGGCAACGGTTCCTCAACAACCTGCTGCTCACTTCTCCCATTTTTGAACCTTTCGGTGACGAAGACAAAAAGGAAATACTGGAGAGGTTTTCATCGGTCGGGGTTCCAACCGATGAGGTGATCATTAAAGAAGGAGAAGCTGGACCAGGACTGTACATCATCCTTGGAGGAGAGGTGGAAGTCTCCAAGTTCGAGGGTGACACGAGGGTCCATCTGGCAAAATTAGCCGAAGGCTCCGTATTCGGCGAAATATCATTGGTGAACGATTCGCCGACCACTGCAACGGTCCAGGCCATACGTGGTGGTGAGTTTCTCTTCCTGTCCAGAGAAGACTTCCAGGACCTGGTGACACAAAAGCCTGAGATTCACGAGGCTCTGGAAAAGCTGAGCCAGGAGAGGCTCAAAGAGCAGCGTAACGCCATCGACAACATCAGCGATATTTCTGCCGACGGTGCCGTGATCTTCTAGTCCATTCACAATTTTAAGCCGTCTGGATCATGGCTCCCTCCCAAAAGCTCACATATTTGGAAGCAGCATAGGCACAAGGAAATCAAGCGAGGTACAATGGCTGCCGCGGACCTACGAAAGATCCTTGGGTACGGCCCTGCTTAACGACGGTCACCCCCGGCGGTGCTCGCTACGCTGCGAGCCGGCGGGGGGCCCCCGACCGTCTGCGCGGGCCTACGATAGGTACTGCTCACTCAATTCGCAATACTCTTGACCTTGTCGTTCGAGGAGAAGCATCGACACAGAGATGGCGAGCGAGGTGGAAAACAAAATGGATTTTTCAGATCACTCGTCAGGTCAAGGAGATGCCAGGAAACAACCGGAGTCGTATGTTCCTATACGTCGAGGATTGTTTCCGAAGCATCGACACAGAGATGGCGAGCGAGGTGGAAAATCCCCTAGTTGACGGTAAAGGGGAACGGAATAGTCTTCTTAGGACCACCAAATTCAGGAAATTTCAATCGCTTGATTATACCCTTTATACATCCTCCCACATATGTCCCCTTGAACTTGGCCGTCTTTTTAGAAACACCAACCCTGACCACCCGACCATTGTTGGCAATGGTAAAACTGACCACCATCTTGCCCCTCACGGAGCTGTCCACTTGTTTTTGTTTTCGGTTGCATGCCTTGAATTCTGCCAGATGGCGCTTCATAACCGTGAGCACATCAGCATTGGACAGAGGAGGAAGCTCCTTTTTCTTTTGAACCTTCGGAGCCGTCTTTGGCGCCTTTATGCCTGTCTCTGCCGCAAATGCGCGATCATCGGGATCTTCGAAATCCAGCAATCCCCCCTTTGGCTTTTTTCGTTTTGGTTTGGGCTTGGCCTCCACCTCTTCTTTTTTGGTGTTCATGGCAAGTCGGGTGCTGCTTTTATTCTTTCGCGGTTTCTTCGTTATGGGCTTGTGTTTCCTTGGAGTTCGCGGCTTTTTGGCTTGTGCCTTTGTGGTATCTTTACTCTTCGTAGAATTTTGAACAGACGCTACTTTTACTTCATCGGTCTTTTTTACCGAGCCAGCTTCTTCGGTGGGTTTTTGTGCATCTGCTCCATTGGCAGCAGCCGCCTTGACCCCGTTCGCTGCTTGTGTTCCTGCGGATTCCTGTTTATTATCACCAGTGACTTTTTTGGCAGTCGATTGTGTCTTTGTATTGCCCGAAGGAACCGCTACAGGCTTTGTTTTCGCGCTCGCGTTTTGTGTATTTGTTGCCACCACGGGCTGAATCACTTTTTCGGTCGTTGTCTCACGAGCCAGCAGATACCCCACCACTCCCACCAGTGTGAGCATCATCAGCCCGCCACCAACCATCAGGCCTATGGCCCACTTTGGAAGTGAACCCCTGGGAGGGATATAGCGTTCCTCTGGAACGGACGCAGCCACGACCTGTTCTGCACGCTTTTCCTTTCGTGCCTTTTCCTGAGCATCCATTTCAGGAATACTCTCATCAGAATCAGACTCTGCCTCGCTGCTCTGGGCCTCTTTTTCATCTTCCTCCTGGGCTCTGCGAATTGCCTCCTCCTCGGCAGCTATTTGTGCCACCAGGGAGCTGTCCCCATCTTCCATATCAGCGTCAAAGTCCACCCCTTCGCCAGAGGGGATCTCGCCATCCGCATCAAACGGCAACTCTTCCTCCGGTTCGGGGTCTTCCGGCTTGAGACTCGCGAGCTCCTGCTCGGCCAGATCACTCAAGGAAGACAAGGCGGCAGGTTTCCAATCCACATCAGCAGCAAAGGCAGCAGAAGAAGCGGCAGATGACGACTCCTCGTCATCAAATCCGGAATAATCCCCTTCTCCTTCGTCCTCCTCATCCCCGTATCCTTCGTCCCCGTACCCCTCGTCCAGCTCTTCCTCTCGCTCTTGGTCATCTCCCAATTCTTCTGACTCGCTCTGGGCACCAAAGGATGGCGACCAGGAATCTGATTCTTCGTCTTCCATGGAAGCTTCTTCTTCGGCCAAAAATGCAAAATCCGCAACATCATAAATCGTCAGCCAATCCTCAAAGCCGGACTTCCAGACGAGGGTATCGCTATCGAACTCGCCACTTTTCCAACGCTTGGCAAACTCGTTCAGGCTAATGGGCCCAACCTGCTCATCGTCAACGGCAGCATACCATTCGACCTTGTCACGGTCTTGCTCACCCTGTGCGTCTTCACCCTGTCCAGCCCCGGTGTAATCTTCGCCGATTTCATTCTGTTTCGTTTCCTCATCCGAAGAAACGGCCTGCTCCCTTTCCGCCTGTACCTGCTGCATCTCCTCCACATTGAAGACCCTGGTGGCCTGACGATCCATGTCCTCATCATCGTCTTCTTCGTCACCCAACTCATCACCAAGTCCATCGTCACCCAACAGTCCATTCAAGGCATCATGCAGATCGTCATCATCCCCAAGATCAAAGCCCTCTGAAGACTGGGAAGAGAGACTTTCCTCTTCTGCCTCGGAATCTTGAGGTAACTCGCTCTGTGACTCTGACTCCTGTGCATCTTGCTCTTGTGGAGCAGAAGGATCGCCATCGACCGAAGTTGTATCTCGTTGTTCCTCTTCGGCAACTGGTTCCTGCGAGTCTTCCTCCGATGATTCGGGTTCTGGGGAAGGGGGTCTTACTGTAATAATATTGCTGCATTTTTTACAGCGGACTTTGACGCCTTTCTTACCCAGCTTGTCATCCGAAATCGCATACTGAGCACCACAACTCTCACATCGGAATCTCATGAGGAATCCTCGCCCAATTGGCCTTGAGGCCCATGTATATAAAAAACTTCATCACTCAGGCTTTTGACGTACTTGGAAGACCGAAGGATCTTAGATTATCAGCACGCGCATCAGCCCAGAACTGCGTTGATTTCACACGATTTTTGAATACCACAGGGGCAAGGTCGTTGACAAGATTTTTATCTCACCAAGTTTTCCCAGATCGCTTGCGATCTCCTTGTCGATGGAGCAGAAGCTTCTTCGGTAAGGTGAGATCTCAATGTGGCAAATACAGCAAAAAAACTATTTATCTTGAAAAAGATGGCCCGCCAGGAGCTTCAATTTACGCCTGGTCTCGACGGGAACACGCTCGGGAGATGTGAGCAATGCCCCATCCAGGGCGTGTGCACAAGAGCACTCTCCGGAAAGAGGCATTTTTGAAGCCATGGCCGAAATTGTTACCCGGGCCGTGTCTATATTGCGGGCCAAGACCTCGAGCACCGCACCAGCCTCGACGTTCTTCTCATCCTGGTGCCAACAATCGTAATCCGTCGACAAGGCCAAGGTGGCGTAACACATCTGTGCTTCTCTTGCCAGCTTGGCTTCCGGCAGGGCGGTCATGCCAATCACGCTGGCGCCAATACTCCTGTAAAAATTCGATTCGGCCCTCGTGGAAAATACCGGCCCCTCCATACACACATAAGTGCCACCCACATGGCAAGTTATGCCAGACTCATCCAGCACCGACTTGAGGGCAGCATGCAATACGGGACAGACGGGATCACCGAAGGGCACATGGACCACGGCCCCCTGGCCGAAAAACGACGATTGCCTCTCCTTGGTGCGGTCGAAAAACTGGTCCGGTAAAACCATGTCCCCAGGATGAATGTCTTCTTTCAGGCTTCCCACCGCAGATACAGATATCAGCTGCCTGACACCAAGTTGCCTGAATCCGTGGATATTGGCGCGATAGTTGACCTCGGATGGAGACAGGACATGCCCAGGGCCATGTCTGGGAAGAAACACCAGGGTAGTGCCATTGAGTTCCCCTACAAGATACGGGCCTGAAGGCTCACCAAAGGGAGTGGTGATATGTTCTGTCCTCTGGTTTTCCAGGCCATCTATGGCGTACAGTCCACTGCCGCCAACAATACCCAAAATCGGCTTCTTATCCAAGGCACACTCCTGTTTGAGTTAGTCCGCCAATGAGACTACACGTCCAGGTACACCAAGGTCAAGATGACCCTGATTTCCACCTTGGTCCTGTGCTACTAGACACCTCTAAGTCACCATCTCTGCCAATGGCAAGCCCTATTACCGTTATATCAACAGTGCTGCTTACGGCTATGCCATTGCCGAAATAGATGGCGGCACAGAACTGCGAGTGACCATGGTTCACGTACCGGACATCTTCTCTCAAAAACCTGAAGGTCGTGTAGAGAGGGTGGGATTCCGCACCAAATCAGGCTCGAACATGATAGAACGCATTTTTTGATTTGGCATCTTCTGCGTTTCGATATGCTCTCAATCACTTCGGCAAAAGTCACTGAGACGACTTGGCCTTCAGCTTTTCCTGCATTATGCTCAATATCTCGGCATCGGCCGAAGCCATCCCCCTCGTGGCGATGCGACCGAGATACTTCAACGATGTCAAACCATCCTGCCCAACAATGCCATCTGACACAGGTATTGCAAGCCCGCTCATGGCCAACGATACCGCACGAAAAGCAGCATCCACCGCTGTCATGGTTTTCAGGGCACAACCGATCTTTGCTCCATCACAAATCATGCCTGTCACGTTGCCCACCATGTTATTGATGGCCATGGAGATTTCCTCTACACCGCCTCCCTGCATCCTCACCAACGCTGTTGCCAATCCTATACCAGCGGCATTGGATGCACCGCAAACCGCAGAGAGAGTACCCAGATGACTCGTGGCAGCGGAAGTAACGAGGCACCCCAATGCCATGGCCTGCTCCACCCTCGCCGGATCCAGTCCATCCTTCTTCTCGATCATGTAAATCGGTACAGAGAAGGTGATGCCCTTGTTACCCGAGCCCGCGAGGGTCATCACTGGGAAATCTTCACCCCACATCCTTGCATAAACTCCACCACAAACCATCCTGGAAATACTCGACATGGAGTCATCTTGCGGCAGAGACAAAAAATCATCCGGCAGCAGAGACAGCCCATGTCTGGAAATGGCCATATTCATGTCCATTCCCGAACGCAGTTTTTCGACGTCTCCATCTGTCAGGGACGAAGCCATGGATATCATCTCGTCAAAGGGCATGCCAGACAGTTGCTCCCTTATAGCATCGCACTCCATGCTCTCACCAATGGAGTCGATGGGCTTGAAGTCAGGACCGCGCTCCAGCCGAATCATGTTCGTATGCTCCCCGGAGATGACAGCCCTTGCCCACTTGCCACCACGTTCCACGCGCACCTCGACGTATAAGCCGGTAAGACTGGAATCCACTTCGACCTTCATAAGATCCCCATCTATGAGCAATTGGGCTTTGTCGATTATGTCCTGCGTGACCTGCTCGAATATCTCGAGCTGCGCAGAAGGATCGGGCAGCAGGACCCCAAGCCCCAAGGCCCAAAGAATGCCGACCCTGTGTCCTGAGTTGGGAATCCCCACAGCGTAACAGTTCTTGTACATGCGACCATCGCACAGCAACTCCACCGAAGTTATATCCCCATCCAGCAACGAGGCCGCGGAGGCCGCCGCATATGCGATGGCGCCTGGTTCAGTGCAACCCAGGGCAGGCTTCCATTCGTGCTCCAGGTACTCATCCATCCTCATGGTTTAATCTCCCATATGCTGCCAAAAGCTGACCACACGCCGCCATCTTGTCCTCACCACGGCTATTCCTGACGAAGGCACTCAATCCCTTTGAAGTCAAGATGTCGAGAAAATCCAGTATTTGCCCATCCGAAGGCCGGGAAAAGCCCAGTGGTTCGAACGAATTGTATGGGATGAGATTCACCTTGCAGCTTATATCGCCAAGCAGCTTCACCAGTCTCTTTGCATCCTGCAAACTGTCGTTGACACCAGCCAACATCACGTATTCGAAGGTGATACGGTCCGCTCCGTGCAAAGGAAGCGCCCTGCAAGCCTCGAGCAGTTTCTTTATGGGATAACGGCGATTGATGGGCATGAGCCTGTCGCGAACCTCGTCTGTAGTTGCGTTGAGTGATACCGCCAGTTTCACACGGCTACGCTCTGCAAACTTTTTCATGGCAGGCACCAGGCCTATGGTTGACACGGTCACGTGTCTGCGAGACAGCCCCAGGCCTGCATCGTCCAGGAGAATATCTACGGCAGCGATAGTGGCATCCAGGTTTGCCAGGGGCTCGCCCATTCCCATGAACACAACGTTGCTGACAGGGCGAACAAGGGTCTTGGTTTTCAGACGCTGTACCACCGCCTCCACCTGTCCCACGATCTCTCCGGCCCTCAGACTTCGCTTCAGGCCCAGAGTACCCGTGGCGCAAAACGCACAGCCCATGGCACAACCCACCTGTGTGGAGACACACAGGGTACGCCTCTTGGCAGAAGGCATCCACACCGCCTCTATCCTCTTGTTGTCAGCAGTACCCAACAAGAATTTTATGGTGCCGTCTGAAGAGGAGACCTCGTCAAGGATCTCCAAGGGTAAAAGAGGCGCA
>JALVPF010000324.1:11598-12963 GCA_027031935.1 Myxococcales bacterium | reverse complement strand
GTGCTGAAGCTCCCTGACATTACCCGGCCAGTCATAGGTCATCAGACGCTGCAAGGCACTTTTACTAAGCTTGCGTGGCGGCTTTCTATAGCGCTTTGAAAAAAGAGCCAGAAAATGTAACGCAAGCTTTTCGATCTCCTCTGCTCCACGTAGTCTCAACTCAGGGACTTTCAACTCCACCACCCTAAGACGATAGTAAAGGTCCCGTCGCAAGCGACCTTCTGTCATCAAGCTCTCGAGATCTGCATTTGTTGCAGACACTATTCGTACATCAACATCTATGGTGCCCCTGCCGCCCAGTCGCTCGAACTGAAACTCCTGCAAAAATCTCAGGAGCTTGCCCTGAAGCTCCAGCGGAAGATCTCCGATTTCATCCAGAAACAGGGTTCCTCCATTGGCCTGTTCCACCTTGCCACGAACCATGCGGTCCGCGCCGGTAAAAGCTCCCCTCTCGTGCCCGAACAGTTCACTTTCGATAAGCCCGGATGGCAGGGTCGTACAATCCACGTGAACAAAGGGTCCGGTTCTTCTATCAGAGTTTTCATGAATGGCCCTGGCCACCAATGTCTTGCCTGTGCCGGACTCACCTCGTATGAGAACCGTAGCAGTCGTAGGAGCAGCTGCAAGAATATGCTCAAAGAGTTCCTGCATGGAAGGACACTTGCCTATAAAATGATTGAAAGGACCATCCAGGATCAGACCCTGCTCCAGATGATCGGCAGGACGCATGGATGTACAACCTAGAGCTTCACTGACCTGTGACGCCAACTCCAGTAACAGTTGTTCGTCATCCTCATCGAACAGGCCGTGTGTCTTGTTCAGCAGTTGGAGAACACCCATGGTCTTTGAACTTTCATCCCGCACTGGAACGACGAGCATGGAGCGGGTCTCAAAACCGGTTTTTTCATCTATGCCACCAAACCAGCGGGAATCACCTCTTACGTCAGGAAGATTGACGACCTCTCCCGTCTCTGCCACGTGCCCAGCAACGCCCTTGCCCATGGGCAGACGGATCTCCTTGATTTCAGGCAAGTGTGCCACTCTCGAGACCAATTCGGATGTCTGGGCATCGACGAGGTAAAGGGTGCAGCGCTCTGCGCCAAGCTCCTGCTTTATCCTGTCCACCATTTTTTGCAGGAGCTGATCCGTGGCAATTGGCCTATCGAGCAGATCCGCTACCGAGTGAAGCACCGAGGGTTCTTTCTGTTTTACCATTACACATCAGATGATACTTTGCATGGCATGGATATACAATATTGATCTCTGCAATCTTACGTGTGAGCTTATACCTGGAGGTGGAGTCGTGAATATCGCGGTGATAAACGGCAGTCCCAAATCCGAGGTCTCAGTAACTCAACAATACGT
>JALVPF010000324.1:0-11588 GCA_027031935.1 Myxococcales bacterium | reverse complement strand
ACAATACGTGCGATTTCTCGAACAAAACAACCCTGAGAATACATTTTTCCATCTTCACGTGGCAAGGCACCTCAGGTCCTTTGAGCGCCACCCGGAAAAGCTTACTGAAGAAATTAAAAAAATTGCAGAGGCGGACCTGATTCTCTGGAGCTTTCCCGTCTATTATTTTCTCATTCCTTCACAGCTAAAACGGTTCATGGAGCTGATACTTGAAAAACACGCGAAAGAACTACAAGGCAAATATTGTACATGCCTGACCACATCCATTCATTTTTTCGATCATACCGCTCACGATTACATGCAGGCAGTATGCGAAGATCTGGGAATGAAATACTTGCCTGACCTCTCCGCTGGCATGAACGATCTCCTCAAACAATCTTTTCGTGATAATTTTCTCAAGTGGTTCGATGACACGAACAAGAGGGCGAGCAAAAATTCACCTGCTGTTACAAAGTTCCTCCCCGTCAAAGCCAATCAGTTCAAATATGAACCCAGGCAGCCGACCAAATCATCCGACACAAAAGGGAAAAGAGTAGTCCTGGTAAGCGATGCCAGCGAATCAGATCACAATCTTGTTTCCATGGAGAGGTTTTTTTGCACCTGCCTCGAAGACAAGGTCGAGCGAATAGCATTGAAAGATCTTGGCATCAAGGGCGGTTGTCGCGGTTGTCTCAATTGTGGATGGGAAGGAAAATGCATCTACAAGGACGGATTCCAGAAAATTTTCAGAGAGCGCATCCTGACAGCGGATGCCATAATTTTTTCCGGCTCCACCAAAGACCGCTTCCTGTCCGCTCGTTTTAAAATGTTTTTCGACCGTTCGTTCTTCCTTGGCCATAGACCAGAGTTGGCCGGAAAACCCATACTATGGCTCGTCTCTGGTCCACTCAAACAGTTACATACCCTCCGTGAATTCTTAGAATCCCATGCAGGTGTAAGCAAAACATTGCTGGTCGATATAGTATCGGACGAGGTTGAAAATTCAGAACGACTGGACGCACTTCTCGCCGATGGAGCAACAAGGCTTGCAAGCGCCATGCAAAAGCCCATAAGAAAACCACGAATGTTTCCGGCGGTGGCGGGCAGCAAAATTTTTCGTGACTTCGTCTACCTTGCCTCTGCCATTTTTCGGGCAGATCACCTTTTCTATAAAAAAACCGGATTCTATGATTTTCCCCAGAGCAAACGCTCACAACGATTTGCCAATTTCTCCCTTTACATGGCCATGCATATTCCTTCTGTGAGGAAAAAGGTGCAACACCAGATGACAAGGCTCATGCTGCGACCATACGAAAAAATAGTCGGGTCCCTGGAGTCGAAAAAATCATGAAAAATTTAATGATAGTGTTTTCGTCAATTTCAACCATGCTCTTGGCAGGACTTGCGTTCACCCATGGCTGCATGGTTGACCAGGTCTGCTACTCTCAGGCTGACTGTCCTGCTGATCAATCCTGCCATTCATCCACAGGAACCTGCAGCCCGGAGCTTGCCTGCACAAAGTCTGCCGATTGCCCAAAGGGCATGTCCTGCAACACCAGGCTCCGCTGTATCAAGGGCCAATGTGTGTCGGATGACGACTGCCCGGGAGACCAGACCTGTCAAGATGGACTTTGCAAATCCCAAGGCACCCTGGAATGCCCGGAAGGTATGGTGCCGGTGGAAAACTCCTTTTGCATAGACGCATACGAAGCATCGCGTCCAGATGCTACTGAGCAAAGCCCTGGAACAGATGAGTCTGCAGCAAGATCCAGACCTGGTGTCATTCCATGGCAAGTGCCTGCGAACTCCAACGACAAGGCACAGGCGGCGTGCAAGGCAGCGGGAAAAAGACTCTGTTCGGAGATGGAGTGGACCAAAGCGTGCAAAGGACCGGACGACACCCAATATTCATATGGCGAACAATACGAACCTGCCACCTGCAATGGAATAGACGCATTCTGTTCATGTCAGGACGGCCCCTGCGCATCCCATGACCCATGTCCCTACGCGGGTTGTTTCCATGACTGCCGCTCGAACACATACTTTCACCTCGAGACAACCGGTACCTTTCCTGCTTGTACCAATGCTTACGGTGTTTACGACATGAACGGCAATGTCTGGGAACATGTCCTCGATGGAGACGATACGCAAATACGAGGCGGTGCGTACAATTGCTCCAACTCTGAAGAATTTCATCGATGCGAATACATCCCGGGCACCTGGACCCCGTCGGCCAAGGGGTTTAGATGTTGCTATCGCCCCGGTGAGGAGTAAGGGCCATGAGTAGTTACAAATGGCTCGTCCTGCTGTGTTGCATGAGCTGGGCTGCAAGCGCCTTTGCCGGACAGGGTTTCGAGTGTGATACTCCTTGTGGAAACAATATCTCTTGTCATGACAGGCAACTGCGCTGCCTGGCGGCCAAGGGCGAAACTCAAAAAGCCATAGAGAAAGCAAAAGAGCTGAAAAAGGCCAAGCCCCATGATCCCAGATGGTCCATGCTGCTGGCCAGGTCGTATGATGCAGCGGGAAACCATTTCTGGGCCGTAAAGACGATGCAACAGCACCTTGTAAACTTTCCGGATGATTGTGCAGCACCAGCCTACCTGGCGTGGCTGCATCTCAAGCAGGGAGACCTGGACCTGGCAAAGCAGGCACTGGCCTCGGAAAGATGTCCCAAGACCCAGGCCGACAGCGCCAGGTGGGCCTTGTTGCTCTCCATCATTGCAAAGACATCAGGCGACAGGGAAAAGAGCGCAGAGCTACTCAGACGCACGAGAACATTCAGGGAGATCTATCCGGAAGATGCGCGCATGGAAGAAAGCCTCCTGATGCAAATCGACCCCACATGGACACAACCGGTTTATATGAACGCAGAGCTGGCTGCCGGTATGACCTCCAATATTTCTGCCGGTCTTCCGGTGACCCAGGCAGGCGCTGACAAGGCCTCCGGTCTGATAAAGCTGGACCTTTTTGGCAGATGGATATGGCCACTGTGGCCACGGGTGAGGCCCACGGTCGAGCTGGGCGCAAAACTGAACAATCTCGACGATTTCAATTACAAAGACGACGTGGATGTTCACCAGGCCAACTATTTCGACGGCTCTGTGCGTCTTGGCCTGCGCCTGTCTGTTGGCTCCATGCCGGGATTTATAGGCTACAGGGCAGATGTGTTTTCCCTGAACCAGGGAGACAGATTCGAAAAAGCCCCGGTGGTATTCTACGAAGGCCACAGGCTGGAACTGGAACTGGAACCAGGTGGTGACTTGATGCTGTTTGCAGGCGGAGGAAGGAGACTCTTCAGACAGATCTCCCGCTCGCGCACAGAACTGGACGGGGGCATTGGGTGGTCATTTTCACCGTGGCGCTCTTTGCAGGTGCTGGCAGCCCTCAGCCTGAGGTATTACAGCTCCGATGGGCAGCTGTACGATCAGACAGGTGCCACTGCCATCCTGGTAGGCAAGCTGGGCTTGCCAGTTGGCATGTACCTGAGAGCCTCGCTCAGCACCGGATTTGACTGGTATCCGAATGCAGCTCCGGAGGGGACATCGGACACCATGAACAATGGGGGCACAGACTTACTCGTAAAACCCAGCCTTGCAGCCTGGGGACCATCCTGGGGAGACTTCCGCATTGGATTATCCTACGAGTACTCCAGGCGAATCAGCGACACATCCATCAGCTATTCCTACTCGGATCACAGGATTTTCCTCAAGGCGAAATGGACTTACGAGTCCGATCCATGGGAACCAGAACGAGTCCGGCAAGCAGACAGGCTGGAACTTCCATGGAACAGACAAGGAGAGTCCGGCTCAGCTTTTGATGAAGAACGCATACAGGACCTTCTGCGCCAGGACGAAGCGTCCAGGCGAGGATCGTCCTGCGTAAACTGATGGTGTAAGCTCATGCAAGACATGCACCACAGACATGCAAGATCCACGAGAGGCATTGGCCACGCTCTTTGCGATGCCATGATCATGACCGCGATCTGCAGCGCACTGGGCCTTGCGGTAAACGCCTGGATTCATCCCCACCCATTAAAACTGATAGCGGACAAACCATACGAGACCATGGTGCCCTGTCCTGTTCCGGGCGGCAAAGCCACCGCTCTTCCTTGCACCGACCAGCGACTGTACGCAAAGGATTCATTCATAATAGATGCGCGAGACAAGGCCTCCTTTGACGCATGGAATGTAAAAGGCTCCATGAATGTCCCATTCGACTACCTGGACCCCACACCGCCCGAGATGATCGAGCAGGTTGCCAGGAAGGCTGCATCTTCCCACGCGAGACGAGTGGTGGTTTATGGAGATGGACAAGACCCGGACACGGGAGAGCAGCTGGCAAAGGAGATCTCCGGCAAGGGTATCAAAAATGTCTTCTTCGTCGTAGGTGGTGCTGAGGCCATCAGGTCCAAAGTGGACGGGGGTAAACCATGAACCGGTTTTCAAAGTGGAGAGGTCATCCCTGGCTGGCCCTGGCCGTACGCGTTTATCTGGCAGGAGTTTTCTTGTTCGCCTGCGTCCACAAGATCGCAAATCCATCCGAGTTCGCCATGGATATTGCGACCTATGACATATTGCCCCTGGTCCTGATAAACCCCATGGCCATCTGCCTTCCATGGGTGGAGTTGGGTGCCGGCATTCTGTTGCTCATAGGTTACAGGAGCAAAGGTGCTGCCCTGGCCATAGCAGGAATGATGTTCATGTTCCTGGTGGCGATCATCCTGGCTTTGTCCAAGGACATCGAGATGTCCTGCGGCTGTTTTGCCTCCCAGGCCATGGAATCCGATCCCATAGGAACCTGGACCGTATTCAGGGATTCTTCCTGGTTGTTGATGGCTGTTTACGTGATAATACTGGACCGTCATCCCATGGGTATCGAGACCTGGATGAACGCAAGGAGGTCGTGATGATATACAGGATCGTCGTAATGGAGCTGTTGTTGCTCATGGCAGGCTCGCACGAAACATTGGCTGAGCCCATCCCTGAATGCCAGAAGCTCCAAGGTCCGAAAAAGGTCCTGGCAGAAAAAATTCTCTCCTCGCAGTACCCTTACGACTGTTGTGATTCCACCATCGCCAAATGTCTCAAAAATGAAAAGGTCTGCGCCCTAGCGTGGCGGCTGGCAAGAGATGTGTGCAGGAGAGTTGAAAAAGGCCAAGATGAAAAAAAGATCCTGCGCTCTCTTTCCAAAAGGGCCCGGTCCATGATGACGGGGGGCAAGACCTTTTCCATCGACATTGAAAAGACCCCATATGCCGGCCCAAAGGATGCCAGGGTGACAGTGGTGGAGTATGCCTGTCCGAGGTGTCCTTTCTGTTCAAAAATAACTCCGGTGGTGCACGAAGCTGTCACGACGGGGCCATTGAAAGACAAGATCAGGCTGGTTTTCAAGACCTTCCCCCTGAAGTCACACAAAAATTCCAAGGAGGCGGGCCTGGCCTTTGTTGCTGCCGCCAGGTTGGGAAAATTCTGGGAGTTCATGCGATACTCTTACGCACACTTCGACTCCTTTTGTACCAAGTTGCAATCTCAGTGGGCAGAAGCAGTGGGGATGGACAAGGCCAGATTCGAGAGCCTGGTCAAGGATCCAGGAGTTCGCAAGGAGCTTGTAAACAATGTAAAGGAAGGCTTGAGAAACAAGGTGGAAGCCACTCCTACCTTTTTTATCAACGGCAGACGCTACGTGGGTGATCTCGATACTGACGAGCTACAGGACGTGTTCGAAGAAGAGTACGACCGGGTCACGGGAAAACAGTTCAGGTAAAGGCAGGTCTGGTGTCATGGCTGATGGTCTGGTATCCATGGGCGAATTTGGTGTCGTGGAGCTTTTTCAAAAAACGGCCGGCCCTGTCACTGGTGCAAATACCCTGGGGATCGGCGATGACTGTGCAGTCTTGTCCAGGGATGACCCTGCTGAATATCTCCTGCTCACCACGGATGCCCTGGTGGAGAGAGTCCACTTCTTACGGGACCAAATCTCTGCCCGGCAACTCGGCTATAAATCACTGGCTGTGAGCCTTAGCGACATCGCGGCCATGGGTGGTATACCTGAAGCTGCATTTTTAAGCCTGGGATTGACCCGCGACATAAAAAAGAGCTGGATCGAGGCTTTCTCCGATGGCTTCCTGGAATGTGCAAACGAGTTCGGCGCACAACTCATGGGGGGTGACACGGTCGCTTCCAAACAGGATATCTTCATCAATGTGAGCGTAACAGGAAAATGCAAATCCAATGAGCCCATCAGACGAGATGGAGCAAAGGCAGGAGACATCATATACCTGGGCAGGCCCACTGGAGACAGCGCCGCAGGTCTTTATCTTTTGAGTCACGAAACACCAGGCCTGCAGGAAAGAGACAAGGGAAAACTTCTTGCCGCACACCTCACCCCAGAACCCCAGCTGGGATTGGGACAGCTTCTGTGCAGGGAAAACCTGGCGAGCGCCATGATAGATATCAGCGATGGTCTCCTGCAGGATCTGGATCATGTCTGCAAGGCCTCCGGCCTGGGGGCTCACCTGGACTCTGAGGATATTCCCATCTCCCCCCAGCTCAAAAGTCTCGGTGCCTTGGAAGATTATTCTCCTCTTGACTGGGCCCTTTCCGGGGGGGAAGACTATTGCCTGCTTTTTTGCGTCCATCGGGATCTGGCAACAAGCACAGAGACGATGTGTAAAAAAGAGCTGGGCATTCGAATACACAGGATTGGAACTATGCTCCATGGCCAGACCGGGATACGGCTTCTAAAAGATGGCAGATCCATGGAACCGGGCAAGACAGGCTACGACCATTTTTCAAAATATCCAACAGATTGAAGAAGGAGCAATTCGAGATGAGCGAAAATGACGTAAAACGATTGGTGGTAATAGGTGGAGTTGCAGCAGGAATGAGCGCAGCTTCCCAGGCAAAACGCCGACAGAAAGATCTGGATGTGGTCGTACTGGAGAAATCAGACTGGGTATCTTACGGTGCCTGTGGAATGCCATACAATATCGAAGATCCAAATCGTAAAATCGACGATCTGGTGGTGATCTCTGCTGAACGATTTCGCACGGAACGAGGGATAGATGTCAGGACCAGGACAGAGGCGACTGAAATAGATCTCGCCAAACACGAGGTCGTTGCCAAGAGGCCAGACGGACAAAGCAGGATAGGATTCGACCGCCTGGTAATCGCCACAGGATGCACGCCGGTACACCCAAACCTTGAAGGCATGAATCTTCCCGGCATTTTCCAGCTACACACCCTCGATCAGGCCGCATCCATAAAACGCTGGCTGAACGATCCCTCCTTGAAGAGGGCAGTGGTCGTGGGAGGTGGACATATAGGCCTGGAACTCGTAGACGTCCTGACAGCGAGGGGCCTGGCAGTGACGCTGATCAGAAGGTCCCCCACTCTTCCCTCCGGTGCCCCCAGAGAGATAACTGCACAGGTGGAGGCTGAACTCCAGAAATACGGTGTTGAGGTGCGTACGGGAGATACGGTCGTGGGCTTTGAAGGTCAGGGCAAAGTTCAACGAGTACTGACGAGTTCAGGGCCTTTGGATGCGGACATTGTCATAGTTGCAACCGGCGTTCGTCCAGCCATAGATCTTGCAAAAAATGCAGGTATTGAAATAGGCCCCAGTGGTGCCATAGCGGTGGACGACCACATGGCCACTTCTGCACAAGGGGTATATGCGGCAGGAGACTGCGCCGAGGCACATCACATTATCCTGAACAAGGGCATGTTCATCCCCAGGGGCACCACAGCCAACAAGCAGGGAAAAATTGCAGGGGCCAACGCAGTGGGCGCAGACGAAAGATTCAGAGGAGTCATGGGAACATCGGTGATGCGAATCTTCGGATTGAGCGTGGCCAACACGGGCCTTACAGATTCACAGGCCCGGGAGGCGGGACTTGAGGCGCAGGCGGTAATGATCAAGGCAAAGACCAGGGCGCATGCATACCCGGGCGCCAAGGATATCCTCGTAAGATTGTTGTTCCAACCGTCAGGAGGCAAGCTTCTTGGCGCATACATGCTTGGAGGAGAAGGCGTGGCGAAGAGAATAGACATAATAGTGGCAGCGCTGACGGCGGGATTTACCGTAGACGACCTGGCATCGCTTGATCTGTCCTATGCACCACCCTATGCTCCCGTATGGGATCCCATCCTCGTTGCTGCCAACATCGCCAGAAAAAAGGTCCACTGACAGGGAGCGTGGCTCAAAGATGTCTTCTAAAGTCACAAAAACATTAGGTCGTTCTCTTGTGCTCGCAAGCATTGGCTGCATCATTGGCCTCGCCTTCAACTTTGCCCGTCCCGAGGGGATAAAGTTCGTAAGGTCTGCGCCTTATAATATCTACGTGCCATGTCCTATGATGTCCAAGGAAGCCAAACCCATCGAGGTTCAGGATCTGGAAGGCACAGAGGACCTGATTTTCATAGACGCTCGTCCAAAAGCCGACTACGACAGGGAACGCATTTCCGGTTCGCGCTCCTTGCCATTCAACCCGCTTAAATCACCGCCCAAGGATACGGTGGAAAAGCTCAAGGCACTGGGTCCCAACAGGATCGTGGTCATTGGAGACACAGACATAGACTCAGGGAGACTGCTGGCTGCCGAACTCTCCGAAGCCGGATGTCTGGGAGTCAGATACATAAAGGGCGGATTTCCTGCATGGAAAAACGCCGGAAAAAAAATCGAAAGATCGGAGGCCGGGCCATGATCCAGAAACTGCGCACCCTGGCTCTTTATCTTGCGGTGCCCATCAGGATTTACCTGGGAGTAGTGTTCATCGCAGCCTGTCTATACAAGATCTCCCAGCCCCATGAATTTGCACTCAGTATAGCCACCTATGGAATACTGCCCACCGAGCTGGTCAATCCCATGGCCATAATGCTTCCATGGATCGAGCTTGTATGCGGACTGACCCTCATATTTGGTTTGTGGACGAAAGCATCTGCCCTGGCGATTTCCGGAATGATGATCATGTTCATCACAGCCTTGCTCATAGCTCTATCAAAACATCTGCACATGTCCTGCGGCTGCTTTGCTTCCGCTGAAGCAGGAGATGATATCAACTATCTGACCGTGGTAAGAGACTCTTTGTGGTTGGCTGGTGGCATGTTCGTCCTGTGGTTTGACGATGGACGCTGGGGCATGGACGGCCTACTTCGCCGTTATTTTCAGAAAAAAGCCTCCAAAAATGCAATCTCGGTGTAATTTCACGTACTTTGAGTTGACAGGGAATAAATTACCCTACTAGGATACAGCGGCTTTAATAAAATTTAGATACACCTCTAGGATCAAAAGGGATAAAAATTTGTCTTCATTTCACACAAAGAGGAGGAAGAACCTATGAAGTTGGTAAAATTTGCATTGGTGATGATTTCGACCGTGGGGCTGGCCGCTGCTCCAAGGGCTATGGCACAAAACTGCCCTTCACCCATCACGATTAGTTCATGTCCCTATAGCCACGATGGCAATACTGACGCTGCAGCGAACAATATAGAGGACTACTCTTGCATTAGCTATTCTGAAGCCGGCCTGGAGGCGGTCTACTCAATCACGCCGAGCGAAGACCTTACAGTGACAGCACACCTTTCCGGCATGTTTGACACGGCCCTTGCCATCCTTCCGGCAAACAATGCAGGAGACGACTGCAATCCACTGGCATGCCTGGCTGGCAGCGATACCATGGGCGATGAAGAAGCAAGTGCAGATCTGACGGCGGGAGAGACCTACTACATCGTGGTAGATGGCTATGGCTCATCAGGCCATGGTGATTATACTATCAATGTTACATGTATAACTTGTGTAGATTTGGATGGTGACGGATACAAAGACATAGCCTGTGGTGGAGACGACTGTAACGATTCCGATCCTGCCATCAATCCGGGTGCACTGGAAATTTGCGAAGATACCATTGACCAGAACTGTGACGGCTCGGACGACACCTGCCCTGCATGCGCAGCAGATGCAAATATCACCTGCGACGATACCGGCACCATAGACACGGCAAGCCAGGGCGCCAACAACTTCGTCGATTATTGCAATTCGACCCAACATGGCTGGACGAAGAACGAGTATATCTGGAAATACAGCGCTGCTTCTGATGGAGCGGTCATGTTTTCCACAGTCAATGATATTGATGTCGATATTACAGTCATGGCCTCATACGGTGGTGATGTATGTAACCCCAACGCATGCTACGGCGTGTCATGGTTCATCGGTGATGTTGACGAGGCAGCCGGTGTCTTTGCCGAGACAGGCAAGGATTACTACTTCTCCGTGGACATGTGGAACGGCGAGCCCGATGGCACATACGACTACACACTGAGTTGCCTGGATGAATCCTGCGCCCAGGACGCCACTCTCGCCTGCGGTGACAGCATAAGCGGCGATACTTCTGCCGGCACCAACTCGGTTTCCCTATATAAGGATTACTACTATGCCATGCGGGCAAATGACATGTACTATGCGTTTACCACGCCGGTGGACGGCCAGGTAACAGTAAACCTGAATTCCCCAGACAACATGGCTCTGTTGGCCATGGATGACACAGGCTCCGGTTGCGACCAGGAAAACCTCATAGCCGTATCCAACGACATGCAATCTGCACAGGAACAGATCACCTTCCAGGCCGCTGCTAACACCACCTACTACATCGCGGTCGACGGCGTCTTGCCCGACTGGGCCGGTTCTTTTGATATGAACGTGTCATGCGTTCTCGATTGCAATCCCCTGACCCAGTGTGGCAACGAGTGCGTGGATACCGACTCTGACGTGAACAACTGTGGCGGCTGCGATACCGTATGTTCCTACAACCATGGCATCGCTGCTTGTGTCACCGGCAATTGCCAGCTCGATTCCTGTGAAGACAACTTTGGAGACTGTGACTCAGACGACTCCAACGGCTGTGAGATCAACCTGGACAACGATCCCGATCATTGTGGCGACTGCTCTACCGTTTGCTCCGGTGCGACTCCTTTCTGCATGAACGGAGCATGCACAGACCAGTGTGCAGGTGGACTGACCAATTGCTCCGGTGTCTGTGTGGACACAGAATCCGACGTGAACAACTGCGGTGGCTGCGACTCTCCGTGCGATCTTGCAAATGCGGAAGATCAGGCCTGTACTGCCGGTGCTTGCGTGGTCGTCACCTGCACCGAGGGATATGCAAATTGTGATTCTGATGATTCAAATGGCTGCGAAACCGAACTCGGCACGCTAGACGCCTGCCTGGCATGTGACGATGCATGCAACTATGATCACGCTGGTGCCACTTGCACCGAGTCAGGCTGCGCCATGGGCGATTGTGATGCAGGATGGGCCGACTGTGACGGTGATAACTCCAACGGCTGCGAGGTAGAACTCGGCACGGTAGACAACTGCTCTGCTTGCGGCGATGCTTGCGCTTTTGATAACGCCACCGCCAGTTGCAATGCCGGCGTTTGTGAACTTGCTGCATGTAACGACAACTTCGGTGACTGCGACTCAGACCTCTCCAACGGTTGCGAGACTCCGTTGTCCAGCAGCGACAACTGTGGCGCTTGTGGCACTACCTGCAGCCCCCTTGAAGCATGTACCGTGACGGATGATTCTTATACCTGCACAGACACCTGCGC
>JALVPF010000323.1 GCA_027031935.1 Myxococcales bacterium | reverse complement strand
GAGTGTACAAGAATCTTGTACACTCTTGAAAAATCAGGCCTCCGTCGCTGCTTTGCCTCAGACCTCCGTCCCTGCTTTGCCCGTCCCTGCTTTGCCCCGTCCCTGCTTTGCCGTCCCCCCACCTTTTATCCAGGGTGAACGTAGCCCAGTAACTGCTCCGTGTTATGGCCTTCGCATTCAGGATCTTCGGAGATGAAATGATCAAGGCCGCTCTGTATAACGCACCTATATATCGCAACTGTTCCTGGTTGCTGTTCGGTGTAGATATACCCCACTGGTCCCATATTCTGTGTGCCTTCACATCCCACCTCAAATGACAGAAAGGTGTGAGGCCCAAAGGCCCAATCTTCGGTCATACATTCGTACAACAACCTGGTCCCAGGCTCCTCATCTCGCAACAAAAGCCAGGAAGTTTCCAAAGTGAAATCACTAGGAGCAAGTCTGGTGGATGCCCAGTGACGCGAGGCGACAGTGAAATTTTTTACCGAGCGGCGTAGCCGTGTGTACGGCAGGTCTTCGAATCCGCATGAAAGTGTCGGGGGATCATCGTAGACATGATTGCAAAGTGCCCAAACCGACCAAGCAGGTTTGAAACTTCCATCCGGTCGCACCAGGCCCACTTGCAACTCTCCCTCGTCGGAGTTGTCACGCATGCGATGATAGATATAGTTGGTCACACCTGGTGTTCCGAGGACATTGATGAAGCTGTTGCAAACCCATTCTGCCTGGGCTGCTTCAGAGGATGAAGGGGATGAAGAGTTGATACCGCTTTCGGTCAGTTCTACCTCCCAGGCGTGAGGGTCGTTTGGGAAAGTTGCCCTGAGCCAGCCCAGTAAAACCCCAAGGTTGCCGTAAGTAACTCTTGGTAGATCCAAAGGTGAAAATTGCGGTTCGAGCAAGTTTGGAGGATAGGGGTGGTAAGCGATTTTCCACTCCCTGTCACCCAACTGTGGAGCTATGCCAGTTACCATGGTCTTTACAGACAGAGATGGCCACTCTGCATCAGGTTGGTCAAACTCAGTGTCGAAGTGATGCTCGAACGACATCAGCACCTTAGCCTCTGATTGGTGGGACTTAATCTGGTCGTAGGCTGCAGCATAGTTTTCCGCATAGGTTCTTATCCAGGTATCCGTGTTGCAGCTTACTCCCTGTCCACATCCTATATCGAACCAGATGTTTGAGTTGACCTCGTTGTGAATCACGAAATCTGCCACTCGTCCATGACCGTGAAGACCGTCGTATCGTCTGGCCACCATTCCGGCAAACCTGGCAAAATCATCGGGATTGTCCGGTGTGCAGAACCTCTCAAACGCAGGGCTATAAGGGGAACATCCTGTGTTTCCGGTTCGAGCCCATGCAGGAACACCATATACGATGCCAGTTACGACCACCCCAAGGTCAGTATATTCCTTTATGGTCGTGTCCATGTCCTGCCTTATGTTGAAGCAATGCCCATCATATTCCACTTGAGACCCATTGCAGGGAGCCGGGTCCCTGTTGGGTTCCCAAAGGTCCCACACCAGGTTCACCGCGATGCCTCCTGTCACGTTGTTGACGAACTCGTTTTTGTCTGGCCAGAAATCAGGCTGGATACCTTTTATGTGGTATGTATCCCGTTCGGGATAGGGCAGACCGATGATGGGTCCTTCATCAGCACCTGCATCTGTTCCTGCATCTGTTCCTGCATCTGTTCCCGCGTCAGTTCCCGCGTCAGTTCCCGCGTCAGTTCCCGCATCTGTTCCTGCATCTATTCCCGCGTCTACTCCCGGATCCGCTCCTGGGTCAGAACCGCTATCAGAACCGGCGTCAAATTGTGTATCAGATCCGGGGTCAGAGTCATCGCTTTGAGTGTAGCCGTCCCCATCTATTCCGGAATCCTGAAATGCGTCAGGTCCTCCATCGTCATTTGAAGATGTAGAACCACACCCTGAAGCGGCAAGGAAAAAGAGAATCAGAACCGAAAAAGAGCACACTGAATCAAGCATTTTTTCCAAAAATGTCATTTTTAATCCTTTGTTTTTTCATGATTGCAGAATTTATATCATCCATACACAAACTTACACAAGATATGCAATTATTGTTACATTTCTTTGTCTGCACTTTTTGCTTTTATGATAGCCTGTTTTGGACTGAAATTCGAGATTGGTCAACTCGTTGATGTTCAAGACCTTTATACTCAGGAAGTGAAGCCATGTCTGGAAGGAAGTCTTTTTGGATTGCTTTGTTTATACCATGCCTTGTCATGTCATGGTTCTGTGTGCTCGATGGCGCCTCTGCCGATGAACCACGAGCCGTGCCGACTTTCCACAGCGTCGGACTATATTGGTCTCCGGAACTTGGTGCACCTGACCGCAGAGTGCTCATACGCTACCATGAATCAGATACGGACCTGTGGTTCAACGGGCTTTCCATGCGACATAATCCCATCGCAGGCACAGATCTTGATCTTTCCGACTACCGCGGTAGCTTGGTTCACCTACGCCCTGGTGCAGTTTATGAAATCGAGTTAACACTGGATGACGGCACAGAACAGAAGACCATTGTTGTATCCACCTGGCCTGAAGACTTTCCCATTACCAAGACAGTTCCCATATCATCTGGCAGTGAGCAACTGGATATAAACGAGTCTGGAAGCGCAGATGGGTATATTCTTTACGATGGTACCGGTTCCACCATCGACGTTGTGGATCAAGCAGAATATAACGTCACGGTGGATGCATCATATGTGATCATAAGGGGGCTGACTCTTCGAGGTGCACATCGCGACGCCATCCGAATCTTTGGAGGCCAACATATTGTCATCGAAGCTTGTGACATTTCGGGTTGGGGCCGTTTGGATTTTGATGGAGATTTCGGACAAAACATGGACGCAGCAGTTTATTGCAGTAATAAAGATGTAAGAGCCGTAGTCATTCAGCGTTGCCTTATGCATGACCCCAGGTATGATTCCAATAGTTGGGCAGAATACAATTGTCATTCTGAAGGCAGTTGTTCAAACCATCCGGCAGGGCCCCAGACCATAGTCTTTTATGACAGTGCCGGTAACCATGTTTTTCGTTACAACAAAGCCTGGTCTGATCAGGATCACTATTACAATGACATTATTGGCGGAGGGGCGAATGGTAGCTTTGAGGGATTTCCGGGTCCTGACTCGGACATCTACGGAAACGATTTTTCAAACTGTTGGGATGATGGGATCGAGGCCGAAGGAGGAGGCCGGAACGTACGCATCTGGGCCAACCACGACACGGATACCTATTTGGCGTACGCCAATGCCGCTGTATCCATTGGCCCCATGTACTGGTGGAGGAATGTGTCAGGACGATGTTTCAGTCCGGATGACAGCCAGTATGGAACCTATGGGCCTTTCATGAAAATGGGTTATGCGGGAAGCGTTGATTGGATGACTGGACATATGTATCTGTTCCACAATACGGTTTGGAACGCTGATGACCATGGTTGTAGCGGCCTTGGAGGTTCAGGGCGATGGATAAAACATTGCGTCACCAGGAACAATGTGCTCCATGTTCGTTCTGATGCCCCTCGATCAATAGCAATTCGTGATGGAAACGTCGACAATGATTTCGACTACGACATGTATAGTGCCGAGGTGCCAGACGGTTCAGAACAACATGGCGTCAACGATGTACCAAGCTATATTTCAAATGGGTATGATCAAGAACATTCAATGGGAGACTTTCAACTTCAGCAGAACTCGACAGGCTTTGATAGCGGTGAACATCTTCCCAACTTTGACGATTACTTTTTAGGTGGTGGCCCCGACATGGGTGTACAGGAAACAGGCACCGATCCAATGGTGTTTGGTGTAAACGCTGGGCAATCACCCAAAATCACCACAAGCATTCTTCCGGATGCAATCCTCGGTGGAGATTACCACGCTCAGTTGGTGGCCACTGGTGGGCGTGAGCCTGTTTTGTGGACCCTGATTTCAGGTGCTCTTCCCCCAGGCCTGCATCTCGACAAAGATGGGACAATTTCAGGTGTTGCTCAACAGGAAGGTTTTTATAGATTTTCTGTATACGCCAGAAATGCGGATTCGCTTCTTGATCGTGCAGATCTGACCTTGAGCGTTTCTGACAGCGTCCAGTGTACAGAACCGGAAGTGCCATGTAGTGGTTCCTGCGTAGACATCACAAGCGACCGATTGAACTGTGGCGCTTGTGGTAATCCATGTTTGAATGGAGAAACGTGCGTAAATTCAGAATGCGTATCAGACGCGGGCGAACCAGACGGTGGAGCTGAAGGCGGTGGAACTGAAGACGGTGGAACTGAAGACGGTGGAATTGAAGATGGTGGAACTGAAGACGGTGGAATTGAAGATGGTGGATTAGATGATGCAGGAGGAGATGCACAGACAGACCGTCCTAAAAAGAGTATAACAGGGGGTTGTAGCTGTACTCTGGGAAACATGGATGGATTGCATCTTGATGATCCGCTGTTTTTGATGGTGATTTCAGTCATTTGCTTTGCAATATGGCGAAAAAAAGGAAGTAGGCGAAAAATAAGATAAGAAAAAGAGAGAAAAAGAGGGACGGAGGTCTGAATTTGCGAGGTTTGTATTTGCGTGGACAAGACCTTTTTTCATGTTTGTTCGTATAAAAAGTTTGTGAAACGCTGTTTATATGAACTCTGGTCTCAGGAGGTTCAAATGTTTCCTGCTCGCATGGTAATTTTTGTGTTTTCCATTCTTTTTGTTTTACCTGCTTCATCCAAGCCACCTGTGAGGGATTCAAAATCCAAAGTCTTGCTCATCAAGGATAACAGGATTATTTGTGACAAACCCATAGACTTCAAGAATCGCTCTGCACAAATCTTGCCTGAATCCAAAATAGTTCTTGCAAGCGTGGCCGCAACATTAGAAAGCCATCTGGATATTTCTTTGGTCGAGATAGCAGTACATACTGACTCTCGTGGTTCTGGGGCCTACAACAAGCGAATGACACAGGACCGTGCTGATGCCATTCGCCTGGAACTTGTCAAAATGGGGGTCAAGCCAGGACGGCTGAAAGCGGTCGGCTATGGCGAGGCGCACCCCATCGATACCAACTCCACAGTAGAAGGCCGGGCACACAATCGAAGGGTGGAGTTTGTAATCAAATCTCGTGGTAAGTAGCTTCGTGGAATCCGGCTATTCCTGGATCCGCCTTTTGAAAAATTTGTTATTTTGAGGGCGTAGAGGAATTACTATCAGTTGCCCTGCATCATGGATTCAATGTCTCTGTGGACATCGCCGATGGGTTTGATGTCGAAGTTTTCCACCAATACCTTTGCAACGTTTGGTGACAGGAATGCAGGCAGGGTAGGTCCGAGCCGGATGCCCTTCACTCCCAGATGCAGCAATGCCAGCAAGACGGTGACTGCTTTTTGTTCGTACCACGCGATATCAAATGATATGGGAAGCTCGTTGATATCCTCTAAGCCAAACACCTCTTTGAGTTTCAGGGCAACAACCGCCAGAGAGTATGAATCGTTGCATTGTCCGGCATCCAGCACTCTTGGAATTCCGCCGATATCTCCAAGGTCTAGTTTGTTATATCGGTATTTTGCGCATCCTGCTGTCAGGATGACTGTGTCCTTCGGCAGATTTTTTGCAACGTCCGTGTAATAGGATCGTCCCTTCTGACGACCATCACAACCTGCCATGACCACGAATCTCTTTATGGTACCTGTTTTGACGGCGTCTACGATCTTGTCCGAAAGCGCCATGACCTGCTCATGGGCAAAGCCACCGGTTATTTGACCTGATTCCAGTTGGGTGGGTGGCTGAGACTTCTTCGCAAGCTCGATAATGGGAGAAAAATCCTTTGGTGAGTTGTTTTTTCTATCCTCTATATGTGTGACTCCCGGAAACGACACCCGCCCCGTGGTGAAAATTCGGTCCTTGTAACTCTTTTTTACCGGAACAAGGCAGTTGGTTGTAAGCAGGATAGGACCATTGAAGGATTCGAATTCTTCCTTCTGCTTCCACCAGGCGTTTCCGTAGTTACCGTAAAGGTGATCATATTTTTTCAAGGCAGGGTAGTAGTGGGCCGGCAGCATCTCACCATGAGTGTATACGTCCACTCCTGCGTCTTTACTCTGCTCCAGGAGTTCTTCCAGGTCCTTGAGATCGTGTCCAGATATCAGGATACCTGGGCGCTTGCCAACACCGATATCTACCTTCGTCATCTCGGGTTTGCCATAGGTTTCTGAATTTGCCTTGTCCAGTAGCGCCATGGTGCTAACCGCAAACTGACCTGCTTTCATTACCATGCCCACCATCTTGTCTTGCGAGAGGTCTTGTGTGGTAGATGCCAGGGCTTCGTAAAGAAAATTGTAAATGGCGGGATCTTCGTAACCCAGGACTGCTGCATGATCGGAGTATGCTGCTATACCCTTGAGGCCATAAATCAGAAGTTCCCTCAAGGAACGTATGTCTTCGTTATTTGTGGCCAGTACTCCAACCGTTGCTGCTTTTTGGTCAAAGCTCTCTTTACCTGCAGTCCATGTTGCTGCATCCTCTGTCGGGCCTGTACCATTGTGCAGTAGCTTTGTCTGCTCTCTGACCTTCAGGGCCTGTTCCACAAGCTCAGTCAAATGTTCTTCGTCAAAATCCACGTTGGTAATGGTGGAAAACAGGCCTTTGGCAACAAAACGTCCAATGGCGAGAGGAATCTCCGCGCCCTCGTCTTTGGCAGCCTGAGCATGCAAGGCGATACCCTTCAGGGTATGAATCAATAGATCTTGAAGATTGGCGCTTGGTTCCTTCTTGCCACAGACTCCGTTTTTTGTGCATCCGGTATTTTTGAGAGTCTCCTGACATTGAAAACAGAACATGGACATTACTCCTTTAAAAGTTGCCTTTCGGCGTTGATAAAACAAAAAAACAAATAAAACAACAAGTTACAAATTGGTACCACAAAAGAAGTATTCGAGCACTTATATAATGCTTTATTTCGCATATGTAAAGTATTTTAAATCCCTTAAATTTTTGGAGCTTGTTTCCAGTGAACAGCTGAGGAGATAGGAGTTTGGAAATTTCTCTTCTCAAAAGAAGATGAATCCAGTGAAACAGGTTGTGTATGCAGGTCTGCCCTCACCAGGTGATTCGGTAACTTTTGGTCTTGACCCGTCTGGGTTTGGTTTTAGAAGTGACCTTGTGATGAACAGCTTTTTCCCGGGCTGGACCTAGCGCGATGGTTTTGGAGTTACTTACCAGATCCTCGGCATGAACTTAAATGGAGTCGTCAGGCTTGATGTGGCTCTTTGCCTTGAAGGATCGCAAGCTAGGTGGGAAATCAAGACTTTCCTTGGTACCTGGAAGTCTTACAATCTATTACGCAAACAGGAATATGCTTGTTCTTGACAATATATATAATGACATGTATCGTGTGGCAACTAATCAGGTCCTATTACAAGGACTTTGCGGAGGACATGATGGCCCGAAAAATGATTTCCACCACGGTCTACATAACGCAAGAGCAGAGTGAAAAGCTCAAGCTGTTGAACAAGAAGAGCAAGGTTCCGGTTGCCGAGTACATACGAGAAGGCATAGACATGGTTTTGGAGAAACACAAACAGCTATTACCGGGGCAGATGTCGTTAGTGGACAAGGGCTGAGGAATCAGGTCCATGAACAGGGTACTGGTAACTGGTGGTGCGGGGTTCATTGGTTCACACTTGTGCGAGAGACTCCTTGAACAAGATCATGAAGTAGTCTGTATGGATAATCTCATAACAGGTGACATGAAGAACATAGAGCACCTGTTTGGCAGGGATGGTTTCAAGTTCGTAAAGCAGGATGTAACTAATTTCATTCATGTGCCGGGAAAGCTGGATGCCATTTTGCATTTTGCTTCACCGGCAAGTCCCATCGATTATTTGCAAATCCCCATACAGACTTTGAAAGTCGGCGCTTTGGGCACACACAAGGTTCTGGGTCTGGCAAAAGACAAGGGTGCCAGGGTCTTGCTTGCCTCCACCTCAGAAGTTTACGGTGATCCCCTGGAACATCCGCAGAGCGAGTCATATTGGGGCAACGTCAATCCCATTGGTCCACGTGGGGTTTATGACGAGGCAAAGAGGTTTGCCGAGGCCATGGTCATGGCTTACCACCGCTTTCATCATCTCGACACCAGGATCGTCAGGATCTTCAACACCTATGGTCCTCGCATGAGAGCGGAAGACGGAAGAGTAGTGCCCAATTTCATCCTGCAGGCATTGGACGGAAAGGACCTGACCGTATATGGAGATGGATCTCAGACGAGAAGTTTTTGCTTCGTGGATGATCTCGTGACTGGAATCCTGTCATGCCTGGAAAAGGGTGATCACGATCCTGTGAATCTTGGCAATCCAAACGAATTCACCATTCTGGAGTTTGCCAAACACGTGATTTCAATAACCGGCTCAAGCTCCGGCATAGTCAATAGGCCCTTGCCTGAAGATGATCCCAAAGTTCGCAAGCCTGATATATCTCACGCCGGGAAGCTTTTGAACTGGAAGCCTGTTGTCACTCTTGAAGAGGGCCTTTCAAAGACAATAGAGTATTTTAAAAAACTGGAGAGATAGTGATGACTGTGATGGTAACCGGCGGGGCCGGTTTTATCGGATCTCATGTGGCCGAGGTGTTTGTGAAAAAGGGCCATGACGTGTTGGTGGTGGACAATCTCTCCTCGGGTCACCGCCGTAATGTCCCCGACGGAGCCCAATTTGTCCAACTTGACATAAGGCAGGATGAGTTTGCCAGGCTGATAAGCGATGTACGTCCTGAGCTGATCTGCCACTTGGCTGCACAGATGGACGTTCGCAAGTCCGTCGAAGATCCTGTGATGGACGCTGATATAAATGTTGTTGGAACCCTAAAGTTGGCGAAAGCTGCAGCGGATGCGGGAACCGGGACCATTATATTCGCATCCACCGGGGGAGCCATTTATGGAGAACAGGACATTTTCCCCGCCGACGAGAGACATCCAAAGAGACCGGTGAGCCCATATGGAACCGCCAAGTATTGTGCAGAACAGTATCTGGGACTTTTTGAACGCACTGGCGGAGCCAAGTGCGTTTTCCTGAGATTTGCCAATGTTTATGGACCAAGACAGGACCCACATGGCGAAGCCGGGGTAGTTGCCATTTTCAGCCGCCTGATCTTGTCAGGACAGGTGCCGACGATTTTTGGTGACGGACATCAGACGAGGGACTATGTTTATGTCGAAGATGTTGCCAGGGCCCATGTTCTGGCTTTTGAAAAAGGTGTCGCAGGAGCTGTCAACATAGGTACTGGAATAGAGACGGACGTAAACAGACTTGCCGAGATGATCGCAAAGAGGTGCGCCTTTGAACAAAAGCCTCGATATGCCCCTGAGCGGCCAGGTGAACAACGCAGGTCCTGTATTGACCCTTCTCTTGCCCAGCGCATCATGGGCTGGATACCTGAGTATTCACTTGAAGAAGGATTGGCTCGGACTGTAGAGTATTTCCGACAGAACCCGGACGGATGAGATGAGCACAAGACGAGGTAATACGGCACCAAGGTGTTGGGGACCAAGGCTTTGGTGGCTTGGGTTGCTTGTGGGAATGATTGTCGCCTACCTTGTACTGAATGGCAGGGAAATTTCCTATTGGCCATTCATGATTGTACTGATAGGTACTGCCCTCGCCGGTGCCACAGGTGCCAAATTTCTTGGTACCTGGATAGACAGAAATCACCGGACTGACAAGGGATTGCTCAAACAGGAAATCAAGCAGTGTCGCACTTTGCTCAAGTGGCTGAAGAAGGTACAACGCAAGCACGGAGAAGATCTTCAAGCGGGTGTCTTGCGTCGCAAGCTCTCGGGTGGGATAGAAAAACTCGATGAGTTGTTAAAGACGAGGCCTCCGGAAATTGATGACCTCTTAGAAGAGCGAAGGCGCATGGAGCAGTTTGTCGAAGACCATCTCACCAGGTTCAGGAAGAGTTCCACCAGGGAGTTTGTCGAATCCATAGGCATGGCAGTCTTGATAGCCTTGGCGCTTCGCGCTTTTGTCCTGGAAGCTTTCCAGATCCCTTCCGGTTCCATGATTCCAAGCCTGAGGGTGGGGGACCATATTTTCGTGAACAAGATGGCATACGGAATCAGGGTACCAATGCTTCCCCTGCACATTGGAGCTCTGAGGATTCCTGCTGTTTCCCTCAACTGGTCCATGCCGGAACCAGGAGATGTCATCGTATTTGTAACTCCCGAGAACGAGGTGGAAGATTATATCAAGAGGGTCATTGCGGTGGCAGGGGATACTGTGGAAGTTCGAGATCAGATGGTTTACGTAAATGGCGAACCATACACCATTGAAGATGCAGGCAAATTCAATTATGACCATCTGAACGAGGATGGAGAGTTTGACTATCGTGCTTTTTCCCGCAAGTTCATAGAACTCATCCCTGAGGCTCCCCACCCGATTTTACGAAGGACCTGCGCTGATGATCGTGATTGTGCGCTGAGATTTGGTACCAAGTGCAACCTTGAAAAGGGAGTGTGTCAACAAACGCATTTTGGACCATACAAGGTCCCCGATGGACATGTTTTCTGTATGGGTGACAACAGGGATGACAGTCGCGACAGTCGCTATTGGGGCTCGGTGCCGATGGAATTCATCAAAGGCAAGGCCGAGTTCATCTGGTGGTCATACAGAGAGGGGCTAGTGCGCTGGGAGAGAATGTTTACGAGGATTCGCTGATGAAAAAAAGTTATCTAAAAGATTCGAGAGCCGGGAAGATCAACATTGTGACGATTTTCCTGTTGCTGATCATCGCGGCCATGGTGTATCTGGCGATTTTTTTAGTCCCTCCTTATATCGAACACTATAAATTTGAAGAAAAGCTTCGGGCAGTTGCCAAATATGCTCATAGGCAAAAGAACGACTCAGAGTTGATGAAGGAAGTTCAAAGAGAGTGCGAACAACTAGGAATGAAATTGCCCTATGACGCAATAAAAATTGAACGTGATCCGGCCCATGGAAAGTGGATTCACATAACAGCGCGTTATATAAAGGTGGTGGACTTTGTTCCCTTTGGAAAGACCATAGACCTGGAATTTACTTCTGACATACAGGAATCACTGGAGTAGGGAACAAGTGAGTCGCACCATTATTCGGGGCGGGCGAGTCCTGGACCCTGCAAATGATGTTGATGCCGATCTGGACCTGCTTGTGGATCAGGGTATAATCTCGGGATTGTTCCCTCCAGGCCATCCAGTGGTTCGACCATCTGCGTCGGACACGGTCATAGACGCAAGAGGATTGTGGGTGCTCCCCGGCTTTGTCGATCCACACGTCCATCTCAGGCAGCCTGGGATGAGCGAGGCAGAAGACATCGCAAGTGGCACCAGGGCTGCTGCTGCCGGTGGATATACCACTATTGTTTGCATGCCCAACACTTCACCAGTGCTCGATACACCAGCTGTTGTGGAGACTCTCCATTCCAATTTGAAAACTGACGCCCATGTTAGAGTGCTGATAGCCGCTGCTCTGTCTTTTGGCTTGAAAGGGCAAAGGAGTACTGACCTGCCTGCTCTACTTGATGCGGGTGCATATTGTTGGAGCGACGATGGTGTTGGAACCCAAAGTCCACGGGTCATGGCAGAGGCGCTCGAGGTTTCCGAAAAACTCAAACGACCGTTGCTCATCCATCCTGAAGAACGTTCTCTGAATGGCGGTGGGGTGATGAGAGCGGGGCCTGTGGCAAAGCGCCTGGGACTTGCCGGAATTCCGTCAGCAGCAGAGAGAGTCAGGGTTCAAAGAGATATACGCCTCCAGCGACGTCATGGAGGAAGGATACATTTTCAACACCTTAGCACAAAGGGGGCAGTTGAGGCGGTAAGGAGGGCCAAACAATACACAGATGGAGTCACTTGCGAAGCAACGCCTCACCATCTGTTGCTGACAGACCTGGATTTGGAGCGGTCGGGAGATTCGGGCGGGCCAAGTTCCAATTTCAAGATGAATCCACCCCTGTGCAGACCTGAACAGCGACGGGCCCTCAGGCAGGCCCTTTCAGATGGAATCATCGATGCCATCGGCACGGACCACGCACCACATACCATGACCGCCAAGAGCACCGGTTTCGAAAGGGCACCCTTTGGTGTCACAGGTTTGGAGACATCTTTTGCGTTGATTTTGAAATTGGTAAAGCTTGGAGTGCTTGACCTGAAGCGAGCCATACAGTTACTGACAGCAGGACCGGCAAGAGTTCTTGGATTAGATGCCGGTACCCTCGCGGAGGGAAGAAGGGCGGATATTTGCATAGTGGATCCTCGCCTTGAATGGAAAGTCGAAAAAGCCTCCAGTGAATCAAAGTCCTTCAATACACCGTTTTCCGGTTGGTCCCTTGAAGGAAAGCCCGTGTTGGTGATATGGGGTGGTGCTGTAATCTGGAATCTTGTCCCAGGTTTGCAAGTTACGACCAGTGAAGGGACGGAGGATCTTGATGAGCGAAAAACTACTTGAACGCATTTTGGAAAACTACGGAAAGGGGGATTTCGAGTCTGAAATCATCTCTGCCAGGAAAGAATATTTTGCCCTGATGAGCGATCTGCGTGATGATGATCCGCTCTTTGAAAGACTTACTCAGTGTTTTTTATATTGGTTCGCCTTGGATAGACCACTGGATGGAGATGTCCATTCTCCGCTACAGCGATTTGTCAAGGAGTCAGAGCTTAGCGAACAAGAACATGGTCTATGCGAATCCATGGCTGCCAGCGTCAGAAGTCTGTTTGAAGTTCTGAAGTTCGAAGAAGATGGTGTGACTCTGAGGGACTTGTTCAACTTAGAGGTGGTTCATGTAAGAGAAAGGAGGCACCTGGCAGGTCTGAAAAAAGGAGATATACTAGAGACGCGCTTGCTGCCCCGTCCGGAGATGCTGGTGTTTGCGCCGGGCGCATTCATTCTCCACCCGAGAAGTGCTGGTAAAAGCATTAGAATGGTAGTCGAACGAAGTAGACTGAAA
>JALVPF010000322.1 GCA_027031935.1 Myxococcales bacterium | reverse complement strand
AGGCATGGAATGCGGTCTCGACCCCCTATGTGCCAAGTCTTGCGGAGACTGTTTCAACAAGTGCCTGGGTGAAAACGATCCAAACCTTTGCAAAGAGGGTTTATGTCAGGATGCATGCTGCCGGGCAACCTGCGAGGACTTGGGCAAGGATTGCGGTACCTGGGATGATTCTTGCGGAGGCTCCCTGGATTGCGGAACTTGCGGTTTAAACGAGATTTGCGACGAGCATTCGGGCAGATGTGAGTGTGCCCATGAAAGCTGTCATGATGTGTGCTGTGCACAAGACCAGATTTGTTACGAACAGGAATGCTGCCTGCCGAATTGCACGGACAAGGTCTGCGGAGACGATGGATGTGGAGGTTCGTGCGGTCAGTGCTGTGAGGGCGACGACTGCCTGGTGGTATACGTGAATGCAGAGGAAGAAAAAGGACAGATTCCTCCGCTGCTTCTGGGGCAGAACACTCTGGGATATGCCACAGGGTGGAGTGACTATTCCGCTGATGGTGCTGGAATCTGGGATAATGAACAGATGCGACCAGTCGAGCAGATGGTCGCGCTGGATCGAACCTGTGGAGTCTCTCTGTTGAGATTTCCCGGTGGATGCGCAGCAGGAGCCTACCACTTCACCGACGCCATTGGTCCTTTGGATCAAAGAGCACATGAAGCGGTCTATTGGGCTACAGGAGAGTCGGTTAGTGCTGAAAACGCTTTTGGCACTGACGAATTTATGGCGTATTGCGAAGCTGTCAACGCACAAGCGATGTTTACCGTAAATTACAAGACCGGCACACCTGACGAAGCAGCCGACTGGGTGGAATACCTCAATGCACCGAATGACGGCTCCAATCCGAGGGGCGGAACGGATTGGGGTGCCGTTCGTGCTTCCAACGGTCATCCTGCTCCTTATAATGCAAGGTATTTTGAAATAGGCAACGAGGTATATGCTTGTGGAGCCAGGCAAGATACGACTCCTGAGACATACTCCGCGGACGTGCTGGAGTTTGTCTCAGCCATGAAATCCGTTGACAATAGCATACGCGTTGGCGTCGTCCTTCTCAGCGGCAACCTCGACAGTCCCTGGGTGGGTGATGTCATTTCAAGGACATGCATGGTGGCTGATTTTTACATAGTTCATACATATTGGCCCTGGGGACACGAAGAGGATCCACAGGAAGAGCTCTTCCTGTACACTCTTGGAAGAGATTCATTTATCGAAAACTACCTGGATTCCATCAACAGCATCGTATTGACCCAGTGCCCATCACGGGCCCGGGATATCGATATTGCAGCCACGGAAGGAGGGGGCATTTTCCGTGATAACGACAGCTATCGTCATTCTTTGGTCTCAGCCTTCGTCAATGTTCAAATGAACATGATATTTTCAAACCGTAAAGAAAAAGTCTTCACATTTGCTCCCTGGCACCAGGCAAACAGTTGGATGGGCTTCGTGCGTTCCCCGCCATATGCGGAAGAATTGATCAGGAGACCCAAGTCCTTCATCTCTGAACTACTTGCCCAGCATTGGGGAACACGTCTGCTGGACACACGTGTGGTTGCAGATACGAAGGACGTGTCTATTGGCAACACGCCGTACAATCACGGGATTGACAAGGCGCTTGTGCCGAGACAGGGGGAGTCCTTCTTGCAGATTCGCCTTGCGCGGACTGCTGGAGCTGACATAAAGGGAAGCATCTTGTGGGATGGTGTGAGCTTGCTGCAAGACGGAAGCGATAGACAGCTGGTCTCCAACGGTGGTTTCGAACAAGACCTGGCTGGATGGTCATCAAACATGGAAACAGGCCAGGTGATCAGCATATCCGGGACTGATTATACTTCAGGTACAAAGTCTTTGAGGATCGATTACAATGGAGATCCCGCTACGAACCTTGCACAGCTCATACCCGTTGTGGCCGGGCGAAGATATGGGTTTTCATCGTGGGTCAAACTCGAAGGACTTGATTCGACTTCTCCGCAGAGGCCGAATCTCCTGAACGATCCTGGGGCGGAATCATGCCAGTTCGTCTCCAATGCGTCGCATGGCTGGAGCATGTCTGAGATCCAGGGTTCCACGGCAGTGATGGATCCCTCCACCAGCCACGATGGAAATTGTTCCATCAAGCTTAGTTTTTCGGGTCAGGACATCAACTACTATCATGTAAGTCAGATTGTAGATGTGTCACCCAACACTCATTACCATGTCTCTGCCTGGTTGAAGACCGACCTTGTCACAGGGCCGGGTGGAGGGGTCAGACTGGCGGTGGTAGATAACAGGGGCTATACATACCTTGCAGTGACTACTGATGCCTTGACCGGGCAAAATGATTGGACACACGTGGAGACAAGTTTTGAGACAGCAGAAGATACGGAGAGGATTAGGGTACAATTGAGGCGCATCGGAGGCAGTGGTGAAAACCCGATTTTTGGAGATGCATGGTTCGATGACATGGAGCTGAGGGAAATGGATTCATCTAATATTCCCGGTGTGTACCTCGATTTCATGGATGAGACGAAAAATGTGCTTCGTACCATCTCCATGCAGAGGTTTACCGGTAGCACGCCTTGGCGAATATTGAAAAAGGGCGGCTTGAAAATGTTGGGGGCGTGGTCGAGTTCAGATGAAGCTGGGCACCTGTTTATTTGGCTGCTCAACCGGAGTTTTGATTCTACCCTCAAGCCCTTGATCGTTCTCGACGGATATCATGCTTCGCCCAAGGCTATGAGATACGATCTTGGATCTACATCACCCTTTGACAACAACGAATCAGACTCAGATCCTGAAAATCTGACTGTAAAAATCCGTGCAAATGAAATCGACATTCCCGGGAGAACCTTTCAGATAGAAATTGAACCCCATTGTTTGACAGTCCTGCATCTGAATCGGTAAATTGGCAATTCGGAGTTTTTGTCCATGAAGAAAACAATCCTATATATAATTTATACCATCATAACAAAAGGCCGGGGGCGAAATGTAGTTCGAATTCGACGAGAAGAAGGGCCGGAAGCGCTACATGGACGGAGTTCTTTCGTGACCTCGGTCTTGTGGGTTTTGGTACTATCCATAGTTCCGATATGCTGGTCCTGCGGTGATGATGGAGGCTGTCCACTGGCGGACGCGGGTGCGGATGGGGGCTTGGATGCAGGCAGCGATTCCGGCGGTTCTGCAGACGAGAAGGCTCCGGTCCTCGAGGAGATTGAACCAGTGCCCACCTACACCTCGAACGTGACCCCTCTTTACAGGTTCTTTTCCTCGGGGCCAGGACAGGTCCTGTATCGAGGACCATGCAGCGGCGACCTGGAGCGAGCGGAGATAGGAGACAACGGCGTCCACCTCGGTCCGCTTACGGATGGAGAGTACCGCAACTGTGCACTGGCCGTGAAGGACGACGCGGGCAACCAGTCCCAGTGGCTCGTGATTCAGTCTTTCGTGGTGGACACCCATGCACCCGAGCCTCCGGAGGTTCTGACGACAATCCAGCGGACGGGCGAGGAGCGCCCGACGGTGCACATACAGGGAGAGGCTGGAACCGACATTGTGGTGGATGACTCGGTGCTGGGGAACGTGGGTGCGGACGGCGTGGGCAGTGTGCAGTTGGGGCCCCTGGCGGATGGAGGGTACACCGTGGTCTTCCAGCTCCGCGATGCTGCCGGGAATGTGAGTAAACCTACAGAATGGGGCTTCGTAAAGTACTCGCATTTGGCTGCCTGTGAGCAGGATGGGCTGCATCAGACCATCCGGTCCACCTGGGAGTCGCTCGTATCCTACTTCCGGGATAGCCTGTCTAGCTCAGGTACATCACCCTATGTGCTGTATAATGTCCAGATCCTCACCGCGCCGTTTCTCCGCTATGCGCTCCGCCACGGCGATGCTGCGTCGCTGGACGAGCTGGCCTCTGTGTATAACGTGGCCGCAGAGACCCTGACCTGGACGGATCAGTACATCTTCTACTATTTCCCGGAGCCGTCGTCTCCCCGGACCTCGACACACACCCTGGATCGGGCCTATCCCATGTGGCTGGACCCGAACTCGGATGCCGAGTCCATACTCGTCTCGGCCCAATTCCTCTATGCTGTATCCTTGCTATTGCGATATGCGGCCGGGCTGAATCCGGGTGCTCGTTCCGCAGCGCTACAGGACCTTGTGGACCGATTCATCTCCGTTCTATCTGATCACTACCGCCGCTGGGTCCTGGGGGTCACGGTGGACGGGAGCATTGCAGACCGGGGACCATTTCAGGTGCGGGGTTGGGGGTGTACCTATAACGGTTCATACGTGGAGACAGGGATGTCCCAGGCCCGCCTGACGGAGCTGAGGCTGCCCTGGGCCTTAGGGGACGACTCCTCGCCTAAATACTGCAACGCCGTGACAGACATAGACTTGTGGATCTACGCTGGCCTGGCGAACTTCCTGGGGGCCTTGGATGCCGATCCGAACCTCGACTCTCTGGATCCCAGCGAGTTGGACCAATACCGCCTTGCTCTACAGATGGCCTCTGTGCTCATGGCTTCTCGGGTCATTTATCGACCCTGCCAGGATTTCGACGGAAATGCCGTCGAGTGCGCCGGTTTCGACGAAGGGCTCTGGGACGAACATCCCGACTACGCCTATAGCGGATACCAGGGTGATACCTTTCCGGATTCGAGCCAGCAGGCCCGGGGTTCGGCAGTGGGCTGGGACGTGAGCCATGCCCGCCGATTCGTGGAGGTGTTCGAGACTTTGCACGAGCTGGCACCGGCCCTTGGTTTGAGCTTCCCAAACGATCGCTTCATGGCCGGTCTGGCCCGAAACGTGGCGCACATCATCTTTCTGGGGGACGAACGATTGCCGCTGTTTACGAACTTATGGGACGGAACGAACGGTTGGTATCGTGTGGGCTACTCCGGCCGGACCGGCTTCGGATATGCGCCCTCGGACTTGTCCATCGCCCTGCTCAATGGGGGCTACGCACTCTGGGTAGAGTACTATCTGCCCCTCAAGAGGGTCTACGAAGCCACCTATGCCATGGTGAGTTCGCTGGATCCGGAGGTGCAGGCTTTCTGGGAGGAACACTACGGCACATGCTACTATTTGGACTACGAACGGAGAACCTGCGTGGACCTGTCGGATCCCGCGAATCGGACTACACAGCTTTTCTTGCTCCAGTACTTATCCAGCATCTGTTTTTAACGGCTTGGAAGGCTTCCGCCTATCACTATCACTTATATTCAAATCATGCATTCATTGATGGTAACAAGCGTAGTGCAGTTGCTGCAGTCGAAGTTTGAATAACTTTCTCGACAAAAACTCAGGAACAATGGTTTGTTGTTGAGAATGGGGATGGCCATGAGGTCAAGAAATTTATCTACAACATGGAGTTGGTATTTGACTTTGGATGGTGTTTTGGGGGCTAATCGGATGCAAGGTCTGCAAGGGTGATCGAGTGGATCATGTTCCAGAGCGATTTTCGCTGCTGCGCCCAAAACTTATGCATGGGGCAAGGATGTTCATCACTGCATTCAGGATAGCCCAAGACACACCTTTTGTACGAGTCGAGTCCTTCTACCACCTCAATGATGTCAGCGAGGCGGATCTTATCCTTGGGCATGGTGATGCGATATCCGCCCTTGGCCCCTTGCACTGATTCAACTAGCCCGGCGTGGGATAGCTTTCTGAGGAGCATGGCGAGGTATTTCTGAGGTATGTCCAGAGCATCGTGGAGTTGATGAACCGACATAAGCGTATCTTGGCATGCCATGTGGGTCAGGGCGCGAATGGCGTATTCGGAAGTTTTGTAAAACCTCATTGTCTTGACTTACCTCCGATGACACAAGGCGAGCTATAGTCTGCTTTCGTCCGAGGCGGGAAAATACAGTGAGTTTTGGTCCACTAGGCCCTCTGCCATGGCTAGTTGCAAGGATTCAATGATGGCATCATGAAGTTTTATGTAGCTTTCGTGCTTTTGCTTGTGCCTTTTTACGAACCAGGCGTTGATGATGATGCCAGCGATACAAAAAGCCCCATAGAGAGCATAGATTACAGCAGGATAATTGTGATACCCTTCGGTGAACATGGCAAAGACGTTGTGGACTGCAAAGATCAAGAGTACCACAGCAGAGCCCACCCACATGCCATAGCTGAGTGCGCTCGCTCCAAAAGCGAATTTTTCCAGTTGCCTAAGCTCTGCAAGCTTGGTGTTGACCTCGTCGATTAGTTTGGTGCTAGCTCCACCGGAAGTGGGAGTTAGTGGTGCCACATCGATGTTGGAGACACCATGGGTGTTGTTTATTCGGCGGTATTCTTCAAGGTACTCACTCTTGCTTGATAGAAGCTCTTGGATTTTGTCGGCTCCGAGCTGCTCTTCGTGCACACCGCTTATCATGTTATCCAGCACGAGAGTATAAAGCCCATCGTTTGCGATGCGATCAGCAGCTTTTGCAAGATCTGTCAAACCGCCTTTTGATAGGAGCCCGCTTGGCATGCCGCTCGCCGATCAGGCAGCTTCGGGGAGGGTGTCTTTCGTCTTTAGCTTAGAAGGCAGGAAGATACCGATGAGTCCCTTTAGGCCAACGCTCATGACGATGTTGAAGATAAATGCAATCCAGGCAAACAACAAAAATGCCCCACAAATGCCTGCGAGTATCATGTAGGTGTTGAACTCCCCATTGACATACCAGGATCGACGAAGCATCCCGTCCAGGCCTGCCATTCCCATGAACGCACCCATGCCAATTCCGCCAAGGAGATGAGCCCAGAAATGGAAATTCGCGAGCTTCTGGCTCCAGAGCTTTCCGCCATTGGTCAAGATTGGGAACAGCAGGTAGATGGCCGAATGCAGTGTCATGGTAAGACCCACGAGAATGGCTACGTGTACATGGGGGCCGATTATCCACTGAGTGTTGTGGAGAATTCGATTCAGTCCCAGATCTGCCTGAAGAATGCCTGCGGGGACCGCGAGAGCGAATCCCAACATGCCGCCCAGGAGAAACTTCAGGGGGTTTGTCATCTTGAGTGGTCTTGCGCTCCACAAGGTTACCAGAGTCACGAATATGGCAATACCCTGGGTGACGAGTTCAAAGGCCGTTATCATCTCTCCAGATGCCAGTTTCATCATGTTTGGTTGGGCCTGGTCGGACAACAAATGGTGGGACCATACACCCCAGGACACGATCAACTCGATGAGGAGCGCTGCGCGGGCCACATTTTCCATGTAGAGCTTTTTGCCGGTTATCAGTGACGCCAGAAGATACCAGGCACCTGCAACATAAATCAGCACGAGGCCGTCCGCGATGAGATCCAGTCCCCACCAGAACCAGTTTTTGTACAAGAGGGCATCGATGGACGATGCATCCATGGAAGTGCCTGTCATCTTTGCAATGATATAAACCAGAAGTAAAACCCCCACGGAAAGAATCACGAAAGCGTCGAACAGGGTATCGATGGAACCTCGGAATATGGCCGCCACGGGCAGGGAGACAGCAGGGTCCTTGGAGTATGGTGGCTTTTTTCTCAACTTTCTCAAAAGGTTCAGGAGACCATCAATACCAAGGGCAGACAGGACCAGGGGTTTGATAGGTCTTTTTTCATGACCGCGTTCTGTATAGAAAACAGTAGCGAAGATATTGAAGATGAAAAGCACGGTACCAATCATGATAAAGGCAATACCCAGCACGAAGATCAAGGCGGCTGCGGGCATGAACTGGTTGAAATCAACGGGCAGGGGCCAGTACAGGGTATAAAGTGGAGCGTAGCTGAAGAGGAATCCTGCAGACCAGGATGTCAATGCTCCCAGGGCTATGAGCACCCATGTTATGTTTGCTATGCGAATACTGTATAGAGGCTTTTTCATCAGGTATGGAACCAAAAAGACGAAGGCTCCGAATACGATGAGATAGGTGGAGCCAAAAATTCCTACGATGGGGTGGACGGTCATGACAGAGAAAAAGTGATCTGTTCCAAGAAACGGCTCGATCTCCTGAACCCGCATCATCATTCCCTCGATCGCGGTCAGTCCATAGAACAGCAATCCAACGACTACTGTTCTCAAAGTCACTTTTTGAACAGGGGTGAGCCCCTCGTGCTTGAGACCGCCTTCATTCCCATTTACAAATTCGTTCACAAAGCTCATGGCCTTCCTCCCGTCTCAGCTCGCACGTGGGTCAGTGTCTTTGCATCCTACGACCTCAACAGCACCATCAACTTTCATTGATGCACCCTTGGGTCCCGAATACTCAGTTGACCTGATGTTGTAGGTCCCGTTTTTGTGAAACTGCCACAAAAGGGTGTTCTTGGAACCTGGAACTACCTGGATCTGGAAGACAAGGGATTCATCATGCCTCACCAGCCCAAACCCATAGGTCAGGTCCTTGGAGTCCAAGTCAAACAAGACGGTCTTGCCGCATTGAATCATCAGTTTCTTCTGGGGCAGGATGAACTTGTGATCGGCTACCTCAATATGAAAAGTCTGCTCTGGCTTTATTTCGTTTCTCTTCAGATCGTTCGATACCCAGGGAATGGTGTTGAAGGTCAAGATGTGAATCGTAACACCAATAAATACCAGTAGTGCCACATATGAATAAAATAGCTTGGGTCTCAGGAGGCCCTTGGCCTTACCTCCGGTGAGTTTGAATGCTAACCACCCGAAAAGCAATATAATGGCCACGGAATAAATCGTGTATACCAAGTGCAATGCACTCAGAACATCGGCGGAATCCAGCATGTCCCCTCCTTACAGCCCAAGGGCCGCTTGAGATTTGTAATGATAATATTGATCTTCATTGATCTCATGGATTTTTCACTCCTGCACATATTATTTTGAGCAAATGATATATGGAGGTAGCATATTGTCAAGGAAAATTTTCAGTTTGATTATAGAAATACATAATGTTGTCGCACGCCTCGGGAACTAAAATCCATTCTGCATGATCATTGATTGAGGATGAATCTGTGAAGATATGGAAGAAAAAACTAATTGGATGAAGAAAAGGCTTTCTCCGTATGGTTATTGGTACGAATCCTGTTTTCGTCGTCCACCAGAACCACCTTCGGCTCGTAGTTTCTGGCTTCCACTTCGTCCATCCTGGCAAATGTGGCTAGAATCACCTTGTCTCCGGGACGGATGAGGTGTGCTGCGGCACCATTGATACATATACTGCCGGAGCCCCTTGGGCCTATGAGGGTGTATGTGCTGAGTCTGGCACCATTGGTAACATCCCAGATATGTACTTTTTCGCCAGGCAAAATGTCAGCAGCATCCAAAAGATCCTGATCGATGGTGACAGAACCCTCGTATTCCAGGTTTGCTTCCGTCACAGTGGCCCTGTGAATCTTTGATTTGAACATGGAACGTTGCACTGTCGAACCTCCACGTAAAGCTTGTGAGGATTCAATTTCAATATTGGTACAAATTGCCTGAAAAAGAGGAAAGGGGAAGGTGACATGACTGCTCATAACGGTCCCGGTCCTCGTGGATCCAGGCCAAACTTCTGTAAACCAATGATTTTCAAATCCAGACGTAACCAATATCTGAATGTCTGTACTAAAAACAAGATAAGCACTAAGCGCTGAAGAGTCAAGCTAAAAGAAGGGGCAACTCCTTCCACCAGCACGAGCGTCGCCTGGCCCGCGATCTTTATGACATATACTTCTGACTTTATGAGATATACTTCTGGTATGCGCATGCAAGCCTTGCCTGACCAGGATGTCCTCAAAAGCAGATTAACGGTGCTATCAAGAAACCCGAATTTTACGCTCTATCCGCACAGAGATTTGTAAATACTGATTTTTCTCTGGACCAGCGCTTCCCACGAATACTGGGCCAGGGTCTTTGTCTTTCCCCGCTCGGTCCTTTCTTTCATCTCCTGTGGATTTTCAAACACGTATTTCAAGGCCTCGAAGAGCATATGAGCTCGCTTGTCAGGGTCCTCATAGTCCACCAGCAGTCCTCCATCTGCGAGACTGAAAGGGGACTTTACTTTATTTTGACCAAGAATGTCCTTGGGACCCTCAACTCCCGATGCAACTACAGGAACATCTTTTGCCAGAGCTTCAACCACGGTTATGCCAAATGGTTCGATCAGTGAGCTGAGCACGAAAACCTTTGCCAGATCGAACAGGGCCAGCTTGTCCTGTTCGGGGATGTCCTGATGGATCGATATGCTGTTTCGTGTCTCTTCCGAGGGGATTCCCGAAATTATGCCCTTGAGCTTTTCCAGATACCAGTAGTTTTTTTTCTCTAGCATGCCAGCGACAACAAGTGACAATCGAGTGCCGGGGCGAGTCTGCCTGAGGTTTTCGTACAACTCGGCATAAGCCAGGAGAAGGTTCTCTATTCCCTTGGAAGGATCGATCCTGTTTATGTTTAGGATGAGGTCTCCTCCGATATTATACTTTTCACGTATTTCGGTAAGCTTGTCTTCAGTTTGGGGAGGCGAGTGGATGAAAACAGAGGAGACTGCGCTAGGTAATACAGTTGTGGGGGTCTTTTTCATGGCCCCGGGGAAGAGTTTTGTCACCTGCTGTTTGACCTGTTCGCTCCTTACAATCAGGTGGTCCGAATTCTCTATGGCCTCACGCTCCATTTCCTCCATGAGCTTGACGAACTCTTCTCCAGCTCCATCTGAGCCCTTCGTGCGTTCTGATATGGACTCGAAGGTGTGTATGGAGCTTACGATCTTGTACGTTCCTTTTTCTTTCAGCTCCTTTGCCATGGCTGGTACCGCGAAGTGACCATGGATGTGTACAAGGCAGCCTCTTTGCTCTTCCAGCAGATAGTCCAAAACCATCTTTTTGAAATTCAAGAGTCTATCTATTTCCTGGCGTTTTGTTCCCGCAAACGGTGAATTTATGCTTGCAGCGTCCTTTGGGAAGAATCGGACTATCTTGACCTTTGCCTTTCTCTTGTCAGGGTCCGGATTGTGAGGGTCCTCCAGGATTACTTGCTCCTGAGCCGGGCTGTCTTTGAGCCCCATGCACAAGACCTCCACCTCATGGCCAAGTTTCCCCAACTCTCTTGTCAACTCCACCACGTGCACGCCACCGCCGCCCGTGATGCTTCCGATGTACTGAGCGCCCACTATAATAATTTTCACAGTGTACTCCCTTGGTCCTTCCTTGCTGTCGATATGATTATTTTATCATTAGGAAGACAAGTCGAAAAGAGTATTTCGGAAAGAGTTTACGACGTTTGTTCTGCTCGACAGGAAGGTGCCTGAGTTTACGGCCCGATATGTTTAGTTGATATATGGCGATGCGTGGAGTGTTGTGTTTTTTATTGACAACTTGAACGGTAATGGTCTAATGGCTGGATGTCAAACAATGGAACTCAATTTTATTAGTCGTGCTCGGACCAAATCAATGTGTCCGGCGTGCCGTAGGCGGGTATCTAAAAAGAGAACCGACAATGACGCACCGCAATATTATCAAAAGTATGGTTTGGACAGCTGGTTTGGTTTTTATGCTTTCCCTTCTGCTCACAGGTTGCCGACCGGATTTCCCAAAGTGCAGGGATAATGACGATTGTGCGGCAGAAGATGGTAATACCACCAAGATGAAGTGCTGCATGGAGATGTGCCAGGAGTGCTGTGAGGATACTGACTATCCAAAGGAAATGCCTCGTTGCAAGGAGAACCGCTGCGTGGAATGCTTGGAGAACAAGGACTGTCCGGCTCCGAAAAATCCGATTGCCTTAGATCGCATACGCGCGTGGTGCATATCTCCGAGGTATGAACAGGGGAAAGTCGCCTTTTTTTCATGAATCGTGTCGTTTGTTCTGGCTATCGGGGGGGCTGCGTGTGATCCTTGAAGACTTTTCGAAAGGAGATCTCTTTATGCTTCGAATGATGACCCTCTTGTCATTGGTCACCTCGACCCTTCTTGTCTCAGCGTGTACGCCCAAAGGGGATTGGCCGAAAACGAAGACCTCGGGATCCGTGGCGAAGTCCCCGGGTCACGCCAAAAAAGCCACCGGCACGACGATGAGGCTCTTCATCGGCCCGGAACGTGCTCTTTGTGCGGCCGCGAATGGGTATCGAGAGTGCGTGCTGATGCGCACCTCCTCGGACGAGAAGTGGGCGTTTCTCTTCGACGGGGTCAAGGGGTTCACGCCGGAGGTGGGGACGCGCTACGAGCTCCTCGTCACGAAGAAGGAGGTGCCCCATCCGGAGCAGGATGACTCGTCGGTTCACTATGTCCTGGAGAAGATCGTCTCGAAGGCGTCGGCCCTGGACACCGCGAAATTGCCTGCGGCGTGCAAGGGAAAGAAGCTCGTTATTAAACCAGAGGTGACTACGGAGGGCTCAGACAAGAGGGTCACGAGAGTCTTCAAGCTGAAAATGACGTTCTGCGACGGATCGACCGCGATTCACATCGTGGACCAGAGCCCCTCTCCCTGGGTCTTTCCCTGGTGGTCGAAGACCAACTTCGACCCCGGAGGATCGAAGGCCGGTGCCTCTTTGAGCGTACGAGGCTCGACGCGCGACAAGATGCAGAAGGTCATTCGTGTCGTCCCCAAGGAGGGTTATCTGTCTCTCCGGCGCGCCGTGAGGCCCTTGGCTGTCAAGCCTGGGGGGCTGACGGGGCAAGGCGAACTCATCTTCGACGAGTTCAAGCGCCTGGCACTACCCGAAGGCGCCGTCATCGAGGTGGACAAGAAGTAAGGCGGAGCCCTCACCCTTCGGTGATCAACGGATCGTCTCCACGCCCTAGGCAAACGCTGCGGTGACGATCTGACCATCGGCAAGGCTCCCGACGTAGGTGCCCATCAACACGGCTGGCCGACGAGGGGAAAAAGCAGGGACGGAGGTCTTACTTTTTCAAGGGTGTACAAGATTCTTGTACACTCAGCCAGTTTTCGACACCCCTGCCAAAATCCTGACTCTTTGTTTTACGGACAGTTACAGCAAAATTTTTTCTTGGCATCGTTTGTGCTTGTTCTCATGGCATGCGAGTTCCAAGAAAATACACCATCGAGCGATTCATTCCTTTTCACAAGATCTGGCGCTGTCACAACAAGG
>JALVPF010000321.1 GCA_027031935.1 Myxococcales bacterium | reverse complement strand
ATATCAGGTCTGCTCTGCCTCAGGAACTGTACCAGGTGGCGGTTGTTGGTAACGCCGCCTAAGAGCACGACCTGTCCCAGCCTTAGCTTGGCCTTGGTGAGAAACTCGGCCACCTTGTCGGCCATTACCTTGCTGAGGGACAAGGCGATGTCTCCCTTGGTAGCCTCACCCTTGTTGAGCCTATGGGTACAGTCCGATTTCATGAACACGGAACACCGGGACGAGATGCTATAGACCTTGGCACCCTGGCAGACTTCATCCAGATCGTCGAGCCCTAGGTTCATGCGTCCCAGTTGCTGCCGCAGAAACTCCCCGGTCCCTGATGCGCACTTGTTGCCCGAGTAGGTGTTGATGATTCGCCCCTGGTCGTTGAGGATATATACCACCAGGTCTTCTCCCCCCATGGAGACCACGGCGCGCGGCCTCAAGGACAGAGCAGACAGGCCCTCTTCTATGGCCACTGGCGCGATGGTGTTGGGAAGATCTATACGATGCCTTCCTTCGGTACCTGTCACAAGCCCCTTGATGAAATGAAATTTATCCACTTGCAGATCATCGCGGAGTCTGTCGAGGGTTTTGGGAAGATCCCCATCATGGGGAAGTATCCCATGCTTTGTGCTTCCATCCGAAGACAACAGGCAAAGCTTGCAGGTGGTCGAACCAATATCGATTCCAAGAGTGTTTTCTACCATGACAGAATTCCATGTTTGTTATGGTTAAGTCAAAAGGGGAAAAACTGACACCCGAGTCTAGTTAAAAAAGACTGAAAGTCAAGGCTTTTGTTGTACTCAAATCTCCCACATGGAATCAGTAGGTAGTAGGGTGTGTTGTCTGGTTTTGGCGGACAAAACAGTCTCAGGGTTCATGATCGGAATCTGAGCCTGCCTTTTTTCCTGCCCGCATACTCTCCATCTCTGGCAACAGGCGGTATGGGCTCGTGTCGTGGCCGTTTTTGTTGCGCAAGGCCAGGGTCTCGGGAGTAAACAAGGTGTTTATTTCAGCCTGCAGGCTCGCCAACTGTTGCCGTTCCTTGTCCAAGGAAGACAATCGTTCAATCATGGGGCCACAGTCACCCAACTCAATACCGATCCACCTGCGATTCTTCAGCTCACAAGCTGCAAGCGTGGTCCCGCTTCCCGCAAAGGGATCCAGCACCACATCTCCCTGTCTCGTGGAGATATCCATGACCCTATCGAGCATCTTCAGCGCCAACTCGTTTGCACCCCTTTTTTTATATCTCTTGTGTCGTACGGGCGGGATGTCATTCCAGACATCTGTCAAATTGACCCCGCGAGGATTCATCTTGTTCTTATACCCACCATAGTCCCTAATCTCACCGCCGCAATGCCTGCATGTCTGAATTGGCAGACGCGGAGGATTGAAGGTCCTTGGCCTGCTTGCCTTGACAAAGTAAAGCAGCGAATAGTGCGATGGATATAGACGCCCTTGTATGGGGAGTGAAAACTTGATATCCACCGCGATCCAATGGCGAAATTGCAAAAAACGGTCCAGGTATGACGCAAGGTGGATATTCCACTTGGGGAGATTGTAGAGAAACAAAGAGCCACCGTACTTGAGAAGACGTACAGCCTCTGCCATCCACTTGTAACTCCATTCCAGATAATCCCGGTCGGAGAGGTTATCCTTTACCACAGGGCCATAGTCTTTGCGCAAATTGAAGGGCGGATCTGCAAAGATGCAATCCACGCTTCGCCCTGGCATGCGCCTCATTACCTGTATGCAATCTCCCTTCAAAACCTTGCCCAGCCCGGTGCTGAATATGGCAGGGGATTGTTCAAGATTGCTGTACAGATCGCTTTCCCCAGGAGTCTCGAGACGCTCTCCCTTCAAGGCTGACTCAAAAGCGGTGATTCGATGCGGCGGAATCCACCCGGTGTTCAGGTAAAGAAAATCAACCTGCGTATGCAAAGCAGCAGCCACATCCTCAATGATTCCGGCATCGGGCAGGTGGTCCTCGGATTCCCACCAGGCAACTTCCTGTGTGCTTACACCAACCGCGTCAGCCAGTGCCCGCCTTGTCAAGCCCAGCTTCTGTCTCATTGTAGCCATGTAAGAACCCACTGAATTGGGCATCAGTCCTCCATTCAATGACCAGCCGATAATCTCACAGGCAAAAGCATGCTGACTATCGCTTCTTTTTGTATGACCTCATCCACTCTCTTGCCTGGAGTATCAGGCTGCTGAAATGCCTAGGATTCTTGTCGAAGACAAGCAGTGCCCTTTTGGCCATAGCCTCAGCCCTGGCCCTTTGTCCAGATGACATCAATACCTTGGCCAGACCAAACTCGCTACCCCCTAGGGTATCAGGATCGCAAATCCTGTTCCTGCATATCTCGAGTACTTTTTCATACCGCAGCCTGGCTTCGGCATACTTGCCTTGTGAAGCATACATGGTGGCCAGGCTGAAAAACACGGGTGCAAGCTGATGACTCGACCCTCCAGCGATCTTCTTCCTGATTCGCAAGGCTCTTTCGAGCGTGCTGCGAGCCTTGGTATATTGAGCTGTTTTAATCTGCAGGGCTCCCAGGTCCACCAGTACATCCGCAACCCTCACATGATCAGGACCATGCAATTTCTCGTTTATTTCCAGAGCCTGATCAAGGTACTTCTTTGCCTTCTTGAGATTTCCAAGCTCAGTTTCGATCATGCCCAGGCCCTGAAGATTGTCAGCCATTTCCGGATGCCCTGGCCCCGAAATCGACTCAATGATCTCCATGGCCCTGGTGAAATATTTCCCAGCCTTGTGAAAATCCCTTTCGGAAAACGCTGCCATACCAAGATTGGTAAAGCACCAGGCCACATCCATGTTGTTCGTACCATACACCCCATCGAGTATACTCATGGCATCTTCAAAGTACCGCTCTGCCTTCTTGTAGTGCCCAAAGATCTGTTCGACCAAGCCCAGGTTACCGTAAAGATATCCGATCTCGGGATGTTTGTCTCCCAGGCTCTTTGTCATGATCGCCAAGGCACGCTCCAGGTACTCGCGAGCCTTTACCTGTTCGCCCAAATCACTGAACAAGAGCCCGAAATTTTCCAGGTCCAGCGCAAGGCTAGGATGCTCGGGGCCATATGCCTTTTCGTCCAGTTCAATGGCGCGTTGAAATGTCTTCTTTGCCTCCCGGTATTGACCCTCGGCGTACTGCACAAGTCCTTTGTTGTTCAGGAGCGTAGCCCAGTCTCTGTCACTGCCACCAAAAAGATTCATCAGGATCTCGGCGTCGCGGGCTATGATTAGTCCCTCCTTGGTTTTCTGCTGCTGGTAACCCACAACAAACATCGAGAGGCTTAGAGAGTATGCTGCGTAACGGATGTATCTGCTCTGTGCCGCCAACATGGCAGCAGAATAAAGGGCATCTATGGCTTCTGTATCCTTGCGGAGATAAAAGAGGCATCTTCCCACCGTATAGCCTATTTCTGCCTGTAGAGCAGGGTAAGCAAGGACCTCGGCTTCATGTTGAATTCTCTTGGCCTCCTTCAGTCCTTCTGTGTAGTTTCCAGTGGTCAATTCGGTTTTAATGTCTGCCATTTTGAGGCGGATGGCCTCGACCTTCTTCCTGGTGTCCGGATCCTCCGGTTGAGGTATGTCATGCCTCAAGGATATCTCGTCAGAGCAGGTCTCCAGGCTGCTCAGGGAGAGAGTGGCCTGTACCGCCTTGGGTATCAGCTTGGCGTCCGCTTCGGTAAAGGCCATGACCAGGGAGCGAAGTTCCCTGAGCCGCAGGGCAAAACAGCTCATCTTCAGGTAAAACGACGACTCGCTCTCGCTTCCCCCTCTCCACCTCGCCTCGCATACCTCCGCCCTCAAACGCCCCCAGTTTTTTACGTACCTGTCCAGGTTCCGGCTGACACGCATGGCCGTGTCTGCTGCATAGGACACGCCGGTGCTTTCGAATTTTTTCTTCAGCTCCTCCTTGACCTGCTCGTCCCACACTCCCCGTATCTCCTTCGTCACGTCCTTGCAGCTTGCCAGCGTGCGGACCCGCTGAAAGTACCAGTAGGACAATGGCACAACTATGACCAACAGCGCCAGGACCACTATCAGCATCCACCTGAGCCTTGCCGCACGCCTCTTCTTCCTGGCCTTGTCCGGATCACGACTCAACACCTCCAGCAACTCGCCCATGGATCCAAAGCGCTCCCCGGGCTCCGGTGACAGTCCCTTGATGATCAAATCATGCAACCACCTCGGCACGTTCTTGTCCGAAGGAGGCGGTATCATCTTCTCCGAATAGATATCCTCGCGAACAAGATCCAGCCTGTTCCCACGAAAGGGCCTCTGTCCATACAGCGCCTCGAACAGCGATACACAGAAACTGAACTGGTCGGTATAGTCTCCCACCTCCAGGTTCAAAAACTGCTCCGGCGCCATGTAGGCCGCCGTGCCCACAATCTCGCCTATCATGGTCAGCTCGCTGGACAGGAACTT
>JALVPF010000320.1:372-4453 GCA_027031935.1 Myxococcales bacterium | reverse complement strand
CCATTTGAGCGAGACTTGGTCTTGGCCCTGAACAAGATCGCTTATGCTACAGCAGCAGGGAGAAAGGAGGCAGGGGTAAAACCGCCACGCGCTTTGCCGACGACAAAAAGTCTCGATAGCTCAGGCACCATGCGAGGACAACATCTGAGTCTGTTACGCAAAGCGATCTCTCAACGAAAGACCATAACCATATCTTATCATGCATTGTGGAAGGATGAGATCACCACGAGAAAGGTCGACCCATATGGACTGGTGTGGCTACGTGGTGATTGGCTTCTCGTGGGATTCTGTCACCTCAGACAAGATATAAGGGTTTTTCATGTGGACAGGATAAGCGGTTTGGCTGTGAACCCGGTAAAGCCCAAGTCTCCAGACTTCCAAATTCCCAAAGACTTCAAACTAAATGATCATGTCGCTTCACAACCCTGGTTGATCAAGAATCACGATCCGGTAAGGGTGAAGATCAAATTCAAACACCCGGTGGCACAGTCCGTCGTTGCCGACTTGGGCAATCTGGCGGTAGATGTCGAAGAGCAAGGTGACGACAGGATTGTACAGCTGGATGCCACCTGGCTGGATGGCCTGGTGCCCACCGTCTTGTGGTACAGGGACAGGGCACAGGTTTTACAACCCCCCGAACTGGTGGATAAGGTGACAAAAGCACTGAAAACTCTTTCGGGAGGATCTGACAATGGCTGACCTGTATAATAGACTCAGGACCTTGTTGTTTTTAGTGCCCTATGTATACAGGAATGGCGGCGTGGAGCTGGAAGATTTGGTAGACCGTCTGGGGATGAGCAAGAAGGAGCTTTTCAAAGAGTTCGATCTGCTCATGTTTGTGGGAAGACCTCCATTTTCTCCTGATGATCTTGTTGACATCAGGGTGGATGATGAAGAAAAGGTCTTCGTGGACCTGCCCTCGTCACTAAAGGTTCCTCCCAGATTCACCGAGTTCGAGGCGCTGGCCCTTGCCTGTGCAGCGCAGTTGTTCGTCAGCGATTCAAATATGGGAGAAGCTGCCACCGCCATCAAATTCGCCTTGGACAAGATTATCTCATGCCTTCCTGATGAAACAAGAAAGGTCTTTTCCCAGTTGGCAGAGCGGTATCTGGTCATGGGCTCAGATTCGTCATCTCCGCACATGGGCATCTTGCGTTCTGCCATGGAAGACAGCTTGGAAGTCGATATCAAATACTATAGCGCAAGCAGAGATGTCGTAACGACAAGGTCGGTTTGCCCTTATGACCTCGTTCACAGGTCTGGCGTCTGGTATCTGGTGGCCTTCTGTAACAAACGAGAGGATATCAGAATTTTCAGACTGTCCAGGATTACGGATGCAAGCCTTACGGACCGGATTTTTGACCCACCGGAAGATTTTGACTCTTCAGGGTGGCTCGATGAGAACCTGAAATTACCCAGCGCTGGTGAACACGAAATCGTGATAAGCTTTTCGTCCCAGGATGCAAGGTGGATCAAGGAACGTTGGAATGAAAAATACCTTGAACCCATGACCGATGGTGGTGTCAGAGCAAGACTATGGGACGTTTCAGATGAGTATGTCTTGTCTCTTGTGGCCTCTTTTGCCGGAAGGGCCAAGATTGAAAGGCCACGGGAACTTGCAGAAAAACTTGCAAAGCAGGCAAAGTCTGCCCTTGAACTTTACGATTCCTGATTTTTCATTATCCCTGATTTCCAGCTCTACGGGCGCATCCTTGCATCTTTGGGGACCCAATCTTGACATTTCAGTCAAAATTGGTTGAAAGGGATAAATCGGCATGTTAACGTGCCGTGGATTGAACACGAGCAAATGGCCTTAAGGCCCATACTTGGAGGATTCACATGTCTACTACAGAGTTTTCCGTCAACAAGAGGGATGTTCAGTTTATTTTCTATGAGCAGTTCGGGATAGAGGATATCACCGAATTACCTCAATTCGAAGAGTGCAACAAGGAACTGTTCGAAATGGTACTTGGAGAGGCCATCAAAGTTGCTACAGACATTCTTGCACCCATAAACAAGATCGGAGACGAGGTTGGCGCTCAATACGCCGATGGTGTGGTTACCATGCCTAAAGAGTTCAAGGATGCGTACGGAAAGTTCAATGAGGGTGGTTGGATCGGGATGATCCATGATCCGGAGTTCGGAGGCCAGGGGCTGCCAAATTTCTTGAAGTATGCAACTTCGGAGATATTTGCCAGTGCCAACGTGGCATTTTTTCTTACCCAGACATTAACGGAGGGTGCGGCACACCTCATCGAGAAATTTGGAACGGATGATTTGAAGAAGATCTACGTTGAAAAAATGTACTCTGGTCAATGGTCCGGAACCATGTGCCTGACCGAGCCCTCGGCTGGATCCGATGTCGGAAATCTCAAGACCGTCGCCAAGAAGAATGGCGATCACTATATCATTTCCGGAAACAAGATTTTCATAACGGCAGGTGAGCAGGATATGTCGGAGAACATCATTCATGCCGTCTTGGCCCGTATAGAAGGGGCTCCCGCAGGAACCAAGGGAATCAGCCTGTTTCTCGTCCCCAAGTACCTCGTCAACGAAGATGGGTCTGTTGGCGAAAGAAACGACATGATGTGCGGAAGCATTGAACACAAGATGGGAATGAAATCTTCGCCTACTTGCACACTAAATTTTGGTGATGAAGGCGTGTGCAAGGGGTGGTTGCTTGGTGAAGAGAACAAGGGCATGGCATGCATGTTCCAGATGATGAACGAAGAGAGACTCATGGTGGGAATTCAGGGACTGGCTCTGGGGGCCGTGGCATACCAGAGTGCTCTTGGATATGCGCAGGAGAGAACCCAGGGTGATGAGCCGGGAAAAAAGGACCCCTCGCTTCCCAGAACGCTTATCATCAATCATCCTGATGTGAGAAGGATGCTCATGTGGATGAAATCCATGAGCGAGGGACTTCGGTCCATGATGTTTGCAGTTGCCAAGGCCATCGATCTGGGGCAGAACCATCCTGATGAAGCCGTCAGGGCCAAGAACATGCACCTGGTGGAACTCCTGACGCCTGTCTGCAAGGCCTATGGCTCCGATATGGGGTTCAGGATCAATGAGTTGGCCATACAGACCTTTGGAGGCTACGGATACTGCCAGGAATACCCGGTGGAGCAATACATGAGGGATCAGAAGATTGCATCCATTTACGAGGGTACAAATGGTATACAGGCCATGGATCTCCTGGGCAGAAAGATTGCGAGGAACAGGGGGGAGTATCTCAAGGAGTTTCTTACCTCCATTGGAAAATTGGTTGAGGAGTACGGCGAGCATCCTGAGTTGGGAACCTTGATGGGCAAAATGGGCAAAGCAGCTGAAGCCTTAGGAAAAGCTGCGACTGATCTGGCGACCGGGCTCGGCAAGGATCCCATGTATTCACTATTGCATGCCACTCCGTTCCTGGAGGCATTTGGTCACGTAAGCGTCTCTTACTACCTTCTTCATGCAGCGACCATAGCGCAGAAAAAGCTGGATGCCATATACGAAAAATCAAATGCTAAGAGCAGTGATTCAAGGAAGGCGATTGTTGAAGAAAATTCCGAGGCAGCTTTCTATCATGGCCGAATAGCTTCAGCACGGTTCTTTGTGAACAACATCCTTCCCCATGCCTATGCAAACATAGATGCCATGGCGTCTGGTGACAGAAGTCCCCTGGACGCAGTCTTTCCCGAATGATTTTTTTACTGTCTTGCACTGTTAGATCACGTTCACATCCACCCTGAGCTTGAATACCACCTCCAGGTCAACCACATCCGGTGGTGGTGAGGCTACAGTGGCATCCAGGTCTATGTGAACTCCCCCCGCATCCAGGTAGGGTTTCATCTCCAGGTCTTGTGTCACATCCATATCCACACTTTTATCTCCAGGCACAAAATGATTTTTCTGTGCCAGGATGCCCAGATGTTGATGTTCAAGCCAATGTATGGTATGAATTTACAACAGGACCTAATGATCAAAAAATTAATATAACCTTAACCAATGTTTCATTGGGTGGAAATGCTCCCATGATTGTATTTGATGATTGTAATGGAACCAATGATGTTTATCATACTTGTGATGCTATTGG
>JALVPF010000320.1:0-343 GCA_027031935.1 Myxococcales bacterium | reverse complement strand
AAACAAATTCTGTACTCAAGCGAATACAACTTATAAAATCCAAGTGGGAACTAGTGATGCCAATACTGGTAATTTTGATATCTTAGTCGAGAATATTGATGAAACGGTTGACCAAAATGATATTTGTGCAAATGCAAAACCTATTAATGGAGGAGTGGCAATTACTTCTAATTGTGAACCGGTAACTTATATGGGATCCAATGTAGGTGCTTGTAGCGAAAGTTTTACAGAAGGAACTTGTAACTTTGATATGGCAGAAGCCGTATGGTATGAATTTACAACCGATGCAGATGCTAAATTTGCGGTTATTAACTTTGCCTATGCTACCGTACCCGTAACAGTT
>JALVPF010000319.1 GCA_027031935.1 Myxococcales bacterium | reverse complement strand
CGGGCAGAAAGGTTTACTTCGCAGACACCGAGAAGGCACGGCGGAGACTCGACCAAAACGGCATAGAGTTCGTTGGAAAAAAGATAAGGGAAAAGCACCTGCAGGATCTATAGGTATGGCATTAATCCTCTTTTTTGGAGAGTTACCATGCTTGGAATGACCACGGCCCAAAACACCCTATGCGTCTCTTTGTTCGTCGTGCCACCCTCCGATGTTCGGGTTGCCGCACCCACTACCAGCGCACCGTCATTGTTGTCAGAGGCAATCTCATGAACCACGACGCAAACGCACCTCGAGTCGAAGGACGAGAACTCGTCCGTTTCATCGTGCTGAGCTTCGTGCTCGGCTTTGCTTCCCAACTGCCCGCTCTGCTCAACGACGTTCGAGGTGCTGGCAAAGCCTGGCTCGGTCTGACGATGTGGACTCCCACCATTGCTGCGCTGCTAGCCGGCCCCACGGCCCGTCGGGCGATCTGGGCTCACCTCCGCCGTGGCAGCTTTCGCTTCTGGTTGCCCGCCATTGTGATCGGCATGTCGGTCTACCTGGTGCAAGCGCTGCTACTCATGGCCTTCGGTGGCGACTGGAACCAAGCCGTATTCGAGGTAGATAGTACCCGCAGGGTCATCGTCGCCGTGCATGGGTTGCGGATGATGCTCGGCGTGGGGGAGCAGAGCTACGCCTTCTTCGCTCTCAACTTGGCGGTAACCCTCGGTGTTGCTTCGTTGCTCTTTGGTGTGATCGGTGGACTCGGCGAGGAGATCGGCTGGCGCGGTCTACTTCACAGTGAAGCGGTACATCGGCACGGGCAGATCAAAGGAACGATCCTACTTTCATTAGTGTGGGCCTACTGGCATCTACCGGCAAATCTGATGGGTTACAACGATCCAATCCATCCCGTGCTCAATTCGCTATTGCTTTTTCCGCTGCATACCCTTGCTTTGAGCTTCGGCTTTGGTTGGCTCACCCAAAAAACCGGCAGCGTCTGGCCGGCGGCATTCGCCCACGGCGCCAACAACGCCATCGCCGCTGGCTTTGTGATGAAACCTGACGGATGGGCGCAGGATCAATTGACCGTCTCCATTTCCTGCCTCACAGTAGCTTTGTTTTTCGCTTGGCAGATGTGCACCACGGGAAGCGGGCGCCAAGGGAAAAAGAAGCGCCGATTTGAAAATGACCACAAGAATGCCAAGTATCGAACGCCTACGGGCTAGACGATCCACCACGACAAACGAACATGTTTGCGAATGTACATCCAATCCAATATAGCTTTCCATCAGTGTCCTCCTTTGTTCTGCCCAGGTTTGATTGCCATGAACATCTCCCATTTCACCGGAGGACTCCACTTCATTTCTATACCTTTTTCGAACTCGTCAGACGCTTCCTTTCGTAATAATGTCTGGCACCTTTATGCTTAGGCTGGCACCTATATGCTCGCCTTTATACTCGCGGTGAATGGAAAATTTTCAATAGCTCTCCATTGTAATTTCTTCAACATAGCCAGCTCCGTCGAAACTGAAACTGATCACCTTGCCGAAGGCGCTGTTGGACAAATTTGACAATTGGCTGAGACAGTAAGCGATTGATGCCAAGCATCATGGTGAGTATCGGAAATGCTTACGCTATTATCTGGACTTCTGCCACAAATATGGGCATGGATACCTTTAGGAACAGATTTAAGGCTGATGTGCTTGCAGGTTGACATGGACAATCACCACCTCCCATAATACCAAAGAACCAAGCGGTGACATGGTAATGTCACGGATGATGATGGAGACGATGAAAGTTCATATTTCAAATAGGCTATTTCTTTGCTTGACCTTCCTTTTTTCTGTCATGCTCGGCTCGTGTGAAGACACCAGGTTCAGGGTGCGTACCCCTCCCGGTCAGCAGGTGGATGTCTTTCAGCAGACAGCTGTTCCTACAGTAGACATTCTGTGGGTGGTGGACAATTCCTCTTCCATGGAAGAGGAACAGCAGGCCCTGGCTGAAAACTTTTCTTACTTTTTCGACTACCTGACGAGCACCGGTGCGGATTTTCACATAGGGGTCATCTCCACGGATGTCTACAGTGCAGACCAGCAGGGCAAGCTCCTGGGAACAATCCCCATCATCAGCAGGGCTACTCCCAATACGGCCGAGGTCTTTACCGAAAACATCACGGTGGGCACGGATGGCAAGGGCGACGAGCAGGGATTTTATGCAGCCAGCCTGGCGCTCTCAGAGCCCCTGGTGTCCACAAGCAACATAGGCTTTCTGCGAGACGATGCGTATTTGTTCATCATCTTCGTCTCGGACGAAGACGATAAATCCTTCGGTGAAGTGCCCTACTATCTCAGGCGGTTCGAGCAGATCAAGGGCATAGGCAACGACGGAATGGTCAAGATCGCATCGGTGGTGGAGACAGAACCCGGCTCCTGCCCTGACGCGGACCCGGGCACCAGGTACGCCGAGTTGGCCACGGAAACGGGCGGCATGGCGGTAAGCATCTGCGAGCAGGACTTTGCCGCGAACTTAGACGCACTTGGGTTCTCTGCAGCTGGTCTCAAGCGCAGTTTTGCCTTGAACGGTCCTGCAAAGCCGGCATCGGTAGCCGTCTGGTTGAAAACGGCCTGCAACTCGACACCACCACCCGAGGACATCTGCGAGACCATTTACGATGACTGCAAGGCCGAAAACGATCTATATGGATACACATGTGTTCTTCGCCAGTCCCTTCCGGACGGATGGGCATACGAGCCTGATACCGCCAGCATAAGGTTCTATGGAAGAGCAGTTCCCCCATTTGGTGCCGTGATCGAGGTGGGATACATTCCGGACGTGGAGACCTATTGATGAAATCGTGCATCAAAACTCCGCTCATGCTTGCGCTTCTGGCATTGATTTCGTGTTCCTGTGACGATTCCAACCTGGGCCAGGCGCTGCCTGTGATGGGGCTGGAGCAGCAGCGGCTGGAATTTGGCGCGGTGGCAGTGGGCGACACCCTGTCGCGCAAGATCCTGATCCAGAACACAGGCACGGGACGACTTGCCCTTACAGCGTCGATAGATAATGACGAGTCCGGAGCCTTTTCGGTCTCAGGTCTCGATGATCGCATCGAAGCCGGTTTTCAAGGCGCGGTGGAGGTGAGCTTCCACCCACCTGATGTGGGCAGGTTCGAAGGGATCTTGTCCATACAGAGCAATGACAAGACCCAGCCCACGGCCCAGGTGGCGCTGGGGGGTGACGGCTGGCGCCGGGGAGCCATAGAGGTCAGCCCTAAGTTCATCGATTTTGGCAAGGTCAACGCGGGTGACGTGGCCCTGGGTCAGGTCTATATAAAAAATGTGGGAAATGGAGATCTCATCGTTACCGGGATCGAGCTGGACCAGGGAACCAATCCGGATTTCAAGATCCAGTCTTCATCCAAGACTCCGGCCACCATCCCCCAGGGGGCACAGGTCATGCTGCTTTTGGCCTATAGGCCAGGGCTAACCAGTGTGCCTCCGGACGAAGGTACCCTCGTGATAAAGGCTGCAGACCCATACCAAGCAGAGACAAGGGTAAGACTATTGGCTTCCTTGAACCGTGCGCCCAGGGCGGAGGCAGGAGAGAATCAGCAGGTGGATCCTCTGGTCGAAGTCACCCTGGATGGAAGTGCAAGCACCGATCCAGACGGCGACCTGCCTCTTTCCTATTCCTGGTCCCTGGTGAGAAAGCCCGAGGGAAGCTCTGCAGAGCTTCTTGCCACTGACACGGCCCAGACATCATTCACCCCTGACCTGGTGGGGGTGTATGAAGCACAGCTGTATGTCACGGATTCCACCGGGCTTCGGTCCTTGTTGCCAGACCGAGTCAGCATAACAGCTCTTCCATCGGAAAGGCTCCTGGTGGAGTTGGTCTGGGACTCGCCCATCGCAGACCTGGACCTGCACTTTCTGGCACCTGGGGGAACCATGGGAGGATTTTTGGACTGCCACTGGGCCAATCCCGACCCGGACTGGGGAGTGGCCGGCGACCCTGGCGACGATCCGGAGCTTCTCCGTGACGACCTGGCCGGTTTCGGCCCCGAGACCCTGGGATACCAGGAACCCATGGACGGGGAGTACCAGGTGGTGGTGGACTACTTTGCAGCTCATACCCCCTCTGGCAAGGAAAAGACCAAGGCCACCATACGGATCTTCGTGGATGGCTTTCTCGTGGCCGAGCTATCCCACGAGCTGGACCAACAGCAACAGACCTGGCAGGCGGCGAGCATAAAATGGCCCGAGGGAACCGTGGATCTGCAAAACGGGAGCGACTGAGATGTTCAGGATTTTACATGACGCTTTCGTATGGATGGCCTGCCTGACAGCCGTGGTGCTGTTCGGCTTGCTGCCATCGTGCAGTTCTTCGAACACCCATGATACAGACGGGGGGTCTGACGCAATCTTGTGCACTGACCGGCTGGATTGTCCTGCCAGGCTTGGTTGTGTGGATGGCATATGTGGCCACTGTGCGAGAG
>JALVPF010000318.1 GCA_027031935.1 Myxococcales bacterium | reverse complement strand
GGTCAGCACATAGGGCTGACACTGAGAGATGATGTCATCATCGTTTGTCGAGGTGACCTCAACTGCCAAATATCTGCTGTCAGAGTACATACAGATGCCAGCCCATTGCACAGTCATCTGGTAAAAGGTTCCGTTCCAGTCTGTCTCTGGATCCGTGCAAAGCGCCACCAGTTCAGAACCACAGTTTTCAGTACAGGCATTTGAGTCTCCGGAAGCACCATGGTCATAGATGCAGGCTTTCCATCTGGTGTAATCCTCACCAGGGGGCACGTCCAGACGCAAGGTCAGCAACATGCACTGGGGATCTCCTGGAGCACAAAACGAACTGGAGGCCTCCACTGCGTTTGCGCAGAACCAATCTGAATCTTTCTTGAACTGGTCGTCTTCATATCTATAAAGGGTCTTTGTCACGACCAGTATGCTGTTTTGATCATCGTCCAGCGGACTGATGGCCCTGGACATGGCGCAAGTGTCATTTGTCTCCCAGTTGTCAGCATCCAAACCCTCGTCGGTCAACCCATCGCAGTCATCGTCCAGCGCCTCCGGACCGTTGCAGATCTCCTGGCCGGGTTCCACCCCTCCATTGCAATTGAGATTACCGTCCTCGCAAACATAGACACCAGTCTGGCACACACCCTCGTCCGTGCCACACTGACCACCGCCCTCAGGGTTGCCCTCGTCCGTATCCCCATCACAATCATTGTCCTCCCCGTCACAGGCCTCGGCCAAAGCACCAGGAAGCACCACCTCCTGATCATTGTCATCCAGGCATGGTCCCCAGGTTCCATCCTGCTGGCAATCGTGATGCCCAAGGGTGCAGACACCGACATCTGACCCGCACGGCTGGCTGTCGGGAGGAGTGCAAGAACAACCCTCATCTATCATCTGGTCACAGTCGTTGTCCTGGCCATCACAGTCTTCGGCATGACCGGGATGTTTATCCGGATCGGAATCATCACAATCGTCGTTAGGAGTGGAACATGACTCCAGGGAATAATGACCATCATCATCAGCATCGGTATCCAGGTCTTCGTCAGTCTTGCCGTCACAGTCGTCATCGAGCCCGTTGCATGTCTCTTCCTTGGGTTGCTTGGCCGTACAATCCTTCCAGGTTCCCATATAACAGTATTCCGTTCCTGAACCGCAATCCGTAGAGCAAGGTTGCTCAAGGGGTGCACAATCCTCACCGGGTTTCTCATCGAAACAGCCATCACAGTCATCGTCTTTGCCGTTACAGACCTCTACACCCGGCTCAGGTGCACTGCATTTCACCCACGCGCCGGATTCACAAACCTCCATGCCACTACCACAGTCCGTATTGCAAACCCGCTGCAATCCATCATCCACCAGGCCGTTGCAATCGTTATCCAAATTGTCGCAGACCTCCGCTGTCGGCTTGCATTCATCCGAACACGAAGAACCCAAGGTGGTGATAATGGCCGATAGCATCAATATATAACAAGCTCGCATGTTGCCTCCTCCACAAGACTCTTTGGCCTTCCGATAATCAGGGATCCCATAGACAATACTCACCTCTACTTATGGCGTCAAGGGATTCATCAGGGTCAAAATCTCCAACCTTTTAGAATCAGATTTCGGATCACTTGTGAAGTCACACAGATGCGAGGAATCGTCCGCAGTCGTGGATTGCCCACGTCGAGGCCTTACCTTACCGAAAAAGAGTCCGCAGCATAGCCACAAAGAGCGCAAGCGAGGTGGGAAATCAGGGCCAAACAGGAAATCTTGCCCGCTTATCGTAGCCTATGATACATTTCTGACCGTGACCCAAGACACGCAAAACCAAAGGTTTTCTGTACTGGTAGTGGATGATAATCCAGACGCTCGTGAATACATCGAGGCTTGCCTGGACACTAACACCTATGATGTGCTCACCGCTCCAGACGGCAAGAGTGCTTTAGCTGCTCTCAAGGACGCCTCTCCGGATGCCCTGCTGCTGGATCTTTCGCTTCCAGACATGGATGGTCTTGGAATCTGCCGGGCGGTGAAATCAGATTCGTCTACCACACACATTCCCGTCCTGATCCTGACCGTGAGTAAAGACCCCGGGCGATTTGAAGAAGCGTTCAACGCCGGTGCTGACGACTACATCCTGAAACCTTTTGACAAGAATGAGTTGGACATACGCTTACGCTCACGCATAAGAAAATCCAAAACCACCTTTTCCGGCAAATGGAACACTGACGATCACGAAGCCCTCCTTGCCCTGACACGAATGCTTGCTTCATCAATTGACCTCGCACAGTTGCTGCACCTGGTGGCAGCAAGGACGGCGGAGGTCCTGAAGGTTGACAGGTGTGCTGTCATGAGGCTCTATCCTCAAAGCGGCACGGCAGAGGTCTTGGCTAGCAGCGAAGAGGCTTCGGTTCATGGTATAACCTTGAACCTTTCCAAGTATCCCGAAATACAGGAGGTAATAAACACCAAACGCCCCTTGGTGGTAAACAGGGTAGAAGAACACCCCATGCTACATGACATCCTGCCCATATTCGAGTCCAAGGGAATAGGGTCCATCGCCCTTTTCCCTGTCTTAAGCGACGAAAAGATAGAGGCTGTCTTATTCATGCGTTCTGCTCGATTTGGACATGAACTATCCGAAAAAGACATGTTCTTCGCATCAGCAGTGGCAGCTTCCATCGCCCTGGCTCTTCGAAACGTTGACACTGCAAACGAGCTTCGCAAGACAAAGCAGTTCATCGAGGCGATGATCTATTCATGAGTCGACGCTATCATCGCCGCTGACATCAAGGGCTCCATTATACTTTTCAACAAGGGGGCTGAAAGGCTTACTGCTTACAAGGCAGAAGAAGTCATCGGGAAAATGAACATCGCCAGTTTTTATCCTCCTGGTGTCGCCCATGAGGTCATGCAGATGCTGCGAGAAGATCGCAACGGCGGCACAGGAAGATTGACTTCCACGAGAAAGGAAATTCTGTCCAAGAGTGGTGAAGTGATCCCGGTGCTCATTACTGCATGGTCTGTGACAGAGCAAGGTGAGGAGGTTGCGACAGCTGGAATATTCACCGATCTGCGTGACCGGTTGAGAATTGAACGAAAACTGAGCCAGGCGCAGGAAAAGCTCATGCAAACAGAGCAGCAAGCGGTAATCGCCGAATTGGCAGGGGCCACCGCTCACGAACTCAACCAACCCCTGACATCTGTCCTTGGCTATGCAGAGATGGCCAAGCGCAAGATTGGTGATGATGACACGATTACAAGGATAATCGACACAATAATCTCCGAGGCGGAACGCATGGCGGATATAGTTCGAAAAATCGGACGGATTACGAAATATGAAACCAAATCTTATGTTGGGGGGCAACGAATTGTCGACCTGGACAAATCGTCAGAGCCGGAGTAGCTAAAATGGCTTACCAAAGCTACGACCCCATAAGCGAGGCAAACGAACGCCTTAGAAATGCCCTTGCCCAACTAAAGCATGCCAGAAAAGTCCAGAAAGTGTTCATGAACCTCGGCAAGGGCATTGGACTTCACACTAACCAGGAAAAAGTTCTTACCATGATTGTCGAAGGGCTCCAGACCCTGTTCGGACAGGCGTACTATCTGGTCCAGCTCTCTGACCCAAAGACAAACACACCGACACTGCTTGACTACAACGGTCCCATCCGCCCTGGTGCTGTGGGCACATTGCACCTTACACGAAAATCCATGTTCAAGACATCTCTGCCAGAAAATATTTTAAATGCTGGATCCATACAGGTTTTTGACGATCCTCCCAGTCTTTTTGAAAATTCCAGCCACTCGATCCTGGTGCCTCTTGTGGCTGACGAACAGCTGTTCGGGATAATCCATCTCGAAGCCCATGCAGACGCCCCCCTTGGTGACGATGACGAAGTTCTTCTCATATCCCTGGCAAACCAGTTGGCCATGGGGCTTCGCAACCAGCGTCTCCTTGAAGAGACAGCATACTTGAAGGACTATCTTGCAGACATCCTCGAACAGGCCAACGCCCTGATAATTGTCACAGACATAAACAGGCAAATCCTTGTGTTCAACAAGGCCATGGAAAACCTGCTGGGCTTTCCCAAGGATCAGACACTTGGCACGGACCTGTTCCTGTGGGTACCATCCGATGAGCAGGATCAACTGGCCGAACAAATTTCTGCATGCTTCAACACCAAGGGCTCCATAACCGGAGTCGAGACTCGAATGAGGAACCGCAATGGCGAAATGGTTCAGATCGTCTTCCATCTCTCCACTCTCAAGGACAGAGCTGGAGAAATAGACAGCCTCATCCTGGTTGGACAGGACATGACCGAGGTTCGAGATCTCGAGATTCAGGTCATGGAAGCAGAAAAAATGGCATCTCTTGGAAAATTGGCTGCCGGTGTGGTTCACGAACTGAACAATCCCCTGACATCAATCTCCGTTTATGCAGAATATTTGACCAAAAAGATGAAGGCTGAGGATGCCGACCCTGCGGATATTGCCAAGATGGAGAAGGTACAGGAAGGAGCCGCACGCATCCAAAAGCTCACCAGAGACCTGGTATCCTATGGTCGTCCCTCTTCCGAAGAACCCGAGATGCTTCAGCTCAACGAGCTTGTGGCCCAAGGCCTGAGCTTCTGTGAACATACCATCAGCCAACATGAAGTGATCGTTCGGGCAGAACTCACAGAGGATCTGCCCATGCTTTTGGCCAACCGCACTCAGGTTCTTCAGCTCATCATCAACCTTGTGACCAACGCTTGCCACGCCATGGAAGGAGGAGGCGAACTGACACTGTCCACTCGAGTTGAAGGGGACAATATTGTCATGGTCATAGCAGATACGGGCACAGGAATTTCCCCAAAGGATGCAGAGCACATATTCGAGCCATTTTATACCACCAAATCCGCAGGCAAGGGCATAGGTTTGGGCCTCAGTATAGTGTCGCGTATTATAGAGCACCACCGGGGTGAGATCCATTTGCAATCAAAACCAGGTCAGGGAACGACGTTTACCATCAAACTACCAACCGGCACAGAGCAATCCTGAGCTACAAGAGAACCTGAAGATGCAAAAGGCAAAGGACAGCAAGGATCAAGCAACACCCAGATCCAGGTCATCATTGCTATGGAAACTGCTCCTGGCCTTTGTAGCGCTTTCCGTATTGCCCATGACAGGAGTGGAGTGGTTCGTTCAGGCTCAATTGCAAAAATTGAGAGAACTGGCGGACCATACTGCCCGCACCTATGAACTGAGAGCTGCTGACATCGCTTCCGAAGTAAGCTCATTGCTGCATTCATGTGAAAAAGACTTGCAGGACTTGTCCAGGCTTCCAAGGACACGAGAGGCTTACACGAAATTCTCGGATACGCACAAACTGAAAGTATGGATACGAACCGGCACCAATGAGCGTATGCTGGAGCAAACAGAGGAGGCACCGGAATACAAGGAACTGAGTTTCATAGATACCACGGGAAAAGAACAAATCCTCATCGTCAGAGGCAGTCCTGTGCCAAAGGAAAAGCTTCGGGATGTGAGCAAACCAGAAAACACCACATATAAAAATGAAAAATATTTCAACGAAGCGATGAAAAAACCTGGAAAGATATACGTATCACACCTCAATGGCTTTCATGTAAACAAGGTCCAGCAGTTGGGTCTGGACAAGATCATACAAAGTCTGAAAAACACCGACACCGAAACCAAACGAATCTATCGGTACCTGCTTTATGAAATGCTCAGAGCAGCAGGAGCCGTAAAGTATGTGAGTGATTTTCATGAGGGTACAGGCCACATGCTTGTATACAGGCAGCCTGGGGAAAAATCTCGAATACTCGTAGAAGATCCCGGGCATCTGACTGCCGAAAAAATACAGGCGACCGAGTTGGAGCTTCGTGAACTCATCAAGAGGCTTGCACCGGAAGACGTGGTTGAGGGCCAACGCTACGATGGAGTGATAAGGTTTGCCAAGACAATCTCAGACAGCGACGGCAAGGTGATTGGTGTAGTCAGTCTCGCACTCGATCATATGCACCTGCTGCAGTTTACCCAACATGTAAAGGCCATGGAAAAAAACGCTACGGTTTTTGCCGGCTACCGGGACGCGGATTATACCTATCTGTTCGATGATGATGGATGGATCATCACTCACCCAAAGCTCTGGAACATCAGAGGTGTCGATCACACAGGGAAAATGATCCCCGCATATACGGAAAAGACCACCGCTGCTCAGGCGCTGGTAGGACAACGGGCTGTAAATCTCCAGTACCTGGACTGGAAAATGGGCCAGGGCTATCATGCTGTGGTTTTGGAGACGAGAAAGGGCCACACTGGGATTGCCACAACGAACAACCTGGCAGGTGTGCTGAGGACCAGAGTCTACAGCCCCATTTTCTATGACACCGGACCCTTTGCCAAATACGGCATTTTTGGCGGAGTGATGCTTGGCACCAGGGTTGACAAGTTCATAGAGCTGCTGAGGAAGATGAACTCCAGCATCGGACAGAAGATCACTCAGATGCGTCGTTCCATCTTCTGGCCACTGTTGACCACCGTGTTCATACTTTTCTTCCTGGCCATATTCACAGCAAGAGGCATCATGCGGCCTGTACGAGCCCTGAGTGAGGCAGCGAGGCGGATAGGCTCCGGGCAGCTTGACACACCGATTCCAGTAACCGGGAATGATGAAATAGGAAATCTTGCCCAGTCCTTTCACGACATGACCGAAAGCCTTAAAAGTACTATCGAACAGCTGGAGTTCAGAAACAAGGAACTCAAGAGTGCACAACAACAACTGATAGAAGCACAAAAGGCAAAACAACGAAAACTGGAACAGGAACTGGCCCAGCTACAGAAAGAAATCGAACGAGCTTCTTTTGCCAACATGGTTTGCGTAAGCGATGAGATGAAGCAGGTGCAGCAGGAGATCATACGAGTTGCCAACTCCTCGGCTACAGTCCTTATACTTGGTGACAACGGCACGGGAAAGGAATTGGTGGCAGAGGCCATACATCGCAACAGCCCGCGCAGGGACAAGAAATTTGTAAAGGTCAACTGCGCTGCATTTGATGACAACCTGCTGGCAAGCGAGCTTTTCGGTCACGAAAAAGGCGCTTTTACCGGTGCTACCGGGTCCAGGAAGGGGCTCTTCGTGGCTGCCGATGGTGGCACCTTGCTCCTCGACGAGGTGGGTGACATGAGTCTGGAAATGCAAAAGATGCTCTTGCGCACCCTTCAGGAAGGAGAGCTTGTACCTCTGGGATCCAGCAATGTGATCAAGGTCGATGTCAGAATCATTGCATCCACCAACCAGGATCTGCAGCGCTGTATAAAGGAGGGTTCATTCAGGGAGGATCTCTTCCACCGCCTGAACGTAATCACCATCAGGATACCCGCACTGAAAGAACGAAAGGACGACATATTGCCCCTCGCCCGCTTCTTCCTGGCCAGGTTTACGGACAAGGAGGACAAACACATCACCAGGATTTCACCTGATGCAGAGGAATTCCTTCTCAACTACTCATGGCCAGGAAACGTGCGTGAACTTGAAAATGCGGTTGAACGAGCCATAATTCGTTCGAGGGACACAGAACTTCGCCTGGATGACTTTCAACTGACCGAACAGGAACAGGATGCACCCGTTATTGGACAAGCCCTGACTCAAGGCATGACGCTGGCGGAGTTGGAACGAACATACATCCTCAAAGTCCTTAGGCAGAACAATGGAAACAAAAAGGCAACAGCATCCCAGCTTGGCATCGGATACAACACCCTTTGGCGAAAGTTGAAAAAATATGACGAATGATCACCATGCTGCTGATCTGGAATCAAGGGCTTATTCCCTTTTGGAATTCGCCGGGGGATTCACATTGACGGGCATTTGCGTATCTCATTGATAAAACAAGGTAATCACAAAAATAAAACCACGGCATGAATATTGCTTTATTTTGCAGAGTGAATTGGCAACAAAGGAGGTCTGCCATGGTACATACAAGACAAATACCCGCCATAATCCTTGGCATCAGCATGCTGATGTTCACCAGCACCTCTCTCAAAGCACAGTGGCAGGACGAGGGAGCAAGCGAGGGTGACACTTACCAGGATGAACAATGGGTTGACCAGGGAGAGGGTCCGGGGGCCACACCTGAAATCGATGAAAACTATTTTTTTGACCAACTGGCGCCATATGGAGACTGGATCTGGACACCAGAATTTGGTTGGGTCTGGAAACCGGTGGGAGTCTCAGCCAATTGGAGGCCATACACCTATGGTCAGTGGGTATACACGGATTACGGCTGGACCTGGTCATCCTACTACCCATGGGGTTGGGCTGCGTTCCACTATGGCAGGTGGGCCTGGATTGAACAAATGGGTTGGGTCTGGGTACCAGGGCGGACATGGGCCCCTGCCTGGGTGATGTGGAGATACTCGGACATGTATATTGGATGGTCTCCTCTTCTGGCCGGGTATGATCCGTGGTACGGATGGGCATACTATCCGGTGTATTACTCATATTGGACATTCGTTGATTGGGGTCACTTTTGTGATCCTTACCCCAACCACCATTACATTCCTCGCAGACAGTCAAGGGATGTCTTCAAGCACACTTACTTTCCAAAGCGTTGCAGGGATAGTGCCAGCGGTGTCTGCGTCAGAGGTCCATCGCACGACATGGTGCAGAAGGTCACCCGCAGGAAAATCGTGGTCAGAAAGCTGGAAAACACCGCACCCCGCAGTCTGAGAAAATTGAAAAGAATCCGACCGAACGCTACAAAGCTTGGGCTCTCGGGCAACACCCTTCGGGTGTTCAGACCGCACCTGACACGAAAAGCGGCCGGACGCATGACCTCATCCCATAGACGGTCGGTGGACCTTGGCATAATCCCCAACAGGACAGACACGCCCATCAAGCCCCATGCCTTGCCAAAAGATCGAGATACATTCGCTCCTGTGCAGGAAAACCGGTATCCAACGACAAAGCCAGGTGCCACCATAACTCCAACCCGTCCCCGGCCTGGTCCTTATGGCACAAGCAATACAGTGACTACCGGGAATCATCCCACCTTCAGGAATACTGCACCTGTCATGCACAAGATGCCAGCACCAGACAAGCATAGAATGTCTCCGACCATGACCAGGAGACCCACCGTGAAGACAATGCCCAAACGATCTTCACCGAACCATACGGTTTATAAACCAGTCAAGTCTTCGTCAAAATCCTATAAGCCGTCCAAATCCACACCCACCAGGAGCAAAAGCTCGTTCCATCCAAGGCGTTCATACTCACGATCATCATCCCGCTCTCACTCATCGCACAGCTCATCGTCGAGTGCATCGCACAGACGGCACAGATAGTAGGTGACCCTGATTTGGGGATGATTGGCAGATAATTTCGAGACAGTGAGTTCATGCGAAACGAGAAACCAGGGGCTAATAAAAATGGTTGACTACCACACCCCCCTCCCAGTAAATTGAGCCTTACTTGCCGGAAGGCATGTTGTAGTCGTAAGGCAATAAAATTACATGGATAATTTCTATGTTGAGTCCATGTACAACCTGCTGCAAGGAGAACTGGGACGATGGAAGTGGTCACACCGTTCATCGAAGTAGCCGACGCTATCGAAGAGGTAGGCGGTACAGATCTGAATCTGTGTTATCAATGTGCCACCTGCACCGGCTCTTGCCCCTGGGGATATGTAGATCCCCTCAACATCCGTAAGCTCATCCACCTGGCTCAACTGGGCCTGGAGGGTTACGAGGGTGAGGACCTCTGGAAATGCACCACCTGCAGAACCTGTGAGGTGAGATGCCCGCGGGGAGTGAACATTCTGGATCTGGTCAGGTCCATAAGGATGATGATTGGAGAGACGGGGCTGATCCCGCAGACTCTCAGAGGCGCGTTGGGGAGCGTCAAGTCCGATGGGAACCCATGGAACGGCAAGAGACAAGATCGCAACAAGTGGGCCCAAGATCTGGGATTCGAACCTTTCGACAAGGACAAGCATGAGTACCTGCTGTTTGCCTGCTGCATGCCATCCTATGATCCCCGTTCGCGAAAACTGGTGGAAGCGACAGCGAAGATACTAAAGGCGGCAGGGATAAAGGCCGGTGTGCTCGGCAATAAAGAGAGCTGTTGCGGAGAGTCCGTCCGCAAGATAGGCGATGAAGAGCTATTTGGATCCCTGGTGGAAAGCAACGGCAATATCTTCAAGGAAAATGGGGTCACCAAGATATTGGCCCTTTCTCCTCATTGTTATCACACTTTCAAAAACGAGTATCCTGAGTTCGATGTGTCCATACAAGTCACACACATGTCGCAATTGCTCGCAGAACTGCTCAGGGACGACCGCTTGAAGCTGACAAAGCCCATAGAGACAACGGTGACGTACCATGATCCTTGCTATCTGGGCAGGCACAACAACATTTTTGACGAACCCCGAGATGTGCTCAAGGCTCTGCCGGGAATAGAATTCGTCGAAATGCACCGTATCAGGGAATCATCCCTCTGCTGTGGTGGCGGCGGTGGAAGGATGTGGATGGAGACAGAGTTCGGCAAGCGATTCAGCGACCTTAGAATTCCAGAAGCTCAGTCGGTAGGCGCCAAGGTGCTGGCGACCTCTTGTCCTTACTGCATCAACATGCTGGAAGACAGCAGGCTGAACCTCAACAAGGAAGACGAGATTGTGATCCGCGACCTGACCGAGTTGGTGGCCGAGGCGCTGGGTTGAAAGAGAGGAGACGCCATGGCTGAGCACAAGGCCAACGATCAGGCAGTGCTGGTAATCGGCGGAGGAATCGCAGGCATTCAGACCTCGCTGGATCTGGCTGAGACGGGGATCACCGTTCACCTGGTCGAACGAGAACCCACCATTGGCGGACACATGGCCATGTTCGACAAGACATTTCCAACCCTGGATTGTTCCGCCTGCATCTTGACTCCCAAGATGACCACCGTGGGTTCCCATCCGAATATCAACCTCATGACCTATTCAGAGGTGGAAAACATTCAAGGTGGGCCTGGAGCATACGAGGTGACGGTTCGCAGAAAAGCAGCCTTTGTGGACCATGATAAATGCACGGGTTGTGGCTTATGCATGGAAAAATGCCCCTATCGCACCTTGAGTGAATTCGACCAGGGCTTGGCAAAACGAAAAGCGATCTACATGCCCTTTCCCCAGGCCGTGCCCAACAAGCCGGTAATTGACGCCAAGCGTTGTGCATGGTTCAAGCCCCCAAAGAAGCCCGGTGGCAAAAGACGATGTGGGGTTTGCGTAAAGGTTTGTGAACCAGGAGCCATCGATTTCGAACAAAAGGCTCGGACGGAAAAATACAAGGTATCGGCCGTCGTTGTGACCACCGGTTTCCAGGCCATGGACCCGTCTCTCATCCCTCAGCTGGGATATGGGAAATACCCGGAGGTCTACTCGGCCCTGGAGTTCGAAAGACTCAACAACGCAGCAGGCCCAACCGGGGGAGCGGTGCAGACAAAAGACGGCAGGTCACCAAAATCAGTGGCCATACTGCATTGCACCGGCAGCAGGGATGAGAACTATCACCGTTACTGTTCACGCGTGTGTTGCATGTACGCGCTGAAATACGCCCACCTCATCAAGGAAAAGGTCGAAGGGTGTCAGGTCTTCAATTTTTATATCGACATGAGATGCTTTGGAAAAGGATACGAAGAATTTTACAAGCGTCTTCAACACGAGGGCGTCAAGTTCATCAGAGGCAAGGCTGCCCAAGTCTGGAGCGGTGAACATTTCAAACACCTGGTGGCCCCTGACATGCTGCCCGAGGAACTCTCGGACGAACAGTTGGTGGTGATCGCAGAGGATACACTGATGGGGGATATGGTGAGGGTTCCCGTGGACATGGTTGTGCTTACCCCTGCTTTCGAATCAAGAGCTGACTCGGGAGATGTGGCACAGTTGCTTGGCCTGGCTCGTAACGAAGATGGCTTTTTTATCGAAAAGAGCGAAAAGTTTTCTCCTGTTTCCACCGGCAACAACGGTATATTCATTGCCGGAGGATGCTCGGGTCCCAAAGATATTCCTGACACGGTTGCCCAGGGTTCAGCGGCCGCCTCCAAGGTCCTGTCATTTCTGGAAAGCGCCGAGGCAAAATCTGCTTGAGCAGTTGCGGATAGTGCTTTTACCGCCTGCCCTGCTGAACCGTCCTGAATATATAAAACTCGAAGCGGCGAATCCATGACTGCGGATGATCACTTGCAACTTCGTGACCTCACAAGCGATCTGGGAAATCCTGTTCGATAACCCTTGGCTTCTTGGCAAGCTCGAAGCTACGGGCAGCTGCGTCTGCCGAGGGCCTACGAAGATGCTGCAACTTCATAAATTTTCGACACATGCTTAATATTGACAAGCACCCGAACTAGAGGCAACGTGTGCCGCAGTATAAGCTACTGCATCGTATATGATGCATCAACGAGAGGAGTATCACGTGGGCGACGATCCTGGACTTGGAGATACAGGGGTCAAGGCTGAAGGTCTCGTAAAGATTTTCAAGGATAAAAAACGGGGCCAAGTAAGGGCAGTGGACGATGTGAGTTTTGAAGCTCACCCTGGCGAAGTATTCGGTTTGCTTGGCATCAACGGTGCAGGCAAGACCACAACCCTCAGGATGCTATCCACCATGCTCAAACCCACCTCTGGCGATGCAAGCGTTTGCGGATTTTCGGTCACACGACAGGGCACCGAGGTGCGACGCAACATAGGTTTCATGTCCACGGCCACCAGCCTCTATGGGAGATTGACGGCAAGGGAGATGGTAGTCTACTTCGGAAAGCTCAACCGTATGCACCCTGACAAGATCGAAAAGCGCATGAAAGTACTCTTTGAGCTGTTCGACATGAACGAGTTCGCAGACACCAGGTGCGACAAGCTGTCTACCGGCATGAAACAGAAGGTATCAATAGTCCGTACCGTCTTGCACGATCCGCAGGTGATGATATTCGATGAACCAACCGCCGGCCTCGATGTCCTTACATCCAGAACCATAGTGGATTTTGTACGTCAGTGCCGCATTGAAAAAAAATGCGTAATCTTCTCCACTCACATCATGGACGAAGTGGACAAGCTCTGCGACAGGGTTGGGCTTATTCACAATGGAAAACTGCTGGCATGCGAGCCCATAGAGGATCTGAAGTCATACACTGATTCCGGTCGCGTAGAAGATGCATTCGTAAAAATTGTGGAGGCAAAATCATGAATTCGGCGTGGACGGTCTTCAGAAAAGAACTCCTCGATGTAATGAGGGACAGAAGGACTCTGCTGTTCATGCTGGTCATCCCAACCCTGTCCATCCCGGTGCTGATGTGGATCACGAGCGGCGCCATGACCCACTTTCTGGAAAAGCTTGCAAAGGAGAAGGTGGATGTACTCGTGCTTGGTCAGCAGCACGATCCAAAACTCGTCGATGAGTTGCGCCAAAGATCCAACCCGGAAAAAGCCGGCAATCGCCTGGCAAAGGTGCTCGAACAATATGGTCTGGGCGAGAAAGAACTGGCCCTGGTCAAGGGAGAAGGAAAAGAGGCTTTTGTGCGCCTTTTGAAAAAAAAGAACGTGGACCCAAAGGAATTCATCGGAAAGGTGATGGACTCCGTAAACGCACGGGATTTCGATGCTACCGCATCCAATATTGCAACGCAGGCCTTTCCTCCCAATTTTAGAATCATAACAAAGCTGGACAGGCACCCTGACCTGAGTCCGGACGATGATGATTATAAAGATGTTCTTTTGAACGCCGTTCGTACAGACGAGATAGCCGCAGTGGTGGAGATCCCCAAAGACAGCATGAAAAAAATCAAGGATGAGGACACTACACGCATCACCATCCGCTACCTGGAGACATCGGACCGCTCCACCATGGCGCTCAAGGGACTCAAGAGAATATTCAAATCCATGAGTAAACGCATGGCCATAGAAAGAATAAAGGCACATGGTCTACCTGAGGGCTTCGCCGCTCCCATCGAAATTCGCGCCGAGCGTCTTCCCGGTCCCGGCTTGCTGGTAAAACTCATGTCGCAGTTTTTGCCATACATGATCCTGATCTTCTCATTCCTAGGTGCACTCTATCCAGCCATAGACCTTGGTGCAGGAGAGAAGGAGCGAGGTACCTTGGAAACCCTGCTGGTGGCACCGGTCAGCAGATTGTCACTGGTGTTGGGCAAATTTGGTGTCGTACTAACGGCAGCACTGGTCTCATCCCTGCTTGCAACAGTCTCCCTGGCCATATCCCTGCAGGCGGGTTTTTTGTCGGACCTCTCGGTCCTTTCGGGTGAAGCATTTTCCTTTTCAGCAACAGAGGCCATAACTGCCATCGTCATGATAATACCAATCTCCTGCATATTCTCTGCTCTGCTCTTGGCCCTGTCCATTTTTGCCAAGAGTTTCAAGGAAGGCCAGGCCTACGCCAGCCCCTTGCAGATGATCATCATCTTGCCGGCACTGGTGTCGATCCTACCAGGGGTCAAGCTGGACTGGATGACGGCCTCCATTCCCATCGTCAATGTCTCCCTGGCCCTGAAGGAGATTTTCACGGGCAACCTGGATCAGCATTGGGCCCACATGGCTCTTATCTTCATCTCCACCGCCGTGGTTGCCGGTCTGCTGCTCTGGTTTGCCGCATGGTGGTTCAGACGCGAGCAGGTATTATTCAGAAGCTGATTTGCATGTAACAACTTTGCTTCCCATGACGCCCAAATGCGACAGTAAAAACCGTCATCCCATCCCCTTGATTCACTAATATTCCTTATTTTCAATTGGTTAGCGCAATTCATTCACGCGGCCCACTTTTTGCTAATATCAAAACTGTGGACTCAAAACCCCACCGGAAAGGCAGGATTTTGTCATGGATGAAAAAATGGGAAATTGGCTCGAAATGGACAAGGGAACCTGCGAATCCCCATCTCTTGGTTTTGCGTCGAGAAAAACCCTGCAGGTAGCATACAGGGGAGACCAGCAAAGCATAACCTTCAGAAAATTCAAGCTGGTGGTGGAGCAAGGTCCGGAGGTGGGAAAGGAGTTCATAATCGACAGGGAACGCACAAGAGTGGGTTCTGCTCCTGACAATGATCTCATCATCGAACACGAAACCATTTCGCGCTATCACTTAGAGATTGTTGCGACCGAAGCAGGACACAGAATCAGGGACCTGGATTCCACCAATGGTGTGCAGCTCGATGGCACCTGGGTGATGGACGCACTCCTTCACCCGAGAGCGCGTCTGAGGTTGGGCGATGTTGTCATTTTGTACCAGCCGCTGAAGGACAGGGTGGAGGTGCCACTGAGTTCCAACACGTCCTTTGGTGCCATGTTGGGTCACAGTGTGCGAATGAGGGCCCTTTTCAGGTTGGTGGAACGAGTCGTGAGTAACGACTCCACATTGCTCATAACAGGGGAGACCGGTACGGGCAAAGGCCTGCTGGCAGAGCAAATACATCGATTCAGCCACAGGAGCAAGGAAGCTTTCCAGGTGGTGGACTGCTCCACTATCCCGCCAAACCTCATGGAGTCTGAGCTTTTCGGTCACGTAAAGGGTGCTTTTACCGGTGCATTGTCCACCCAACCTGGCGCATTCCAGCAGGCTGATGGCGGTACGGTCTTTCTGGACGAGATAGGTGAACTCCTTCCTCCCATGCAGACAAAGCTGCTGAGAGTCATAGAGAGCAAGCAAGTGCGCCCCGTGGGAAGTCCCGACGACGTGAAGGTGGACGTTCGCATCATCGCTGCCACCAACAGAAACCTGAAAGCAGAAGTAGCCGCCAAGCACTTTCGTGAGGACCTGTATTTTCGATTGAACGTGATCGAGCTTGCCATACCTGCCCTGCGAGAAAGAAAAGATGATATCCCACACCTAGCCAGGGCTTTTCTGGACGAACTGACCGGAGATGAACGTCACCTTGACGAAAGTGCCATGAGGCTGCTCCTCAATCACACCTGGCCAGGAAACGTCAGAGAGTTGAGAAACGTGATAGAGAGGGTGGCAAGATTGGCGGATGACAAGGTGATTCAACGCGAGAGTCTGCTCGCCACTGCTGCCATACAGGCGGACAAGATGCCCAAGAGTACACAGGCATGCCTGGATGGAGATATTCCCATCGCTTCAGCCAAGGAACTGTTTGAAAAGGAATACCTCATGGCCCTGCTGAAGCGTCACGAGGAAAATGTTACCGAGGCGGCCAAGGCCGCAGGCATACACCGACAGAGCCTGCACAGACTCCTGCGCAAGCATGGTCTCAGATCTTCACCAAAGCCAAAGCCCAGATTTGCCGAACAGGCACCAGCCGTCCACGGCATGGGCATATGAGATCGCAAGCGAGGTGGGAAATCAGGGCTTCAGGGAATCACCTTATTATACCGTAGTAACGTCCCATCCAGTATGGAAGCAACCAGAAGGTACCCGCAGACTCGGATTTGCCCTCGCCCGGTTGGATCAGCCTGTAGGGATTTTCAGACCAGCGCATGACCTCACGTTCGTCATAGGGAAGCACGAACTTGTTTTGCAGGTTTCCTGCACGATCGGGGTATGGATCTATGTCCAGGTCCAGTCGATGGGAGTTGTCCACCCCCCAGATGACCAGATCAAAGGGGACCTTCTGCAGGGTTGTAATAGCCTCATTCAGATCGTATTCATCGGTCTTTGCCATGGCAGCGTACATGAAGTTGAACTCAGGGTTTCTCTCCGGCCTCTGCACCTCCCAAAGATATTGCGCCCCTTTCAGCCAGAGCTTGAGTAACTCCGGGTCTTCTTCGTATCTTATAAGAGTGAACATGGCCAAAAAACTCATCTCCTCCGAATCGTGATTGGTATGCCAGGCAGTGTTGATTTCTTCGATGCGGCTTACGTAATCCTTGTAGTTATGCTCATTGGCCAGCTCATGAAAAGCGTCCATGAAACGCTGCTCGTGGGTCATGTGATAAGCTGCCTTCAGCCCACCGAGGATCATGGCTGAATTCAAACCCGCGTCCCCAAACATGGCGCTGAGGTCTGTCTCCATCCACTCCGGATCGAAATGCCCGTGGGTGGTGGGCTTTCCATCCACGTCCGGCATGGTGAATCCGTTATCCACTATATAGCCAAGCATTTCGCCAAAGGCCTGCGCCGTGTCCGCCTTCTCCTGCTCGTCTGCCACCAGGTCGTAGAACAAAGACAGCCCGAAGACATGCCCTACGAACTCGTCGGAAGAGGTGTCTCCTTTCCAGCACCATTTTCCGTCAGGACTAAGATGCCACTCCCCTGCACCTGCCGCCTGCTTTGCTTCACATTCTTCAGGAGGAACAATGGAACGTGCAAAAAATCCGCCCATGCCAGGCACCTTGAGTAGTTCGATCATGGCGTATGCAGCAGTTCGGGCATTCTTGCGGGCTTCTACAGAGCCGGTTACCGCATAGCGAAAGCACTGTGATGCGAGGTACATTTCCGTCCACTGACCATCATTGTCATCGTCAATCTGATAATAACTGCTGACATCACCTGGCACGGACAGAGGGCATTGGGTGGAGGTAAAGCCGGGCAATCTCACGTGGCGCTCCTGCACTATTTGATCATAAACGCCTGCCCTGTCCTCGAGGGTCATGGAGACAGGATCTATCCTGCTTACACCGGAAGATGTAGCAAACACGAGCGCGCCGTCCGAAAGGCGCAGCATATCCCTGACCTCGTTGGACGGCAGCCATTTTCTTCCGAGGTAATAACGACGGCTGCCGTCAGGCGCGTATACCGAAGCACCGGAAGAAGTGCTCGTCAGAATGTCCCCGGATCCGGTCAAGCTCAAATTCAGGATATCTCCATGATGCAGGCCCTCAAGCCCGGTAAAGGCAATCCATTTGTCCTCTCCAGGTGGCAGCTTCGCCATCGATTCTGAGGTGCCGGCCCATACGGTGCCGTCATGGCTTACGAGCAAAGTGCGGACATCATCAGAGCCAAGACCATCAGAGGCCGTCCAGGTCGAGTTCTTACCCACCACGCCATGGGATGTGGCAGCAAGCCAGCTGTCCATCCCAAGGTCCACGATACAACGCACATCCTTGCCGGCCAATTCATCCAATGTATGTAAGACATGTTCCCCGGCATCCCACCAGGCACCAAAACCTTGACCAGCAATCCACCAGCCTCCTGCTGCCCTGGACGAGACGTACCTAGCCTCGAGCCCTGCCGGTAAAGCGATGATTTCATCTCCCACCGAGACCCCACCCTCCGCTGCCACTCCCATCGTTCCATCATCGTCGAAGGCCACATGAAAAACCCTTCCTTCGATCTTTGACTCTACCTGGATCCAGGCCTGGCCATCCCATACGACGATTCCAAATGAACCTGCGGCATGGACAAGCCCCTGGTGATCTACAGCCAAAGACGTGACATCCTCCAGGGCGCCAAGTTCGGTGGAACGCTCCTGCACATAGGCTTCGTCTTCGTAATACACCGAAGCCTTCCATTGATCCGCTCCGTCTGTCCCTCCATCAGTTTCCTGGCCAGGCGTACCAGAGCAGGCAGAGAAAAAGACAAAGATCAGGTCCAGTAAAAAAAACGGCTTCAGACCATTTATCAGGCTGGTTGCTGGTTTCATGGACCATGTCTAACATGATTCGTGCTCTTTCTTCCAGTAACATGGTATTTGCGCTCAGTTATTGACCAAGGTAACCCAATTCCCGTAAGTTAGTCCCCATGTCGGACCCATTGAACATACCTTCCAGAAAAGAAGTGCTAAGTGATTATCAAAGCTCCGGCCAGGATTTCGTCGCAGTGTATCCCATTCATTATCACAGGGCTCTGCTGCGGGCTCACGACCTGATGCCGGTGGAACTCTGGGGACCTTCCCAATACAGCACCACGTCTGCAGACGCTCATTTGCAGGCCTACACCTGCTCTGTGGTACGATGTGGACTTTCCTTTGCCCTCGATGGAGGACTGGAAAAGGCCAGGGCCATAATCGTGCCCCATTCGTGCGATTCGCTCCAGGGCCTTGGTTCTGTGTTTCTTGATTTCATTCAGCCAAAAACACCGGTGCTCACGCTATACGTGCCGCGCGGACGACGTGAGATGGACGTGGAATTTTTTGCGCGGGAACTTATGGCACTGGACAAGAGCCTTGCGAAGATCACAGGCAAAAGGCCTTCGGAAAAAATGCTCCATTCCTTCATCGACAACGAACAGAAGGCTGATTCGGCCATGGAAGCCGTGTTGAACAACAGGATCAGGATTCCCATGTCCAACCGGCAGTTCTATGAACTCATGCGCACCAGGCAATATGTTGCAGCTGAAAAATTCGAAAAGCTCGCAAGGGACACACTCGAATCCATGCAGCAGGACAACAGGACCGATTGTTCGCACAAACTTGTCATAAGTGGACTTGTCCCGGAACCAGCCGAACTTCTATCCGTGATGGATGATGCTGGATTGACCGTCGTATGGGATGACACCGCCTGCATAGGAAGAAGAATCTATCCAGAGACAGATGATGCAGATCCCTACGTGAGGATGGCCAGGTCCATTCTGGGCGCACCTCCAGACTCGGCCTTGGGCAGCAGCGTAGAGGCGAGACTTGCCCATCTTCTGGACCTGACCAGAAATAAACAGGCGCAAGGTGTTGTGTTCTGGTCCGTGAAGTTCTGCGAACCTGAACTTTTCTATTTGCCTCAGTTGTCCCGAGGTCTCGAATTGGCGGGAATACGAACTCTATTGCTCGAAGTGGATATCTCGGAGCCAGCTTCAGCGCAGGTTCAGACCAGGCTGGAGGCTTTTGCGGAGTCATTGACATGAGCCTGCGCGATTCCCTGATGTATCATCTGAACGTAAGCCTTTTGGGTCATGGTGCACTGCGCATCCAGCGCATCAAAGCCCAGATGACCATGAACAGGCAGGGATGGTGGCATCACGAACACCTGAATCCTCCTCCAGTTACCTCCGCATGGCTGAAGGAACTCATCAGCCGCCACTACCTGAAAGGACGCTGGATTACCGGCACTCAAAAAGTCGCATGGGTAACATCTGGAGCGCCCATAGAATTTTTGAAGGCCTTGGGCTATTACCTCATCTATCCGGAAAACCACGGTGCGGTTTGCGGAATCCGCAGGGTCGGAGATGAAAAATGCAAGGTTGCCGAACATGCAGGCTGGTCACGGGACATATGTTCTTATGCCAGGACAGACATAGGAACCATTCTTTCCGGCAAGACACCTGTGGGAAAACTTCCAAAGCCCGACCTGCTGGTATGCTGTACCAACATCTGCCAGACGGTGCTGTACTGGTACCAGGTGCTGGCACAGCAATTCAAGGTTCCTCTCATTCTCATCGATACACCTTTTCTGTACTCCAAAGCTCCTGAACATGCCCTTGATTTTGTGGAGAAGCAGATACAATACGCCATCGAGACTGCGGAAAAAGTTGCCGGCGTATCCATGGAACCAAAGCGCTTGAGGCATGTGACCGAATTGAGCCACGATGCCGTGGACCTTTGGAACAGAATCATGCACACAGGACGAGCCAGGCCAGCACCCTTTTTGGCTTTTGACGAGTTCATCCACATGGCACCCATAGTGGAGATGCGAGGAGATCAGGCAACTGTTGATTATTACAGAGCTTTACTTGCAGAACTGGAAGCCAGAATCAAAAATGGAACAGGTGCACTGAAGGAAGAGAAAAAACGGGTCTTGTGGGACAATCTCCCCATATGGTTCGTTGTTCGCAAGTTTGGGAACCTCTTGGCTTCAAGGGGAGTGGCGCTGGTCGCCTCGACCTACACCAACGCATGGGGAGAACTCGCCGACCTGATAGATCCACATCACCCCATCGAGTCCATGGCCAAGTGTTACATACACCCTATCCTCAATCGCGGCACCGGACAGAAACTTCAAACCATGAAGACCATGATTGAAGATTACGAGGTTGACGGGGTGCTTCTGCATTCCGATCGGTCCTGCAAACCTTATTCCATCGGTCAGATGGATCAACAGAGCATTCTTTTGAAACAACTGGGAATACCTGCACTGCTGCTGGAGGCTGACCACAACGATTCCAGAGTTCTATCCTGGGAGCAGAGCGAGAACAGGCTACAGGCATTTTTCGAGGTACTTGGCGTATGAGCAACAAATTACCTGTCGCTGTAGGAATAGACCTTGGCTCTGCCTTTACCAAGGTGATTGCCCTGGACGAAGAGGGAAAAGTCCTTCAAAAAATCATAGAGGACACAGATCCTTATACCGAAAAACAGGCCGGACGCTTACTGGATGGGATCACCGGAGGCGAATACCACCGTGTGTCTATAGTTGCCACTGGATATGGACGGAAACTCGCAAAACGCTCGACCCGCGCTGTGACCGAGATAAGCTGCCATGCAAAGGGGATCTTTCACGAGATGGGCCATGGGGGCACACTCATCGACATAGGAGGGCAGGACTCGAAGGTCATCGTCATTAGCGACACAGGCGCAGTGCTCAATTTCACGATGAACGACAAATGCGCGGCCGGCACCGGAAGATTTCTGGAGGTCTCTGCAAACAGATTGAAAATTCCCATCGAACTCATGGGTAAAACCGCCCTGGAAGCAGCATCAGAAGTAAAAATCACTTCCACATGTGCGGTGTTTGCAGAGTCGGAGATAGTCGGCCTGCTGGCCAAGGGCAAACCCGTGGATCACATAGTCAGAGGCCTTGCAAGATCTCTGGTGTTACGAGTGGCGGCCATGGCGCATTCGCTACATCCACCAAAACCCTTCATGCTCTCAGGAGGGGTTGCCCGCTCTCCGGCCATACGGGCCTTTCTTGCAGAAGCCCTGGGCCAAGCCGTGGAACTTCCAGAAGAACCGCAAATCATAGGCGCCCTGGGTGCTGCCCTCATGGCCCTGGATATACACAAGGGGAAGTAATTTTTTGTCATTTTTGGTTATTTTTTCCTTGCATATTCCCGATAAAATGAATTATTTCACTGTTCACCATGAAAAAATTTTTAAAAACAATACCTCCGTCCCCTTTTTTGGCCTTCTTGTTGGTCTTATACAGTCTTGCAGGCTGCGCTGAAAAAAAAGCTCTGTGTCCATGCCAGGGTCGAACACTGAAATTGTCATCGACCACCTCGGTCCAAAACACGGGATTGCTCGACTACATTCTGCCACCGTTTGAAAAACGCACGGGCATAAAGGTGAAAGTCCTGGCCGTGGGAACAGGCCATGCGTTGAAGCTGGCTGAAAATGGTGACGTGGACGCGGTCTTCGTCCACGATCACGTAGCTGAAAAGGCCTTCATGGACGCAGGGTTCGGAGTCATGCACATGAACGTCATGCACAATGACTTCGTTTTGGTGGGGCCGCCCTCAGACCCTGCCGGGACCAAGGGCAGGGATATCGTCAGCGCGCTCAAGGCCATCTACACCAAGCAATCGAAATTCCTCTCAAGGGGAGACCAGTCTGGGACTCACAAGGCAGAGCTTCGCTTCTGGAAAGCTGCTGGTCTTTCACCGTCAGGTGACTGGTACATGGAGTCAGGCCAGGGACAGAGGTTGAATCTCAACACGGCAAATGAGAAACGAGCATACTCCCTGCTGGACAAGGCCACATATATCACCGCAGCCAAGGATGTGGAGTTGAAAATCATGGTCCAGGGCGACCCCCTTCTTCACAACCCCTATAGTTTCATGGCGGTCAACCCGGCCCGCCATACAGAAACACGATTTGTAGAGGCCATGGCCTTCGGTGCATGGCTCACCTCACCTGAATGTCAGAAACTCATCGGGCAATACCGCAAGGGATCCAAAGAACCTCTCTTTTACCCTGACGTATTCAAGGCACAATGATCAGCGAAGGATTCAGCGACGCATTTTCCATGCTGTTTAGCATGGACCCCGGCGTATGGAGTCCCATAAAGGTGTCAGTATTCGTATCGCTGGTCTCCACTGCCATCGCAGCCGTGTTGGCCATGCCCGCAGGGCTTTTTCTTGGACTTGGCCGCTTTCGCTTCAGGCGCTATCTCGTCACGTTCACCAATACCATGATGGCCATACCGACGGTTCTAATCGGCCTGCTGATATACGCCCTGCTAAGCAGGCGGGGTCCCCTTGGTGAGCTGGATCTTCTCTACACGCAAGGCGCCATGATAATCGGCCAGGTTCTCTTGGCCTTTCCCATAATGGTGGGCTTTTGTTCCGCTGCAGTAGAGCGCTCTGATCCTCGTATAGTTCAGACTGTTCTGGGATTGGGAGGCAGCAGAATGCGCGCAGCTCTAAGCGTTGCATCGGAAAACCGTTCAGCACTTGCAGCCGCCATCGCAGCGGGATTCGGAAGAGTCTTTTCAGAGGTAGGAATCTCCATGATGGTGGGAGGAAACATACGCGGCCAGACAAGAACCATCACCACTGGAATAGCCTTCGAGACGGGCAAGGGAGAGTTTGCCCTGGGAGTCGCTCTGGGGATAGTGCTCCTGGTGGTTGCCCTGGGACTAAACCTTCTGGTGGGAACCTGGAACTTTCGAAGGAACAGCCTATCATGACTGCCCCGTTCATCCAGGCCCACGACGTGGAGGTCAAAAGGGGGGGCAAAAAGGTGCTGCAAATCCCATCTCTTGTCGTTCCTCCAAATCAGGTCACGGTGGTGCTGGGAGACAACGGTGCAGGCAAAAGCACTTTGCTGCTTGCCACAGCAGGGCTCATGGACTTGGCAGCCGGCGAAATCTCCATGTTCGGCAGACCGTTTCACAAGGGACGAGCCCCTGCTTCGCGGGCCAGTCGACGACAGCTTGCCATAGTACTGCAGGATCCGTATCTGTTCGGGACAGATGCCCGCTCCAACATCATCCACGGTCTCAAGCTGCATGGAGTTGCCAAAAACGAAAGGAATGAGAGGGTAGCAGAGGCCATCTCCATGCTGGCAATAGCTGACCTGGAAAAAAGAAACGCCCAGGAATTATCAGGGGGCGAAAGAAAGCTGGTGGCCCTGGCTCGCGCCATCGCCCTGCGCCCCAAGGCCCTGTTGCTGGATGAAGTCACCGCCAGTCTGGATGATTCTGCAAGGGACAGGGTCCTTGCGGCCATCGGACAACTGGTACAAGGTGGCACGAGCGTAATGATGGCAACCCACATTCGCACCCTAGCACAAAGGCTTGATGCCCAATGCATTGAAATTGTCGATGGAACCTTGCGCCAGTACACATGATTTGACGCAAGTACCGGTAAAAGGTATTAATTCGTACTTATTCACCCGTCAACTTCACACAAGAGGGAGAAAATCATGCTTCCCATTACAAGAGTCGTGCTGTTCAAACACGGGGTTGGATATTTTCAGAGAACAGGAATGGTAGACGGAAGAGACATGATCGAACTTGGATTCAAGGCTGCACAGATGAACGACGTGCTCAAGAGCCTGACTGCCCTGGACTACGGGGGAGGATCATTTGCGGCACTTTCCTACGACAGCGAAGAGCCCCTGGATCGCAGGCTGGCAGAACTCAGCATGGAAATTCCACCCAAGAGCGCCATCTCAGCTTTCCTCGACCAACTCAAAGGTGCAACTGTATCTGTTGCCCAGGGCTCCTCTTCCATCTCCGGCTCCATCGTTGGCATAGAGGAGGTCAAGCGCACAGGGGCCAACGGCATGCTCACAGAGCCCCATCTCGCCATACTGTCCGATGACGCTAAGCTCGTCCGCATACCCCTTTTGGAAATCTCCGAGTTGACCTTTGAAGACGACACCATCAAGAAAGACCTTCGCACACTGCTGGACATTTTGTTCTCGGGTCTGCGCAAAGACAGAAAACGCTTGAGCATACAAGCCGTTGGTGACGGCATGCGAAAAGTGAGTATCTCCTATGTTATTGAGGCCCCTGTGTGGAAGACTTCATACCGTATCGTTCTGCCGGGCTCTCCCGAAGACAAGGCCCTGCTGCAGGGTTGGGCCCTCGTGGACAACACCACCGAAGACGATTGGAAGCAAGTCTCTCTTTCTCTCGTGGCGGGTCTTCCAATTTCCTTCATCCACGATCTCTACACTCCAAGATACCGGCAGCGCCCAGTGATAGAAGTAGAAGAAGAAGCTGCGGTTGCGCCACCGGTGCTTGAGGCAAGCCTGGACTCCATGGACATGATGGGAGAGCAGTACCCCGAGGAGATGGCAGAGCAAATGCCCATGAGATCCGCAGCAAGGGCCAAGAGAATGGCACCGGCAGCGGCAGCGCCTCCTCCTGCTCCCATGGCCAAGCTGGCCCGAAAGTCAACCCAGGTCCACACCAGGACCCAGGAAGTGGGTGACCTGTTCGCCTACGAGATTACCCACCCGGTGGACGTGGCATCAGGACGATCGGCTCTCGTCCCAATACTGCAAAAGGACACGGACGTGGAAAGGGTCGCTATCTACAACGAGGAAGTCAGAGAAAAAAATCCCATGACTGCCTTCAGGATAAAGAACACCACTGGTCTTACCCTGGAAGGCGGCCCAGTGACAGTGTTCGAGGGTGACTCGTACGTCGGAGAGGCCATGCTCGACACCATGCGCAAAGATGAAAAACGTATTACACCTTACTCCGTGGAGTTGGGAATCAAGGTATCAAAAGACAGGATCACCCATAGGGAAAATTACACCCGGGTAAGCAAGCACTCCCAGTACATCTATAAACACTACCGCAATCTTCTCAAGACCACCTACCATTTTCATTCTGGTCTGGACAGGGCCATGACAACATACGTGGACCACAGATTCACCTATGACTCGCGCCTGGACACAATGGAACCGGAAGAGATAACGGACAACTTCTGGAGATTCAAGATACAGGTCTCAGCCCATGAAAAAATAGACCTTGAGGTCACGGAGATTGCCCACGAAACAGAGTCTGTTCACATACCTGGTATTTCCTTTTACGAGATAGAATCCTTGGCAAAACAGGGTCTCATTGCCGACAGCATTAAAGATCAACTGGAATCAATTGCAGAAATGGCCGAGTCCATCTCTCGTCTGTCAGAAAAGAGGGACAAACTGGAAGAAAAAATCCAGCGTGTGGAAGATGGCCAGGCGCGACTGCGTGAAAATTTGAAGGCCTTAGGGACATCCAGTGAAGAAGCAAAGCTACGGCAAAAATATGTTACAAAACTGGGCATAGAAGAAGAACAACTGGAGAAATTGAGAAAAGAAGTGGATTCCATCTCCGAACAAATCGAAACGTTGCAAGACACCATAGAAAAAGCAGTGGAAGAACTCGACTTCTCCTGAAACCAAGCACATGGATGCCCAAAACCTTGCGGCCGATCTACCGATTGTAATTGTACCAGCCTGAATAATAATCTATCTACATGGTCAGCAAAGGGGGTACCTTGAACACGAAATCACTCCTATCTTTCTTCATCTGCATCCTGTTTCTTACATCTACTCTGCAAGCAAAGGCTCCGGTCAGCAAGCTTCCTTCCCTCGTCATGGACACCGAGCCGTCACCTTACGACACCAAACCCTTCATACAGGGCTTGTCCAAAAAATACCGAGCCACAAAATATCGGCCAGGGCTGAGGAACCTGGGCGACCTTCCCCTGTACCAGATAGAAGTTGACCTTGACATGCTCTCTGCCGAAGCGTCAGTAAGCGAACAGATCAATTACAAGAATGTCTCAAAAAAACCAATCTCGGACATTGTATTTCGCACCATGGCCAACTCACCATCCCTTTGCGTTCGTGGTGGTCCAAACATGGTGATCGAACAAAGCATGGTAAACAATGTCAGGTCCAACATTCAAAAAGTCAGCCCGACTGTTTATCGCATTGTACTGCCGGAATCATTGCAGGCTGGCCACCGTGTCCTGATACGCATGGACTACCGCCTGAAGATCCCTGCTCTTCCAGGCAAGGCCATGGTCCCCGGAGGAGTGGTAACTCCCAACGACATGATCCAGCAGGTATTTGGAAAGCAGGCTCCTTCCGGTTATGGAGTCCTGGGACACACCGGCGGCATTTTCAACCTTGGTTATTTCTATCCCGTGCTTGCCTCGCGCAGCAATGGCAGGTGGGACACCACCGAGCCATCGGGAATGGGGGACATGTCCAACTTTCAGGCAGCAAATTACCAGCTGAAGGTAACAGTTCCTCAAAAAGCTGTCTGTGCAACATCAGGAATTCAGGTGGGGAGCAATCCCCTGGGTTCAGGACCACAGGCTGCAAAAGAATACTTTTTCATCGGTACTGCCATCAGAAATTTCGCCATGCAGATTTCCACCCGGTACCAGATTGCCCAAAAGAAAATCTCTGGAACTACCATCCGCTACATCTATCTACCGGAACATGAATCCGGTGTGACGAGCACCCTGAAGATCATAGCCGACGCGGTGGACACCTATTCCAGGCTTTTCAGCCCTTATCCATACCCTGAACTGGACGTGGTTGAGGCACCGCTTTTGGGTGGTGCTGGTGGCATCGAGTACCCGGGAATGGTAACGGTTGCCATGGGAATAGAGACAGCGCGTTCCACCAATTCACGAATGGGTATGGCTGGGGCGCTAATGAACTCAACCCATACTCACGAATTTGTCCTGGCACACGAAATAGCCCATCAATGGTTCAATGGACTTGTGGGTTCGGATTCCAACTTGCATCCATTTCTGGATGAAGCCCTGGCAAACTACTCGGCTGTGCTTTATTTTGAAGCAAAACATGACTCCAGGGCAGCGACCGAACAATTCCAGACGCAGTTGGTCGTTCCCTACCAGTTGATGCGGGCCATGGGAGGCCCGGACGCTCCGGCCAACCTGCCTACCGGAAGCTATAAGAACCAGCTTCAGTACTCTGCCATCATTTACGGCAAAGCTGCTTTTTTCTTTCACAAGCTCAGAATGAAACTGGGACGTAAGAACTTCTTCAAGGTATTGAAGATTTATGTGAGACGTTACTCATTTCGTCAGGCTACTCCCAAAGACCTGGTAAATACCCTTGCCACAGCATCTGCAAGGCCCAAGCTTGTCAGAAAACTCTATAAAAGATGGATCGAACAGAAACATGGTGATGAAGACATTGGGCTTGCAGACATGAACCAGGCCATGGGTCAACTGATGAAGCAGGCAACTCAGATGAAGGGCTTTCACAACTACAAGGTCCAGGGTCTGGATCCAGCCACTATGAAGATGTTCCAGAGAGCCCTGCAACACATGCAAGGAGCACCTTGATCCAGGTTCATAAAATTTCACTGAAGCACCCTGAGCACGGGCGCTATGTTATTCCAACTCCTGGAAGTATTTCAGTGATTGATCCAGTTGATGCTGGAGACAATCGACTATAAGAGAGTGCACATCCGAAGATCCCAATCGCAGCGCATCATAATATCGCTGACGTTCCACGTGAGGAATGATCACGGGCATGTACCCGGCTCGTATGACAAACAGGTTCATGAGCAAGCGAGCTACCTTTCCGGAATCTGAATCAAAGGGAAAGATGTTCATGAACTCGTAATGGACCTCTGCTGCCTGAAGGATGGGATGATGCTGTCGGAAAGCTGCGGACTTTATCTTTTTAAGCAACTTGTCCATCTCGGTGGCTATCTTGCTAGGTGACGATATTTCGTGGAAATAAGTCCTGTGAATGGGAATATCCTTGCGATATACGCCAGCACCCTGATTTGACAGGCCAAAAGAAAGAATCTGGTGCAGGTTCTTGATCAGGGACAGAGTTGGGGCTCGATTGGAATCGACGGCGGTCTGCTTGATTTTATCGATTGCGTTTTTATGATTCCTAATGCGTTGATACACTGGAATGAGGACACCGTCATTGGAGGCCACATGATCAAGGGCTGCCTTGAGATCGAAAACATCCAGGACCGTACCTTCCAATGCGTTCTCATGAAAAATCCATGAGACCTCGAACCTCTCGTCGAAGTCCTTTGCCAAATCCTTGTTTTTTTTAAGATTGCGTTTAAGGTCTTCGGTCTTGTCATCAATGTCAAAGTAGACTGTACGCACCACCAACTCCCTCGTTTCACTCTGGCACTACAAAGAACACACAAAAAGCCACCACAAAAGCTGCCGAGGCCTAACATAAATATGGGCAAAAGTCAAATTATCGCAAAAAAACTCTGAACAAACAGAGAGTTACATCGTTACAAAGAAAGATTCACATGCCTGATCTATGAGATCCTTGGTCAACTGGGCTTTTACCGACCGGAATCTGGCAACATCGCCAAGCAGGGATATGATGTCTCTTGGATGACACGAGCGCATTTCCATGTCGTTCTTTCTGTAATAGGTATCAAAAATATATCTCAGTGCGTCCTCAGAATACCTGATCCCCTTTGCTACACATGCTCCCTTAAAAATTTCCTTGTACTCCCTTTCGGTCGGGTTGGTAACCTCGATCTTATATTTGATTCGCCTGAGAAAAGCCTCGTCCACCAGTTCCTTCGGGTCCAGGTTGGTGGCGAAAATGATCAACTGGTCAAAAGGAATCTCGAACTTCTTCCCTGTATGCAGGGTGAGAAAATCGATATGCTTTTCCAAGGGAACGATCCACCGATTCAACAGATCCGTAGGGTGGACTCTCTGGCGGCCAAAGTCATCGATGAGCAACATGCCACCGTTTGCCTTGATCTGAAAAGGAGCCTCGTAAAACTGTGTATTCGGGTTGTAAATCAGGTCCAGAGTCTCCAGGGTCAGTTCGCCGCCCACCATGACCGATGGTCTCTTGGACAACATCCAACGCCTGTCGAACTCAGGTCCCGCCTTTCTCTTGACCGGTGTCTTGATTCCACGCATGGGAGGTGGTTGCACCCTGCGATCCAGGTCTATGGGTTTATGGTTGAGGGGATCGAAGACCTTGATGACCTGACTGTCTATCTCGATTGCATGGGGCACGAACACCTCGCCTGCAAGCAAATCGGCAATCATCTCAGCCACGGTGGTCTTGCCGTTTCCCGGGGGACCATACAAGAAAAGCGAACGACTGGAATTTACAGCCGGACCGATACGTTCGAAAAAATCGTCTGGTAACACGAGCCCCTTGAAATGCCGAATCAGATCATCCTTGGTGATAAATGGTATGTCCTGCATCTGCAAACGAATCAGTGAAGAATACTGCTCCAGGGGAACTGGAGCCTTTCCGGTGTAAGATGAACGACGAACCGCCTCCCTGGCGACCTCTCTACCTCTCTCGGTCAAGGTGTAGGAAAAAGATGCTCTTCCAAAGCCCTTTCCTCCCTTCATCTCCACCAGACGTTCCTCTGCTATAAAATGAATTACCTCCTCAACCACCCCTGTAAATGGTAAGCCCAGCTCATCCGCTATCTGCACCCCGGACATCACCCCGGCGTAATACAGAAACTTGATGGACAAGTCTGTTAAAAAACCCAGGGTCAATCCGGTCTCGTCCACGTTTCTGGGCTGAGGTGGTGCCAGATCCAGTATATCCGGTCTATCCAATCCAAAAGGATTTCTCATGAATGTTCCTCCCGAAAGCTCATGCTAACCTTTTACGCCACCTGCAGTAAGTCCACCCACCAGGTGACGTTGAAGGGCAAAAAACAGCGCGACCACAGGAATGGATACGATTATGGCCCCCGCAGCGAAGTGGCCCCATTCCACGTTGGTCTCTGACACAAAGCCATTCAACATCACGGGCAGCGTTGTGGCGGTCTCATCGTTCATGAAAGTGGCGGCAAGAATAAACTCGTTCCATGCCGTCATGAAGGAGAACAAGGCTGTCACTGCAATGGCCGGTCTGGCCAGGGGTATGATTATGGACCAGAATATCCTGAACCTGCTGGCGCCATCCACTATGGCCGATTCCTCCAGTTCCCTGGGGATGGTATCGAAGTATCCCTTCAGGGTCCATACGCAAAAGGGCACCGAGGTCGTGGAATACACGAGGATGAGGCCCAGAAGCTGATCGAGCAAGCCCAGCTTGTCGATGAGCAGGTACAGTGGAATCATCATCATGGTTCCAGGAAACATCTGTATGACCAAAAAGCTCAACAAGCCAGCCCTGCGCCCTGGAAAGCGAAAGCGGCTGAAAGCATAAGCCGCGGTGCAGGCGAGGAACACTCCGAGCAAGGTGGTCACCAAAGATACTATGACGGAATTGAAGAGTTGGTGCCCGAACAGCCACACATTTTCCGTGCTCATCAAGCCCGTGGGATTATCGCTGATGCCCAGTTCGCGAGCTAAAGCGGGTGTAGGAGTTGAAAGCCATCTTGCCAACATCCCGCGGGAGCGACCGGAGGCCCATGCCAGATCACCACCCAGGCCATCCTTGCGACCCAAAGACCCCAAATAGTGACAAGACAGGCAGCGCTTTTCTTTCAAAGGAGCCAACAAGGCAGGCTTAGGGGACCATGTGTTCATGGAACCGGGGGAGTCATCAGAAGGCACATCATGGACAGGCTTTTTGATGCCAGAGAGCAAGGAGGCCAGCCGACCCACCTCCTGTTCGTTCAGTTCAGGTCCCAAGCCCTTCTTCTTGGAGCGGGTCACTACGTACTTGAAATTGTCAAAGGTGAACAAATCAGGATTAGGGACAGGGAGCAAAGAGGTGTCAAAGCTTTGCCGATCCTGAAGGGCGATCTGAAACACCTTTGCCACGGGAAAAAGAATGGATATGCAGAAGATGATGAGAAACAGGTGCTTGGCTATCATTCTTGCTCTGGATTTTGATCCCCTGATGGCCATCAGTCAAACGCCCCTTCCGTAGCCTTTGAAATTCTGTTTGTAACGATTGTGTACAGAAAGAGAATCACAAAGATCAGAGTGGAATATGCTGCCGCATAACCGTACCTGTCCCCCCTTTCAAAAGCCCACCTGAAAGCCTCTATGACCAGAATATCGGTCCCGCCGTTCGGAGCGCCACGGCTGACCAGGTAGATGATATTGAACATGTTGAAGGTCCAGATGGACCCCAGGATAATCGCCGGAAACAGGGCTGGTTTGAGCAAGGGCAGGGTTATTCGCCGGAACTTCTGCCACCCCGTAGCGCCATCCACATCAGCAGCGTCGTAGAGTTCTTTGGGGATTGACTGAAGCGCGCCGAGACTGATGACCATCATGAAAGGAAAGCCAAGCCAGCAGTTTGCCACCAGATTGGCAATAAAGGCAGTGGACGTATGTTGCCACCAGGAAAAGCCCTCTATGCCCAGAAGGTGGTTTACCACCCCGTCGTCAGCATCGAACATCCCTCGCCAGATTATTGCAGTTATGTAATTGGGCACGGCCCAGGGAATGATCAACAACACCCGGTACAAGCCCTTCATCTTCAGCAGGGGATCCTTGAGAAGCAGGGCAAGTCCCAATCCTATAGCCAAATGGATGAACACGTTCAGGCCGGTCCACAAGATGGTTATGAATAACTTGTAATAAAAGCTGAAAGAATCCGTGATGGAGTATTCGCGGGAGGAAAGAATATCCACGAAATTCTGTCCCCCCACATAAAAATACTCACCCTGGTAGTATCGAAAAAAACCCAGGCCGAGGCCCACGACAAAAGGAACGAACACCAGCAGCCCAATGGCCAACATGGCAGGCCCTATGTATCCATATGCCGTTCGCTGTCTCCAGGCCTCCTTGAGCATGGACTTGAAGCGCTTGAAAAACACAGCCACGAATATCAACATGACCAGCACTGCACCGGTGACACCCCAGAACACCGCTTGCAGCAACTGCTCCTGTCCACCGGTATCCGCCTTGAGGTTTGCGCCTTGTCTGTACTGCTTTATCCTGAGTGATGCCTTTCGCTGTGCTTCACCCAATGCCTGTGCGGCAGAAGCCCTGCCCGCGATAGCTTCGTCCAGCGCCATCTTCAAGGGTTCCCACACCAGGGACATCTCGGGACTCGAACTCATGGGGACCGCATATTTCAACTGTTGCCGAAATATGCCCAACGCAGGATCCGCTGCATCCTTCTGCTGGCCATAGAGAGAGACATTGGCCACTGGCTGCAGTCCCTTGCGCATCCTCACGCCAGCCGCCTCGTCAGAGGTAAGCAAATCCATCACCCTGACAGCCATCCCGGCATCATGAGCTTTTGCGGACAACAAGACAGCCTCCGTTCCCACGAAGGGCCTGGCTCTGATACCGCTGGAGCTGACCTGGGGAAGCAAGGCAACTCCATAGTCTATGTCTTTTGAAATCTCCGCTCTGAACCATGGCCCGTTTATGACCATTGCCGCACGCCCCGAGTTGAACAGGGTGGTTACCTTGACCGGATCCACGTCCTTTGGCAGGAAGCCAGAGGCTACCAGCTTGCGAACAAATTCCACCGACTTGATATTGCCTTTGGAATCCAGGTGAAGCTCGCCGTGGGAGTCGAAAATCTGGCCCTTGAATCCAAACAGCCAGCAAGCATGGATGTAGGGGTCCGAATGGTTCCATACAAGACCATAGCTTGCCTGACTATCATCTCCGCCGGAGGTCCACTTTCGCGCCAGGGTCAACATCTGGTCCGTGTCCACTGGCGCTTGCTTGATCATCGCCCTGTTGTAAAAAAGAGCAGTGGATTTGAAGGCGGTGGGTAGCCCGTATAGTTTTCGTTTATAGACCAAAGGCTCTATGGTCTTTGAAAAAAATCTCTCCCTGGTCTTTTCAGGTAAAAGGCCCTCTACGGGAGAGATGATCCCGGAATCGGCCCACCCTCCAATGCGATCGTGAGCTGCGATAAACAAATCAGGGCCATTACCCCTTGGAACACTTGCGTTGATCTTGTTCAGGTATGCGCTGTATGGCAGAAAAGTGAGTTCAATCTGAAAGTCTGCATGGCTGGAGTTCAAATCAGCGACGGTCTGCTCCAGCGCTGCACGTTCTTTTCCTCTATAGGAGTGCCACAGGGTGACCTTCTGCGGTGCTGCATTGGACAATCCGCTGCATAAAAACAAAACCCCAAAAATGGCCCACCTGATGCGGGATATGCACCGTCGCTTTCCTGTCATCAGAATATCGCCTCTCCCGTCTCTGCATCAAAAAGATGAGCATGCTCCAACAAGGGCACTAGAGACACGGGATCTCCCACCGCCAGTGTCGTAGCTGACTCCTCTCTAATATTCATCAGGGTTCCCCCAAGCCTCGCATAAAGTATGGTCTCGGACCCCATGGGTTCGACGACCTCCACCTCGGCGCTGAGGGCAGCTTTGGCATCACCCTTATCGCTGACGATTCTGAAGTGATTGGGTCGAAGGCCAAGTGTTACATTACCTTCCCGGCCTTTCACTGCACCATGGTGCACTTCGGGCAGGTCGAGCAAAAAGCCTTCCCCCTTCAGAGCCGGGCCAGGGATCAGCTCGCAGTGTAAAAAATTCATGGAGGGACTGCCGATAAACCCGGCCACGAAGCGGTTGCGCGGATGCTCGTAAGTATCCAGAGGAGTTCCCACCTGCTGAATTTTTCCACCTTCGAGGATCACGATGCGATCCGCCAGTGTCATGGCCTCGACCTGATCATGAGTCACGTATATTATGGTCTTTTTTATCCGTCGGTGCAGCTTGGCGATCTCGGCCCTCATCTGAACCCTCAGCTTTGCGTCCAGGTTTGAAAGGGGCTCATCGAACAAAAACACCTTGGGGCCCCTTACGATGTCACGTCC
>JALVPF010000317.1 GCA_027031935.1 Myxococcales bacterium | reverse complement strand
ATCTTGGACCAGGCCTGAACCATAAAGCAGAGTTGAACATGAAAACCTTGTGGTTTCTGACTGCCGGTATAACCTGCCATTTCTTCCAGAAAGCCTGCACCAGCTTTGGGTTCATGGATGCACCCGTACCGGAAGCAGAGGCATCAATTATGAAATCCGGCGACAATTTGATGACCGTCTCCATGGCAATGGTGGGATATCGCACCTTTGAAGATTCCAGAACGTTTCGTGCTCCAGCCAGCTCGAGCATCTCGTGGGCAAAGGAGCCGGCCCCGGCGCAAACCAGGGGCTTGTGCCCATAGACCATCAAGACCCTCTTTCGAGCTTGACCCCGTACTGTCTTGCGAACCTTTTCAACATCCTTCTTCATGGAGGTCACTATCTTGGCTGCCCTGCTCTCCAAGCCCAGGAGTTTGCCAAGGGTTTCGAGTGAAACATAAACATCCGACATGCTGTATGCCGGTAAAACCAGCACAGCCACTCCCATGCGAGAGAGGGTCTCCATGGGACCACGGTTGGACGCATTGGGAACGCACACCACCAGGTCGGGCCTCTTTTCCAGGATTGTCTCCAGGTTCGGGTCGAGGAACCCGCCTACCTTTGTTATCCCCTCGACCGCCGGGGGGTAATCATCATATCTGGTGACACCAACGATCTTTTCTCCGGCACCAAGGGCAAAAATTATCTCCGTGAGATTTGGCGCAAGAGACACAAGCTTTTGTATCTTTTCGGGAGGCCTGGCTTTGCCGATAAAAAAAGGTTTGGAGTCTGGCTCCTGCGCAAGCAGCATGAAAGGAATCAACATAATCGTTACACCAATGAAAGTTCTCATGTATACTCCCTTTTGCTTGCCCCATACTGCAACAGATCGAGCCCTGACAACAAGGGGCAAGATCGATATTCCGATCCTGCCCCTGTTGGTTGATCCTATCCTGAATCTGTTTTCATCAACTCTTTTTCTTTGCGTGCTTCCTGTTTTTTCTCTTGGGAGGCCTCAGAGTTGTTGCTCCCTTGATGCTCAACTGGGGACGCAGCTTGTTTACAAGTTTTTTCCCGATTCCCTTGACCTTGACGAGTTCGTCCACCGAGCCAAACGGGGTCTTGGTACGAAATTCGACAATGGCCTGGGCCTTTTTTGCTCCTATGCCATTGAGGTATTGAAGCTGATTTACGCTGGCTGCGTTGATATTGACTACCCCGGAAGAAGCAGCCAGGGCCGTCTGGGACATGAGCCCAAGGGAAGCAACCAATATCAAGGCCATCATCAGTATAATGCTGCTAAATGATCTCTTCATTTTCTATCTCCTTTTTCTTTTGTTTTGAATTTGTTCAAGCGTTTTCACGCTCCGCACCCTGTTTTTGCCTAGACCTGATGTGCAGGCGACCATTTACCGGCAAGGCATCCAGAAAGACATTCAGGGATCCATCCCTGTTGGTAAAACACGCCCCAACCTTTATCCAGAAGCTCTTGTCGAATCCTTCCTTCTCTATGATGGTATACACCTCCATCATTCCGGCAGAACCTGCCACAACACACCTCCCTTTCTGTTTGTACAAAACCCATACCTAGTCGAGCGCTCGTGTCTTTGAATCCTGCAACCACTGTGCCATAATGTAAGGGAATGTGGTTCAGATGACCGGCCCATGTAGATAATACTGGAAATTCAAACCGTTAGAGAGAAGCCAGATTTTTCCATGAAAATCCGGAAAATAAGTCAGTGTCCGAAATTCGTACACTCCGTGTAGCGATCTTGTACACGGAGGCACATTTTCAATGAATCATGGCATCGTGAGGATTTGGACCAGAGACGTCTATTTCACCAAAATTTCTTTCATACCTGCTCAGGTTATCTGTCAATGCCTTTAGCAAGCGCTTGGTATGCTTCGGGCTGGAAATGATCCTGGCTCTGACCTTTGCCTTGGGTTGTTGAGGTTGGACATAGATGAAATCCATGATGAACTCTGTCTCCGTGTGGTTTACCATGGCCAGGTTCACGTATGCACCTTGGGCTGTTTCCTCATCCAGCTGAATTTGAAGATTTACACCTTTGGTATCCTTTTTTTCATTTTCTGGCATCATGCTCTCCTGTTTGTCTGCGGTATGATGAACACAATGGTGATGAAAGATCCCAAAGTCAATAGCACGTAGCAAGGAATAAATCAGACTAGTCAATTCTCATTGGCTTTGACTTTTTCATTGACTCTTGGGTACATTGTATCGCGAAAAATGCTATCCATTAACAACAGATACTTCATCGGGTCCGATGACCCGTCATGCAGGTGAGGGCTATGCCAATAAAAGCCCGTGAAATCCAGAAACTTTTAAAGCGCCTGAAAAAAAATCCCGCAGATGAAGAAGCATTCGTCCGCTTATGGGATCACTTCGTAGCTACCGAGGATTGGAGCGCTGCCGCCAATTTGCTGTCTTCTAGAGCCCAATCCCTGAAAAAGCCGAAGGATCAGATACGGACCTTGTTGAAGTTGGCAAACCTGATGGATGAAAAACTAGGTGACGTCAAGGGTGCGGCTGATGTCTATCACAGGGTTTTGAACCTGGATCCGGAAAACCGCCGGGCCTTGTGGGCGCTTGGAGTCCTGTACCACGATCTGGAAGACTGGGAAAAGGTCATAGAGATATTTCTTCTCAGGATAAATATTGCAGAGAGCCTCGAAGAAAAACTATCCCTGCGTTCCCAACTGGCTACGATCTATGAGCAGCGTCTTCAACAGGAAGACCGGGCCCTGATGGAATATATCAGGGCAGCCCGTCTGGCACCCCAAAATGTACGTATTCTTTTGAACATGGAACAGCTGGCGACTCGCACGGATTCGTTTCGAGAGCTTCTTGCTGTTTATGAAGACGTGCTGGAACGAATAGAACGAATCGAGTTGCGTGTAGCCCTCTATCTGAAATTGGCTCGCCTTTACACCATTCACTTAGACGATGAACAAACAGCAGAGGGCTACTATAAGCGAGCCCTCGAGCTCTCTACGGGTCAGCCCAAAATCCTTTTTTCAATTTCGAATATTTATGGTGAAGAAGAAGAGTGGGAAGAACTCATCGCGACCTATACCCAGCTCATCAAGTTTGCAGAATCTCCAGACGTGAAATCATGGTTAAGGAGAGAGGTCGCCCGTCTATACCACGAAGGACTCGATGATCCCGATTCTGCTTTCTACGAGTTGGTGCGTGTAGCCAGGTACAACCCTTCAGAGCAAGGACTGGTACAGGATCTTATCTCACTTGGATTGATTTCAGATAAACACCTGGAGTTGGCTGCTGTCTTGGAGGACATAGGTCCCAGGCTGGAATCCAAGCAAGACCAGGTGGCCCTGTATACAAAACTGGCAAGTATTCATTTGAAAGAACTACAGAACGCAGATCACGCCGATGCCGTGATTTCCAAAGCCCTTGAAATTGATCCCGCCAATATAGATGCGATCCTCGTAAAATTTGATCTCTTGGAAACATCCAGAGATTTCGAGGGGCTGGCAGCAGCCATCGAGTCCTTGCTGAAAAGAAAAGATATTGCTGATGAACTGGCAAAACAACAGCGCAGAAGGTTGGCACGCATTTATGAAGAAAAGCTTGGTGACAGAGACAGGGCGGTGGAGCTCTATCGTGAAAACATGAGGGAACAAAACCAGCAAAACGCAGGAAGCTCACGAGATGAACTCCTCCACGAACTCCACAAGCGCCAGGGAACCTATGAGGATCTGATCAATCTCCTTCAGAAACGTTGTGACAACACTGACGATCCTGGAGAAATAGCAAAAATCGGACTGGAAATAGCAGAAACTTATGAAAAACACATGGAGCGGCCCCAAGATGCCTTCGTTACCATAGCCAAGCTCATCAGGCGTGCACCAGAGCAAGAGTCACTTCAGGAAGACCTTTACCGCCTGGGAAGAGAGCTGGGCCTGCTGGGTGAACTTCAGGAAATCACGAAGGAAATCTGTTCTACCCTGCAGCCCGAACAGGCCACCGGCCTGTATATAAAGATGGCGCTCAGTCTTGAATCTGGCGGAGATCCTGACCAGGCCATCTTGTTTTACGAGATGGCGCTCGCTGCCGATCCCTGCCAACCCGTCGCCTATCAAAAGCTGAGAACCCGGGCACTCAATCATTTCATGTGGCAGAGGGTTGTGGAGCTGGATCTGAACAGGGCGCTGAACCTCGATGATCCAAAAGAAAAAACCGAACTGCTGTTGACCGCAGGAAAACTCATAGAAGAACAGCTCGATGATGCTACATGGGCCAGGGGCATCTACGAACGCGCTCTGAAAGTCACACCTGACAACCTGGCTGCCCAAAAAGCCATGCAAAGGCTCTCTGAAATTCCACAGGCATCCTCGGAGGATGAAAATCAATCTCCTGTTGCCTCTCCCGTTGAGGTCTCTCCGTCCAGTTCTGGTGGAGACATGGTGCCTCCGGACCTGTCGGAATCAGATGAAGAGGTGGCAGAGATAGTATCCCCTGCCCCCTCCGATGATGAAG
>JALVPF010000316.1 GCA_027031935.1 Myxococcales bacterium | reverse complement strand
CTGCTATCACTCCTCTTTTGATCCCCAGCAACTGACATATGTCCAGGTGCTCCCTTGTCTGTGGCATGACACCTTCGTCAGCAGCTACAACCATGAGCACCATGTCAATGCCACCCGTGCCAGCTACCATGTTTTTTACAAATTTTTCATGTCCCGGGACATCCACTATGCTCGCGTGCAAGTCATCGCTCAGTGCGAGATGTGCGAAGCCCAAATCAATGGTGATTCCCCGGGATTTTTCTTCATTGAGCCTGTCGGGATCCGTTCCTGTCAAGGCGAGAATCAGGGCGGATTTACCATGGTCTATGTGTCCTGCGGTTCCTATCACCAGCGAAGATCTCATGTTCAAGGAATATCCCATCTTTGTGATAGCTTCAAGTGTGATGGGATGTCGCCTTACATGCCTTGTCTTCTTCTGTTGGGTCACGAAATTTGGCCATCTTCAATTTCGTCGGAGTCATCAGCTTGACAATATTACCCCGCAAAGGATAATAGTTAGGCGTAGTTGCATCATCTGTGGATTATTTAATGGTGGGTCTTTGTTTGACCAAGCCGTAAAGGGGTGCGCTCTTGGTTTCAGAACTGACAGGCTTGGATCCGGATGTGGTACCTAAGCAGGCACAAGATCTGGACTGGCAGAATTTACAGGTCTCCGCCGAAGAGGGCATGCTTTTGACCAGGGTGGATGGTTCAACACCTATCAAGGTTTTGGTCCATGCGTCTGGTTTTGACGAAAAAAAGGTCATGGAATTGTTAGACAGCCTCATCTCCAAGAAACTCGTCCTAGTGGATGATGTGGATACTGGACCCGAGATTTCGGATGACGAGTTGGAGCCTGAAATTGATTTGGATATTGAAACGCAGAAAAAAATTCTGTCCCTGTACAAGCAGTTGGATGAGCTGACACACTATCAGCTCTTGGGTGTTGACAGGAGGGCAAAATCCAAGGAGATAAAACGCGCCTATTTCAAGGTCTCAAAGGACTATCATCCTGACAGCTACTTCAGGAAGAATATCGGGACATTCAAGAGAAAGGTCAATGCCTTGTTTAAGGCGATTTCCAATGCTTATGACGTTTTGTCCAATGAACAGAAACGCCTGGCATATGATGCGACCCTGCCCTATGAGCCTACTCCCGAGGAGATGGAGGAAGCCAAGCGGAAAGAGGAGGCTCAGGCCAGGGATCAACGCTTGCGCGAAGAGCGCAAGAAGCGCTTGTTGAAGAGAATGCCCATGGCCAGGAGAAAAGCTCAGGCTCGGCAGCATTTTGAAGAAGCCAAGACGGCTCGGGCTGACAGGGACGTTCTAAAGGCAAACAACGAGATACGCATCGCCCTTTCCCTCGATCCGGACAATTCCACATATGAAGCATTTTTACAGGAGGTGGCTCCAAGCGCATCAACCATAAGGGCGGACAAGGAGTACAAGCGGGGCCGGTACGAGGAGTCCATGGGCAATGATGAAGGAGCCCTGGCTGCCTATCTCTCCGCGCTGGAAATCAATCCAGAAGAATCGCGTGCCTTGCACAGGGCAGCTGTGCTAATGCTTGGGATGAAAAAGGAGTTGAAGACCGCCCTGACCTTTGCAAGAAAAGCCCTGCAGCTTTCTCCCGATGAAAAGGATGTTATAAAGGTTACCGCTGATTTATATCTCGCACTGGAGATGTATAAAAACGCACTAAGGGAGTACAACAAGTATTTGAAGCTTGACCCATTCGATGAAAAAGTGATCGAACGAGTCAAACAACTGCGTAAAATGTGATACCATTGGAGTACTTATGACGCGAGTCTTGGGAATCGATCTTGGTACCACCTATTCCTGTGTTGCAGTAGTGGAAGATGGGGTGCCATTGGTTATCGCAAACAAGGGTGGGTATCGCACTATGCCATCCATGGTGGCGATGACTGCAAGTGGCCGACGCCTGGTGGGGCATCTTGCCAAACGGCAGGCTATCACCAACCCTCAGCACACTGTCTATGCTGTCAAGCGTTTCATAGGTCGAAAGTGGAACAGTGATCTGGTGCAGACAGCCAGGGATAGTTTGCCTTTCGAACTGGTGGAAGGCCCTCATAACGATGTGAGGATCAAACTTCGTGACGAAACTTTCAGCATCCCGGAAATATCCGCCATGGTTCTTACGGAGATAAAGAGGGTCGTGGATGAATATTTCGGCAATCCTTGTTCAAAAGCGGTCATCACCGTGCCAGCTTATTTCAATGATGGACAGAGACAGGCAACAAAGGATGCCGGGAAGATCGCAGGTCTGGACGTGCTGAGGATCGTCAATGAACCAACAGCGGCAGCATTGGCCTATGGCTTTGGAAAACAGATAGAAAAACTCGTGGCGGTCTATGACCTCGGTGGTGGTACCTTCGATATTTCACTTTTGGAGATCGGTGGAGGCGTTTTCGAGGTTTTGGCAACGGCTGGTGACACTTTCCTCGGGGGAGAGGATTTTGATCAGAGGATCGCTGACTGGTTGGTTTTCAATTTTGCAAAGGAGAACGATGCTGATCCTCGTGGCGATCTGATGGCCATGCAGAGGATCAAGGATGCTGCAGAAAAAGCCAAATGTGAACTGAGTTTTCAAAACGAAGTGGAGATCAATCTTCCGTTTTTGTTCAGCGCAGGAAAGAACAAGACTCTCCACTTTCAGAAATTGCTCAATCGTGCAAAGCTTGAAGACCTTACGGTGGACCTGGTGGAGAGAACCATTGAGATATGTGAACGTACCCTGCGGGAAGCGGGTCTGAAGACTTCGGATATCTCGGATGTGGTCATGGTGGGCGGACAGAGCCGCATGCCAATGGTGCATCGCATGGTGGCAAAATTTTTTGGCAGGGACCCGTCACGAAATGTTCATCCTGACGAGGTTGTGGCTTTGGGCGCAGCCATACAGGGTTATGCCCTGGTTACGGAACAGCCGGAGAAGAGTACCGGGACCCTGCTGCTGGATGTTACACCTCTGTCGCTGGGTATAATGATCGTAGGCGGTTATTTCCAGATATTGATCGAGAAGAACACTACGGTACCTACCATGGCGAGCCACATTTTTACCACGGTGAAAGACGGGCAGACCTCGGTGAAGATAATGGTTTTTCAGGGTGAGAGCAAGGTCGCTTCAGAAAACGAACTCCTTGGAGAGTTCATTCTGACCGGTTTACGAGAAGCTCCCCGAGGGGAGGTGGAAGTCGAGGTGACATTCGATATTTCGGCTGATGGTATTGTCAGTGTCTCGGCCCATGACCACGAAACCGGCAGAAAGCAGTCCATCGTCGTAACCGCAACGAGTGGATTGACGCAGGAAGAGATTAGGCGCATGGCCGAAGACAACAGGGACTACCTGCTGGAAGCCGCCCAGGGAGAGCAATTGGAAAAGATGAAGTCTTCCGTACAGGGGCTTGTGAGCGAAGTCCAGAGGCTATATCCGGTGGTCAAGGATGTGATGGCAGCTTCGTCTTTTGGTGATGATGCATTGAAAAAGGCAGACAGCATCCTGGAACGTTCACGGCGCGCATTGGAGAGGGAGGATACCGAAGCACTAGAAAGCTGCATTGAGGATTTGAAGAGAACTCAGGATACCTTCAAGGCATTGGCAACGCGTAGTGCGCCTCCGACGGATGGTGAGAATTCATGACCGACCAGGCCAAGGTCAGAGCCCTGCTCGATGAGGGACTTACACATTATGGCCTTGGAGAGGTCTCGAAGGCTCTTGAGATCTGGAACAAGGTCCTGGAGTTGGACCCCTCAAATGTTAGGGCAAGGGAGTATGTCCGGTTTGTAAATGAAAATTGGGCTCCCCAATCAGGCCCTGATGACGGTTCTTACAGACCTGATGAAGAGACGGACCCCAATCGTGTCCAGGAAGACAAACCCCAGGCATTAGAACCAAATGAGCAGAGTTCCAAGGTGGCCGCCGGGGGTGACAGCCCGCCTGCCGTAGAAAGTGAGGCCCTGAGGCCAGAGGATGTTCCCCTGCCTGATGATTCCGGGTTTGTTCCACCTGTCAAACCCCTGGCCAATCTCTGGGGAGATCTCTACAACTTCTCCGGGTCCGATTCATCGAAGGATGTGGATGAAGCCTCTCCTATGTTTTCAGAGCAGGAACCCACAGTCCCTGCAGAGATACCTGCACCCCCATCCGTGGTGTCTGCAGCAGATGCGCTGTTTATAGGTAGCGAAGAACCTACTGTTGAATCCAGTGAGCTGGCCCATAAGGAAGGTGCCTGGGATGATGACGGGTCTGGCGAAATCATCGAATTACCAGCGGCAAACATAGAGCAACCCAAGCCAGCTGTTGCAGAGGGGCAATCTGAGCAACCCCCGGGACTTTCCCCCTCAAGTCCGCCTGAAGTTTCGGATGATGTGGATGAGACTTTGCCTGAAAGGCCAGTGGAGGTGATCATGTCCTCCACGTTGCCGGTCAGGCCCGCAGAAACTGAGCCCGTAAATGCGGCGCCACAGCCAACGCAAGCCGCTGAACCTGAGCCACTGGATACTGCCCGATTTCCATCA
>JALVPF010000315.1 GCA_027031935.1 Myxococcales bacterium | reverse complement strand
CTAAAAAAATATGATGTTTCCATCTTGTGGACATAAACAGACTAACAACGCCCTGTAAGCGGATATCGCCATGAAAGAGCGAAGGACAAAGTGGGGACGGAGGCGCCTACTGGCAATTTTAGTAACAGGCATAAATGAATGACACATGACAGAAAAAGATGACATCTATCCTCTTGACATTTAGCGTCATGATGAGCATTTATCTATTATTCCCCTGGGGGGCACAGGGAGATCTGGACTCATGTATTACGTAACTGTCACTGGCAATATCTCTGCGTCCCATCACCTGCGCGGTTATCAGGGAAAATGCGAAAACATCCACGGACATAACTACAAAGTCGAGGTAACCATTCGTGCAACTGGTCTGGATGATACCGGGCTTGCCTTGGATTTCGGCATTCTGAAAGCTTTTGTTCGTGAAGTAATGGAACGATTCGATCACAAGGATCTGAATAGCTGCGAGGAATTTTCACAAGTGAATCCTTCCAGTGAAAACCTGGCCAGAACCATCTTCTCTTTGATACAAGAAAAAATATCTGCTCGACTTCAGACCGCTGACATTTCCCTCGACAAGGTAAAGGTCTGGGAAACGGAAGGCAATTTTGTGACTTACCGCCTTGATCCAGAGCAGAATTGAGGTCCAGTCATGCCAAAGAGAACATCAACAGTCAATTACGAGATTTGTGATCCGTCCAGGTGTCCTGACGGAAAATGCTATTCGGTGCAAGCATGTGAACACAAGGTGCTAGTTCAGGACGCGCCGGGTGAAGCTCCATATTTGATAAAAATGTGCCAATCTTGTGGCGCATGTGTGACTGCTTGCCCTCTAAAGGCAATCAAGTTAATGTAAACAGGGTTTGATATGCGAACCTCATTCCCGGTGACCTTGACAGCAGCCGAAAACGGGTGTATTTTGGTACGCAAATACCCATTAAGGCAAGCTTGGAGGTCGCCAAATGAAATGTCCAGGCCAAGACAGCAGAAAACTTACGATTTCTTATCATCCGTGCCCAAACTGCGGGAAACCGGTAGAGTTTTTCTCGGACGAATTTCGCCTTCGTTGCCCAAATTGCAAAACCATAGTAATGAAGGAACAAAGCCCCAGTTGCATTCAGTGGTGCCAGTCTGCACGTGAGTGCATTGGAGCAGAGTTGTATGACAAGTTGATGGGAAAGATGACAGAGCAGGACTCGACTTGAAATTTGCCTGGGTAGCCATCCCGGGAGAAAAATGGCGAAAGCAACATGATCGAACAAAGCGAACAAGAAAAGATTGAAATCGACTCCTGGGTGAAAAGTTATTTCGCCTCCTCCAATTCCAAACCGGTACTGATCACTGCACTGCTTGCTCTGCAGGAACGCTTTGGGTATCTCCCGAAGACAGGGCTGGACCTGGTTGCGAAAAATCTTGGAATGTCACCCGCCTCTGCCTATGGAGTGGCAACCTTTTACAACCAGTTCCGCTTTGTTCCACCTGGAAAGTATGCCATCAAGGTCTGTGTGGGAACTGCATGCCACATCAAACAAGCTGGTAAAATCCTTGATCATTGGCAGCGCGAACTGGGAATAAATGCTGGTGAGGTCTCCGAGGACAGGGAATACAGCCTCGACCGGGTAGCGTGCGTGGGCTGTTGCACCTTGGCCCCTGTTACCGTTATCAATGATGAGGTTGTGGGATACACATCTCCTACGAAAATCGACGGTATACTGCTAAAGCACAAGATGGATCGGGATAGAGAGCAGGACAAGGATAAAGACCTGGAAAAGACCGAGAGCAAGTCATGAGCGATTTGAATGTTGGCGAAGCAGTTTTGCGATTTCAAACCATTCGGACCAACGCCGAAAAATGTTGTTCAACCCTGGTCGGCGAAGACTCCATCTGGATCATGGTTGGTACTGCCACTTGTGGCCGTTCGGCAGGCGCCATGGAGGTGCTCGAATCCTTTGACAAAAGGCTGAAGGAAAAGGGTATAGAGGCACACCTTCAGGAAGTGGGCTGTATGGGCCACTGCTACGCAGAGCCCATGGCTATTGTGAAAAGGCCCGGTTATCCTGCCATGTGTTACGGAAACCTCAATACCTTTGTAGCCCAGAACCTGGTGGACAAATTCATTGCAACTGACGAAGATCCGCAGTTCGAGTTTCTATTGGGTGCCGTGGAACCCACGGAGGTATTTCCCCAGATGAAGGATCTGCCAAGGTTCGGGGGCGAAGAACGCCGCCTGCTGGAACGTTGCGGGCTTCATGACCCCATGGACATCAACCAGGCCCTTGCCCGCGGCGCATATGAAGGATTCGCCCGCGCTCTCGAGATGGAGGGCGAACAAGTCGTCGAGGCCATAAAGGAATCGGGACTCCGGGGTCTGGGCGGTGCAGGATTTCCTGTCTGGCGAAAATGGCAACTGTGTCGACAACAGCTCGAGACCGAGCGATACCTCATCTGCAACGCAGACGAGGGCGATCCGGGCGCGTTCATGGACAGGACGATTTTAGAGAGCGATCCCCATGCCGTGCTGGATGGAATGCTCATAAGCGCCTTGGCAACCCAGGCAACTCAAGGCTACATATATGTACGCGCTGAATACCCCCTCGCTGTCAAAAGACTCAGAAAGGCCCTTGAGGACGCGAGGGAGACTGGACTTTTGGGAGAGGACATCCTCGGCTCGGGCATGAACTTCGACATCGACATAGTTGAAGGGGCCGGGGCTTTTGTCTGTGGTGAGTCCAGCGCCCTGATGCGTTCCATCGAGGGCAAGCGGGGTGTGCCCAGGGTCAGGCCCCCCCATTCCGCTGTATGTGGAATACACTGCAAGCCCACTGTATTGAACAACGTCAAGACCCTGGCGAACATAGGGCACATTTTCAGACACGGTGTGGAGTGGTTCAACTCCATAGGCTCTGAAAGCTCCAAGGGAACTGCGGTGTTCGCTCTGGCTGGAAAAATCGCGAATCCAGGGCTGGTGGAAGTCCCCATGGGAACCACCCTCAGGACTCTTCTGTTTGACATAGGGGGAGGCATCCCCGGTGGAAAAAAGTTCAAGGCAGTGCAGATAGGAGGCCCCTCGGGCGGTTGCCTTCCAGAGCAGTGGCTGGACGTACCCATAGATTTCGACGCATTGGACGAAGCCGGCGCCATGATGGGCTCGGGGGGAATGGTTGTCCTGGACGAAGACAACTGCATGGTGGAGACCGCCAGGTTTTTTCTGGAATTCACCCAGCGAGAATCCTGCGGTGCCTGCACGTTTTGCAGGATTGGCACGAGGCACATGCTAGACATTCTGGAACGAATCGTTGCTGGCGAAGGCACCATGGAGGACTTGGATCTTTTGGAGGAGCTCTCATCCGAGGTCAAGGATGGCTCCTTGTGCAACCTGGGCAAAACCGCACCGAACCCCGTGTTGACCACCTTGCGTTATTTCAGGGATGAATACGAAGCGCATATCCTTCACAAGACCTGTCCCGCAAAGGTTTGCGACGCACTTACCGCGTACTATATCGATCCGGACAAATGCGCAAGGGGCTGCGATGCCTGTGTCGGCTCATGTCCGCCCGAGGCTATCTACACAACATCCAAGAGAGTCAAGGCCATCGAGCAAGCCCTCTGTGTAAACTGTGATTCGTGTCGTGTTGCCTGCCCGCCGGAATACAACGCGGTGGTAAAAATATCACCTCGGTCGGCTCTTGCTGAAGTGGAGCCCAGACCTGAGAAAAAGGGCCAGAAATGACTACCGTATCCATCGAGGTTGATGGTCAGGAGATCCAGGCACAACAAGGTCAGCGCCTGTTGTGGGCCATGCTGGATGCCGGCATTTGGGTTCCCAACCTTTGCTCCATCAAGGGGGTAGAGCCTCCAAGGGGAGACTGCCGACTTTGTTGGGTGGAGATAGAGGGCAGAGAAAAACCTGTCACATCCTGCACTGTAACGGTTGAACAGGGGCTCAAGGTTCACACCAGAAGCGACAAGGTCGATCGGCTCGTTCGGGCTGCATTCGAGCTGCTCATGTCCACCCATCTGCTGAACTGCAAACATTGTCCCGGCAACAAGCGGTGTGAGCTACAGCATATAGCCAATGGTCGAAAGCTCAAGCTCAGGCCCAAGCGTCTTGCCAAAATAGAGCCTGATTGGCCGGAGGACACCAGCCGGCCGGACCTTGGCATGAACCCCAATCACTGCATCCTTTGCGGCAAGTGTGTTTATGCCTGCGAACACGATGTTGGCAAAGGGATTCTGGCTTTTACCCAGAGAGGCATGGCTACCCGCATCTCCACCTTCGACGACCGTCCCCTTTCGGAACAGGACTGCGGCAACTGCACCCGCTGCGCAGAAGTCTGCCCTGTGGGCGCAATATACATTCGAAAGGACGAGCAAGGTTCCTAGGCCCGGTCTCTGGCACAGGGTTGGTCCATCCAACCCAAACAACAGCAGTACAAGGCTACAACGGTGAACAAGAATATAGGTCCAGGATGATTTCCGGCATGCTCTTTTATATTGCATGGGTTTGTGCTACTTCAGGAG
>JALVPF010000314.1 GCA_027031935.1 Myxococcales bacterium | reverse complement strand
ATCGAGGGTGGATGATCCCTGGATAGCTGAACGAGCCAGGAGCACAGGCAGGGCGCTGGGGGAGTATTATCTTGAATACCGTTTTTCTGCAGATTCGGCCGATGACATCGTTGATGCAGCCTCCGCCTTGTGGGCGCTGGAGGTGCTCGGCATGGATGTGGATGCTCCCCTGGCCATACTACAGCTGAGAGCTTCATCTTTCAGCGTGGACGACTATCTGTGTTTCGACAGGGAAAACGGAGAGGTACCTGACACGGATTTGCTCATAGACCTTCTCATCGGTTTTCACTTCACCGACAGGATGAATATTGACGTGGGAGTGAGCTATGCACAGGTGCTCTTTTATGTGAAAGATGTGGGTTATGACCTGGACCCTGAAAACGACGAAGATAGATACATTGACACGAACAACCTGGTCACTCACCTGATCTACACCCTCTCTGCTTACGCTACCTGGAGCCTCGATAGGCAATTGCTGAAGAGGGAGGAGAATTTCATCCGGAGATACTTTGCATACGCTCTGTGGTGGGCTGATACGGAGACTCTGGCCGAATACATGGATTCGTTGAAACTCATGGGCTATGGACCTGATGATGAAGAGATAAGCGCCGGAATGGATATTCTGCTTGCCATACAGAAGCTCGATGGCAGGTGGGAGCCTGAAGACGTGGCGGACGAGTACGACAGGTACCACGCCACCTGGTGTGCACTGGACGCTCTGAGAAGCTATGACATGCTCGGCGAAAGCAGGCTGCCTGACCCGGTCAGCAGGTGGGTGTTGGAACACTGGTGAGGTCTTCAATCCAGATGGTTGGGAACACAAAAACCTTTATTTGTTTCGCAGTAGTAGTCCCCTGAACAGTCATTGTCCAAGGAACATTTTTTAACGCAAAAATGTAGGTTTTGATCACATGTGGGAAAAATCTCCTTTATGTTTTTCGACACTGGCGACACAGGTAAACTTTCATTTTATCCATGCCTGAGATAGTGGAAAATGATTTCACTAATTGTGGAAAAATTCGCATTGCTCCCTGATGAATGGGGGGTTAGCATCTTATTTGAGTCATGAATGTTTGAACATGCCTGGCTGATGCTGTAAGGATGGTGCCAATTGGAAAAGAGAATCTCCATTCGCGTAAGGGATGACCTCAGTCTGGCAGGGGTGCTGCATTTGCCAGACCAAGGAGCCAAGGCCGGGGTGCTTATTTGCCACGGGCTTTTGTCTGATAAAGACAGCCAAAAACATTCCCTGTTGGCCAGGATGCTTTGTGAAGTCGGTATAGCTGCTCTCAGGTTCGATTTCGAGGGCAGGGGACAGAGCCCTGGGGATATGCTCGATCTCAGTTTCTCCAGGCAGGTGATACAGGCGAGCGCAGCACTTGACACCTTGAAAGATACTGCTGGCGTGAGTCAAATGGGAATTTCGGGTTCATCCATGGGCGGTGCGGTTGCAATCCTGTTGGCTGCGCAAGATACATCCATCTCCTGTCTGGTCACCATGGCGGCGGTGGCGAGGACAGACTTGCTGGGCCAGAGGGTCGTGGGGCCCAAGGGCATGGCCGTGTGGGAGCGCAAGGGTTCGCTGCGTCTGGATGATGAACCTGTGGGCTGGAGCCTGGTTGCAGATGGAAGAAAACTTGATTTGCCTGGCGCAGCAGCCAGGATTCGCTGTAAGTGGTTGATCATGCATGGACAAGATGATGAAGTGGTACCCTTGAGTGATGCAGACTTGTTGTATGAATCTGCTGCTTATGCTCCAACCATGGAGGTGATAGACCATGCGGACCACAGTTTTTCAAGTGAAGAACATCGGCAAATGGTGGTACAAATGGCGGTGGACTTTTTTGCGAAAACCTTCCGGGCAGTGTGACCGAGTAGGTTGGATGGAGGACAACTATGGATGTTGAAAAGATTCAACAGGAGTTGAGACGAGCTGGTCTGGATGGATGGCTGCTTTATGATTTTCACAACAGGGACTCCATTGCTTACAGGGTGCTGGGAATGGACTTTGGAAAGTTCACATCCAGGAGGTGGTGGTATTGGATACCGGCAGAAGGAGAACCCATAAGGCTCGTGCACAAGGTAGAACCCAGAAAGCTGGATTCTCTGCCAGGTGCAAAGAGCCTGTACCTGGGATGGAGAGAGCTGGAACAGACCCTGGCTGGTATTTTGGAGGGATCTAAAAAAGTCGCTATGCAGTATTCTCCCAACGCTGCCATTCCATACGTCTCCACGGTTGATGCGGGAACCGTGGACCTGGTGCGCAGCCTGGGGGTGGATGTTGTCTCTTCTGCCGACCTGGTACAGATATTCGAGTCCACCATAGATGAGGAGGGTTACAAGTCTCACTTGGAGGCCGGTGAGAAGATTCAAAAAATCAAGGATGGCGCCTTCGAGAGAATTGGTGAATTCGTTCGAGCAGGTAAAAAGCTTACCGAGTACGACTTGCAACAATGGATCGTCGAGCAGTTCAAGGCGCAGGGACTAGACTGCATGGAGGAATATCCCATAGTGGGTGTGGATGATCATCCGGCAGACCCTCATTTCGAACCAAGCGTCAAAAATTCCAGGGAGTTTGCAAAGGGGCAAATGGTCCTGATAGACCTGTGGGCCAAGCTTGCAAAACCGGGAGCCATATTTTACGACATAACCTGGTGTGGATTCGTGGGAGACAAGCCACCCCAGAAGTATGTGGACATTTTCGGTGTTGTCCGCAAAGCCAGACAGGCTGCGGTCGACTTTGTCAGACAATGCTTTGCATCCTCGACTCCGGTTCATGGCTATGAAGTGGATGATGTTTGCAGAAAAGTGGTTATCGATGCGGGCTATGGTGAGTATTTCATCCATCGCACAGGCCACTCCATAGGTGAAGAAGTTCATGGAAACGGAGTCAATATCGATAATCTTGAGACTCGCGACGAGCGTTTGCTCGTACCTGGTATCTGCTTTTCCGTAGAACCAGGGATCTACTTGCCGGGCGAGATGGCCGTGAGGACAGAGATAGATGTCTTCATAACCAAATCTTCTGAAGTCATCGTGGCTGGTGACGAGCAGAGAGAACTCATACTCATCGACGTGTAGAATATTGTCGTGCTAGTATTGGTGGCGTTGCAATTAACTCTTTTCTCTGGAGGAGTCCATGAGTGGCAGAATAAGGCTCACAAGAATTCTTATGGGCGTGGGTTTGATGGCGCTTCTGTCTGGTCCCTTGCTCAACTGTGAATGTGATGAGGGGTTCAGGGGACGGGCCGAGTTGCTGGTTGACAGTACGATTTTGCAGTTCGATGATGTCGCCGTGGGTTATCCCCAGACACTGACCTTGAAAATCAGCAGCGGTGGTAACGTGGGACTGGTGTTCAAATCCCTGGCTGTGAGGGGCGGTGACCAGAGCCCCTTTAGCATACTGGGCGTTCTGGACAAGAATGGTGGCATAGCAAATACTCCTGCCAGCATAGGCCCTGGCGGTAGTATGGAGCTGGTTGTACAGTATGATCCTGCAACAGAGGATGCACAGGATTTCGATACACTGGAGCTTGTGACCAACGACTCGGACCCTTGCCCATCAGACCTGAACCAATGCGAGGTACAGTTGAACGGTACAGGTGCTCCACCCGATGCGGAACTGGATGTGGTTTGCCAACAGGATGACATTTGTCCTTTGGGCGACACTCCAGTGTGCAGGATCATCCTGGATGAGACAAACACTCATCCGGTCAGGGTCGCATTGAACTTTTGCGAGGTTCCTGCTGGTCAGAGGCGGCAGTTGGATGTTCTCCTGCGAAACAAGGGAAACATTCCTCTGGATATGAATGGCTTCGAGCTGAATGACACAAGTTCGGAGTACATGGCCCTTCTGGCTCCAGAGCAAACGGACATAGTAATTCAGCCGGGTGGAGAGCAGATGATGAGTTTGAACTACGCTCCACAGGAGCGTGGTGCGCATCAGGGGGGCATGGATATCGCTACCAACGATGACGATCTGACGTATTCAGGCCTTGACGATGGTACTTTCAGCGTAAGGCTTTTGGGGCTTTCGGCCGAGCCAGACATAGATGTGAACCCAACCAACATTCCGTTTACCGGGGTCAATCAGGGTAGCCACGCCTCAGAAGTCATTCATATCAACAATACCGGAGATGCATACCTAATCATAGATCCGGTGGAGGTGACTGGTGGATCGGTGGATGGAGAGTTCTCGGTGGATCTAAGCGATTCCATAGAAATTAAACCGGCAGGATCCCAGGATCTGACGGTAACCTATTCGCCGCAGGACGTGGGATCCGACGATGGTTCAGTGATTATAAGATCCAATGATCCTGATGAACCTCAGGTGGTGGTGACGCTCGGCGGCGAAGTGCGTCCCGATCTCGATGTAACTCCAGAATCTGTTGTGGAGTTTGTTGTGGTTGACCCGGGGGGTACGGCTTCTCAGGACGTAACCTTGAGAAACGTCGGTTATGCCGATCTGACCATCTCCACCATGGGCTATTCTGCCAACCCTGGCGATCCACCTGTTTTCGGGCTGGCTGG
>JALVPF010000313.1 GCA_027031935.1 Myxococcales bacterium | reverse complement strand
GTGCCGAGGCTCATGGGTGTTAGTCCTTGGTGATCCGGTTGATCTCTTCCAGGCTGGTGATGCCAGCTTTCACCTTCATCAGACCAGCCGTTCGCAGATCATAATAGTAGCCCTCCTTCAAGGCCAATTCCTTGAGCTGGATAGCATTTCCCTCTTCCATGATGAGCTGGCCAATGCCCTCGGTGACGGGCAGTATCTCGAAGACACCCACCCGCCCCTTGTAGCCGTTGGTGCACCTGTCGCAACCCACCGCTTTATAGATGGTCAATCCCTCGGCCACCTCGGCTTCGCTGAAGCCCTCCTCGAGCAGGGCGGTGCGGGGCAGTTCTTCGACTGTTTTGCAGTTCTCGCAAAGCCTGCGGGCCAGCCTCTGGGCCATGATGAGGTTCACCGAGGAGGCGATGTTGTAGGGCGGGATACCCATGTTCGCCAGGCGGGTAAGGGTCTGCGGCGCGTCGTTGGTGTGCAGGGTGGAGAGCACCAGGTGACCGGTCTGGGCCGCCTTCACGGCGATCTCGCCGGTTTCCAGGTCACGGATCTCCCCCACCATGATGATGTCCGGGTCCTGGCGCAGGAAAGCGCGCAAGGCCGAGGCGAAATCGAGTCCCGTAGCAGTATTGATGTTCACCTGGTTGATACCGTCTACCTGGATCTCCACAGGGTCCTCGGCAGTGGAGATATTGACTTCCGGGCTGTTGAGTATGTTCAAGGCCGTGTAGAGCGAAACCGTCTTACCGCTGCCGGTGGGGCCGGTGACCAGGATCATTCCGTAGGGACGGTGGATGGCCTTGAGGAACAGTTCCCGCTGATCTTCCTCGAATCCCAGCGCATCGATGCCCACCTTGGCAGCGCTTGAATCGAGGATCCGCAGCACCACCTTCTCCCCGTACACGGTGGGGCAGGTGTTGACCCGGAAATCGATGGCCTGGTTCTTGGAGATCTTCAGCTTGATGCGGCCGTCCTGGGGCACTCGCCGCTCGGCGATGTTGAGCCGCGCCATCACCTTGAGCCGGGAGGAGAGGCGCTGAGCGATGTTTACCGGTGGTGTGGCCTTTTCGTAGAGCATACCGTCCTGGCGGTAGCGGATGCGGTAGCTCTTTTCGTAGGGTTCGAAATGGATGTCGGAAACGCCGTCGTTGATGGCGTCGAGCAGGATCTTGTTGACGAAGCGGACCACAGGTGCCTCATCGACATCCAGGGAGTCGTCTTCTCCCTGGCTGGCTTCGTCCGCACCGATATCGAAATCGATGTTCTCGAGATTCTCCTCCAGCAGGGCTCCCATGGCGGCGTCTGCTGACTTCGAAACTTCCTCCAGTGTCTGGGTCAGCTTGTCCTCTTCCACCAGGATGAGTTCGATGGCCAGGCCGGTATGGAACTGGAACTCCTTGATACCCTCCTGGTTGGTGGGGTCGGACGCGGCTAGGAACAATCGGTTGCCGCGCTTGAAAATGGGCAGCAGATGATGCTTATCGATCAGGCTGCTATCCACCTGGTTGAGGGGAAACAGCTCCTTGTTCAAGGCCGTGATATCCAGCAACGGCAGGCCGAACTCCTGGTGAGCCAGCTCGGCAATCTTCCTTGGGGCCAGCATTCCGTGCTGAACCACATGGGAGACCAGGGGCAGGCCCTGCTTGCTGGCTTCCTCCTGAGCCTCGATGGTCGTTTCCAAATCGAGCAGCTTGGTGTTCACCAGGTATCGGGCGAAGCCCTTAAGGTTGACTCCAGCGTTAGTCATGGTGTTCATTGGTGTAAGTGAGCCTTGTCCTTATGGTTGGGAACTACTCATGATGGGAGGTAGATAATTTGAGATCGATGGTTGTCGTAATCTACTGCAATGGCAGAGCGGGAGTCCACTTTTCGGTCCTGTTTCGCCGAACAGTCCGCACAAATGACTACTACACAGCCACAATGCGGCCAGCCGGACTTAGGCTTGGGTGCGCACCGTTCCCGCATCAGCGACCTGCTGGGGTTTTGTCTCACGCACCCTGTAGCGCTGGCGGGATGCGCAGGGGCAGGTGCGCAAGGACGGGCGTTCCGAAGCCTCACGCCCCACACCAGCCAACCAGCTGGGTGAGGCTGAGCGGCACAGATTCTGGCGGTCTGCAATCATCCGGGCCATGCTCACCTGCCGCCGTCACAGATCGTATCGATGCTGGCGGACGCAGGGAGAAATGGATCCCATGAAAGGCGCCAAGATGGTGGCGAATTTACAGAAGCTGGGCGTGGTGACCTCCTTCAGTTATCCTTTGGTCAGTTGGACCACCTAGGCTAGACTTTTATAAAGCCTGGGAGCGGCGCGACAGCGGGTGCATGCTTTCGTGACGCGCCCTCAATTTAAACTATCTGTTTTCTCACGCCGCTCTCTCACGCCTTTTCGGACTTTCTCTGCTTCCACTCTGACTACTTCCGGCAGTGATTCAGATAGCGCCTTGTCAATGTATTCCATCGCCAAACTGTAGTTTCCCGCGCTGGCAAGAATGACTGCACCATTGATTTTGAACATGGCCATGTGAGGGTTTATTTCAACAGCTCTAATAATCAGTTCCTGGGCCTTCTTCATGTCTCCTTTCTCAAAGGCGCGCAGTGCCACTTCCTCCAGCAATGCGGCCATGCGGTAGGAATCCGGCGCAATGCCAGGATTGTCCATATAAGTTTGAAAAAGGCCATCCAGCAGTCCCTCATCAAACACGCAGTTGCCTGCACGTTCGCATCGACTGATGTGCAATAGATTCACGGAAGCCAGTTCTGTGGGTTTCTCCATGGCCAAGCGTTTTCTGGCTTCTTCCACAACACCCGGCTGGACAATCAGGGGAAGCGAGTTGTCGCTATCACCACTTAAAAGTCCTTTAACAAGGTTTTTCTTTTGGGCAGCCCTATCCAGGGATTTCAGAAGCATTACCGCGAGCAAAGGCCCTGCATCCCGCGGGTTCAGTTCAGCCGCCTTGAGCAGATGATCTGCTGCCAACTGCAAAAACTCCCTTTTCGACTCTCTGGCACTGAGAGGACTTCTGGTCAGAGCTTGATAAACCCTTGCTGCCTGGTAATTTGTCCTTGATGACTCTGGGTGATTCTGAACCATGGTGAAGGACAGGCGGTTCACGTCCTGCCAAGACATGGAACGCCCCAGTGTCAGGGAAGAAAAAAAGATTAGGACCACAACTGCCATTGCTGCCTTGGCCAAACCGGAAAGTTTATCAAGGGATAACAACAAACTGACAACTGATATGAATATACCCAAGGAGGCAAGATAGTTCCTGTGTTCAAACACCAGCTCCAAGGGAATGATGGTGGATTCCATCAAATGTGCAGCGAAGAAGAAGAGCACCCCAAAACTGGCGAGTGGATGGCGTTTTCGCATGCGCACAGCGAGATAGATGACGACTATCAGTCCCAATATGGACAGTATTGTTGTGGCAGGCGAGAAAAGGCCGGTGGAAAGCGCAATATCGTCGTGAAAGAGGCTGAATTCCCGGGGCCTGGGCAATAGGATCAACCCAATGTAGTAAAATAGTACCCTCGTTTCGGTCAGCAGCCTTTCGGTCAAGGTAAATGGTCGGGCATCATATCCGTTCAGTACTCCGAACAGCCACAACCCCAGTACACCAACAACCGTAGGAACTGCGATCCACAACAGGACTTTCAAGGGGCTGAGACTGTTGGCATCTGTGCTGGGATCACCAGTCCGACTCAAGACAAGCCATTCCAGCAGAAAGAAATACACTGGCAAGAGCAACGCATTTTCCTTGCTCAGAACACCGGCCACTGCTGCTAACAGTACCAATGAAAACAACAGCATGGATGTCGCTTTCCGTTGTTTTCTCCAAGCTAGCCGGGCCTTCAAATACAGAATGAGGGATAACAGAACAAACAGCGCCGAAAGTGACGCCATACGCTGCACTCCGTACAGCACTGCAGTGAGATTGATGGGATGCACCAGCCACAGGGCAGCAACCAGCGCCGCGATCAACCCAGCTTGTTGTCCGGAAAATCTGTCCCCGATCAGTCCTGCCAGCATGCGGCAGAACAGGAATATCAGCAGGCCGGTGACAAGATGAATACCAAGATTGGTGGCCTTGAATGAAAAGGGACCGTCACCGAAAAAGTAATAGTTCAGGGCAAAGCTGCCCATGGGGATGGGGCGGTAGAATACCCCCGTTTGATGGGAAAAAGCCGCCGTTTTCAGTTGTTCCGGGCTTGGCTCCGTGATCTGCAGATACTTGTTGTTTTGAATGCTGACAATGTCGTCGAACATCATGGGCCCTGAAAGCCCAGGCCGATAGATGAACATGGCAACTACCATGGCAAAAAAGAGCAACACCCACGGAAGCAAAACGGGGCCAAAACCTTTCTCGTCTGAAGACATATTTTTTCGTTTTTTCGGCTGTTGAAAAGGAAGACCTGGCCAACCTATCCCATGCAACAAGTTCACGCAATTCGAGCCACTCATAATTGAGAAGCAACGCAAAAACAGTGTTTGCAAGAGCGTCCCTTCAAATCCCGAAAAGCCGTTTCCAAGTACAATATTTGCCGCAAGACGACAAATTTTGTCGGCCCAGT
>JALVPF010000312.1 GCA_027031935.1 Myxococcales bacterium | reverse complement strand
ATGCCTGCAATTTCATAGCATCGGCTTTTCAAGATCACTCCCTGGCATTCACGTTCACACTCCGGAGCCATAGACTAGCAGATTCCTGTGTAAAGAAAAGCCTCCAAGAGACTACAAGTGCATGGCGCTCGCGGACCTCACGGACTGTACATGGATCAGCTCGCCTTCGGTTATGCTCTGCGTACCTTCGGGAATCTTGATCAAGGCCATCTTGTCAGCCATGGACTGCAGCCTGCTTCTCAGGCGAAATGGTCTGGCACCAAGCTCCTGGCCCATGTCCTCGATCATGGCCGGGACAAACTGTGTCCAGTCCCTCTGCCCCCTGACTGTCTCCAACAGAACACACGGCACAAGGGGGAACAGGCTGCGTTCTATGCCCTGCATTTTCAGGATTCCCGGTATGGCAAGCTGCAGCAAGGCCATTTCATTGGAAGGTGGCCCTCCAGGCAGGCAAAACACCGGTTTCTTTTCTAACAAGCCGAACGCGACCCCCTTGCCTGGCCCCAACCTGACCCTATGAAAAAAGCCTTGCCAGGCCATCTCATCCAACACCCTTACCAACAGGTCTCTTTCGCTGGTCCAGGCGCCCCCGGTGGTAATCAAGGCATCCGTATTCATCAGAGACTCTTCAATGGCATGCCTTATGCTCGCTCGGTCGTCGGACACGATTCTCGTCTCCACTTCCATGCCAAGAAAAGTCAACCACGCGCTGATCTCCACCAGGTTACTGGCAAAAAGCTTTCCCTTGCCCAGATGTTTCCCGGGAGCCACGACTTCGTTGCCCGTGGCCAGTATGGAGACAATGGGTCGAGCATGGGTATTGACCGAATCAATGCCTGCTGCGGCCAACAGTCCCACATCAGCCGGCATCAGCTGTCGCCCGGAACCGAGAACAAGCTTGCCCTTTTTTATGTCTGTGCCCTTTTGCAAGATATTTCTGCCGGGATGGGCATCGGCAAAGCAAATCAAGCTGTCGCCTTTCCTCTCGCAAAACTCCTCTGCCAGTACTGCATCGGCCCCTTCTGGAATCATGGCACCAGTGGTTATGCGAATGGCCCCGCCCTCTTGTACCTGTTGCGAACACATTTCTCCTGCCACGGCATTGCCAAGCACCGTCAACTCGACCCCGGAATCAGGACCAGCGGACATGATGTCGGATGAGACCACGGCATAACCATCCTTGAGCGAGACATCGCTGCCAGGCAAGTCCACCCGAGCAGGAACATCCTCGCACAACACCCTTCCCACCGCCTCTTGCAATCCAAGCGCTTGTGTCCCGGTCACAGGGACCTTTGAGAGCACTATGGACAGAGCCTGTTCAAAGCCGATCATGGAGAGCATTTTCACCAACCTTCCAGTCATGCCAATCTTTAGGAGTGTTCAGGTTTGGGAGACGTTCGTATCTGTCAAGCTCCACCTTTTGCACCCTGAGGCCATCAAAGGCATGGATGATCCTCCTGCGTCCAGCCATCAGCGTCTGGAACATCTTGCCGGCAACAGCCTTTCGATATGCGGCATAAAGCGGTTCTAAGCGCCCGCTTCCATCCACGGGAATGACCACATCTGCTTCTTTCAGCCCCAGCAGCAATCTGCGAATGAGAGCCCTGTCCACCGTAGGGATGTCACAGGCCAACACCAGATTATGCTCGGTCTTTGATTCCTCTAGAGCGGAGGCCATGCCCATGAGCGGGCCTTGGCCCTCCTGGCGATCCACCACCACCCTGGTATCGAGGAATGAATACTTGTAGGGTGCGTTGGAGCTTATGATCACTTCATCGAACCATGTACGCAATCGTTCAACCATGAGGGATATCAGAGGTCGCCCACCCACATCCATCAAGCTCTTGTCCCTGCCCATCCTGCTCGACTTGCCACCAGCGAGTATTATTGCAGAAGCCCTCTGCGGCATTGACCATCTTCCCGCCGAAAGTTCAATCTCGTCCAGAGTGAACCTGCCAAAGTCCGTACCACCTGCACCTTGTCCCGGCTTTGCCTCGATGAAGCGATCAGCATATTTTCGCACTGCCATGGCAGAACTCTTCCAAGTGCAATCCTCGGCTTTGCCCACGAGAATGAACAGGTCCGGCTCCACGATCTCCCGGGCAGAACATGACTCCATGACAACAATCCTGCCAGGTCCTATGGTTTGTAACACCTTGTCCAGGGCCTCTTTCAGGTCCTGTTTTTTTACACGCACCCAAAAAGCCCGTTCGGCGCCTGCTGCCAACATCCTCTGTGTGTCCTTGTCACCTTCAGTGATTGTCTCCCGCTCTATCTCGTAAGGCCCGGTCAATGATGCACAGACTCCACACGAACCTTCACCGCTTGGACATGGCCTGTCGGGAAAAATCGGCGTGACCTTGACTGCTACGATATTTTCGTGCTGAAAGCGCCTGATGACGCGGACAGCCAGATCGGTCTTGCCCACATTCCTGCAAGTAGAACCTATGATAAGCATTCCAGGAATTTTCCGCACCAGCAACAGACCTCCACGCAGTCCATGGTAATCCATCGGGCCAGGCGTTTACAGGAGAATTATACCGAAAGGTGGACTGAAAGGTAGGTCATGAGCATTTCATGGTCTTCGATTTCTGACCAGTCTGTCCCGAATCGGACCACATCGCCTTCCCTGGCAGCCCTGGCTCCGTTGAATATTCGTCTGGCCTTGCTCTCCAACTCCGTTACCTGAGCGTCATCCCTGGTCGGATCGTGATGCGCCAGATAAAGCTTCTCCACTCCGGCAGAAATCGCAAGCCTTGCGCCCATCTCGTAGGTGCTGTGCCCCCACCCTTTCCTCGACTCGTATTCTTCCGGTAAGTATTGAGAATCGTATACCAAGACGTCCGCGCCCTTGCAAAACTCCACCAGTTGCGCATCCACTTTTTCATTTCCATGCTCGTGATCCAAGAGGTGCACAAAAATACGATCATCATGGTTCAATCTGTATCCTATTGCGCCGCCCGGATGGTTCAGGGCAATGGTTGAGACCTGTACTGCACCAATGTCAAAACTATCACCTGCTTCGATCTCGATGAAATCCATTCTGGCATTCATTATCTCCATGCTCACGGGAAAAGATGGCATTGACATCTGAGCCTCCAGGGCTTTCTTGAGCCCCTTGGGGCCTATGAGGGTAAAACGCGATTCTGGACTATACATGGGAAGAAAGAACGGAATTCCCTGGATGTGGTCCCAGTGAAGGTGTGAAAAGAGAATAGTGGCATTCAAGGGTTTGGAACACGAGTTTCCAAAAGAACGCAAGCCAGTGCCAGCATCCAGGATTATCACCTCACCACCCAAAGTAGCCACCGTACATGAAGTGTTACCACCTACAGAGCAGGTCCTCGCGCTCGGAGAGGCTATGGAACCTCGGACTCCGTAAAACTGGATTTTGTCTTGCATTGTTTTCTCCTTTCGACAGGAGAATACAGCAAGGTAGATGCCAACTGCTCGGAGTCCTTATATGTGCTGGTTAATGCGCTAGAAATGCACACAGGTGCAAAAATTCGTGTCACCAGGAAATGTGCCAAAAAAAAGCACTGTGCCAAAATGGACAAGTGCTGCTGTTCTGTCGACCAACCAGTTGTCAAAACGCAATATCCAATCCATTCCATTTAGATCCTGTGGTCTGTTCATCCCCTCAGATGAACTCGAAACAATACCTATCTTTTACCTATCTCCTGTTCAAGCCAGGGCTAATCGTTTTTCCTGGCACATAGGCCAAAATTTACAGCAAGAAAGGCACCAAAGATTTTCAAACCAACAACTGACTGTAATATTTGTATTAGTAAGGAATCACCGCTGAAGTCCTGGAAGAGATTATTCTGGCCTGTGTACAATATGCTTGTACACAGTGTCCGTATTTCGGACACCCCAGCCCCGCGAGACCTGGCCGCCCAAGCAGAAAACAGTGAACATCCCCACCAAATGCTCAACGATTATTTCCAAACAGACCAGCCATTCTTGCCGCAGTGAATTTCTTGGTCAAGGTTGACCAAGTTTGTTTTACTTGCTATAATTGGTCAAGGTTGACCAAGTGAAAGAGGATCGCAATGTCGGAACATGAATACAACATTTACGAGGCCAAGACCTCATTGTCGAAACTGGTGGACCGGGCGTCTAAGGGGGAAGAAATTGTGATCGCCAAGGCTGGCAAACCATTGGCCAAGCTGGTTCCTTTGCGCCGGTCCCGTAGGCGCCGTAAGCCCGGTGGTTGGGAGAAAAAAGTATTCATTGCTGATGATTTTGATGCACCACTGCCTCCTGAACTCCAGGCTGCCTTCGAGGGCACCGATGAAGACCAATAAACTCCTGCTGGACACCCACGTATTTCTCTGGTGGAAAATGAATGACAGCAGGCTAAAAAATAACGTGCGCTCGGAAATTGCCTCTGCGGATCTGGTTTTCGTGAGCGCGGCATCCGCCTGGGAGGCGGCTATCAAGGTAGCCCTCAAAAAGCTCAAGATACCAGAGTCCTTCGCGGCAGGAGTCGAAGCCAGCGGTTTCGAAAAACTTCCCATCCACTTTTCGCACGCTGAAGCAGCCGCAGCCTTGCCTGGTCATCATGGCGA
>JALVPF010000311.1 GCA_027031935.1 Myxococcales bacterium | reverse complement strand
GTCTTCATCGCTGACAATGTTGACACCACGTTCAAGAGGCGCAACGACAGCTACGAAATGGTCGCCAGACTGATAGAGACAAGCGTTCAATCCCGAGCCGGAAAATATGCAGTCTTCTTTCCTTCATTCAAATACCTCACTGATGTAAAGGCAAAACTCAAATTGCAACATACAGACATTTTTATCCAGCTCCCCGGCCTAAGCCAGGATTCAAGGAATAGAGTACTCGAGCGTTTTCGTAATTCCACTTCAGAGGCGGTATTGCTAGCCGTAATGGGGGGCGCTTTTGGAGAAGGTATCGACCTTCCCGGAGATGAGTTGATTGGCGCAATCATCGTCAGTCCCGGCCTTCCCAAAGTGGGGTTCGAAAGAGCAGTGATGCAGATTTATTTTCAGGATGAATATGAACGGGGATTTTCTTACGCAATGTTGTATCCAGGCATGCAGCGAGTGATACAGGCAGCGGGAAGAGTAATCCGCTCTTCAGAAGATCGCGGAATCGTGATTCTGGTGGGAAAACGTTTTTCCCAACGCCATCTTCTCGAGAGCCTTCCTGAGCATTGGTACAAACACACTCCCGAAGAGCTGATCTGTAATGATCTTGAAAGTACTCTGGCTTCCTTCTGGGAGAGTTGACACAACCCCACAGAACACCTTGTGGTGGAATTTCTTCGGGCTTTCTTACTAGATCAAAATGCCTTTCTCAGCCAGCAGATTGGATGTCTTTGCAAGTCTTTCATCACTCAACTCACTGATGAGTTCAAGAATCTGCGGATGAGAAATAACCAGGGTATCGAACTTGTCCCTTGGAAGTCTCAAAACGCTTGCATTGGTCTTGGCCTTGACCGTGGCTATGGCCGGATCCTTGCGAAGGCATGATATTTCTCCAAACACATCTCCTTCTCTAAGGACTCCCACTTCGATGTCATTACCATCTTCTGTTTGACAGTAGACATCCATCTGCCCGCGCAGAACCAGGTACAAGCCATCCGATTCCTTTCCCTCTCTGATTACTACATCTCCCTGGGGAACCTGCCTGGATACAAAATTTTCCACAATCCTGATTCGTTCTTTCTTTCCAAAGGGCCTAAATAGTGGAGACGTTGCCATGACATTCCTCAGCAAACGCTGTTGAGCAAATTTTTCAACCACCTTCTCCACGGCCGGATGTTTTTTCGTCACCTCATCCATCAACTCCCTTGAAATCTCAAAAAGCTCACCGGACTCTGTGCACTGGACAGACGCGCCTCTCGTTCCACCTCGCAACAAGGCCATTTCTCCGAAAAAGGTCCCCTCACCCAACACCGCCAACTGCAGCTGTTTTTTTGGTGCAATCCTCTTCAACACCCTTACCTTTCCCCTGGCAACCGTAAACATGCTGGTTCCTGCCTGGCCTTCCTTGAGCACCCACTGGCCTTTTGTCATCCTCACCAGCTTCATCTGTTCCAGCAGAGATACAAAGGCATCAGGCTCAAGATCGCAGAACAGAGGTATTTCCGGGGCCAATGCGGCTTTTTTAGGTTCAGCCTGCATGGCATCCATCTCTATGTCTATATCTATGTCTATATCAAAATCTGCATTGTCGGCAGAAACTCCTGCATTCGTCTCAGACGCGGCACGTGCGGGCTTGCTTTCTGTCTTTGACTCCAAATCGAGCTTATCCGCAGGAACGGGCTCAATCTCAGGCAATGAATCAGTTTTGTCAGGTGCTTTCTCTGTTTCCGGTTCAGATAGCGATTCAGCAGTATCAGCAGCTTTCTCCGTTTCCAGACCAGACTGACCTGATACGGTTTTACCGGACTCATCATCCTGTTGTATCAGCGTACCAACGACTGGAGAGGCTGGTGCCTGCTGTAACTGCTGCACCTCATCAAGTTCAGAGGCCGACTCTTGAGTGGGCTCCTGTTTCTCGAAAGGAATTGGTTCCAGTTCGATTGGTTCGAGCTCTATCATCTCGATATAATCGTTTTCTCTATGATCCTCGGACAGGTTTTGTGCTTTCTTTGGTTCTGCCTCACTTTTTGCATCTTCCAGCTCAACCATTCCGAAAACGTCTTCGGGTGATGTAGTCCTCTGGATTTCAAAGGTTCCATCATCATCCGGAATATCCAAGGGTTTGTCTTGCGAGTTCGACTGTGCAGGGACGAACCCAGCAGATACCTTTCCCTGAGAATCCACGTCAGCCATAACCTTTATTTCAGGTGAAGGTGTGGATGTCCGCCGAGAATAAAGATCCGCCAATCTCTCCTGAGTTGCCTTGTGATTAGGATCCATCTCAAGGACAACCTTGCAGGTGGCAATGGCCTTTAGCAAAAATCCGTCGTTTGCATACTCGTTTGCAAGTTTCTCAAAGACCTCTACTGCCTCGTCCTTTCTTCCCAGTTTTCTGAGTATATATCCAAGATTCCTGCGGGACGAGTAGTCATCTGGATCGGCCTCTGCAAGCTTCCGGAAAAGTTCCAGAGCCTTTTCGTACTTTCCTTTACGGAGAAGGCTCGCCGCTTCGTCTTTGATCTGTCTTTTCTTGCCGAACATCGGACTTTACTCCCGTAACATCTTTTTCAATGACTTTTTTTACTTCCTGACGAACAAAGCGATCAAGATCATATCTAAGGCCCTTAACGGCTTCGATGGCATCTTCCCCCCCCAACTGCCCCAAGATGACAACCGCATTCCTGCGCACTTCAGGGTCCGGATCATCGAGGTCCGGTTTGACCAACTGCAATACATCTTTATATCCCAGCTTGGCCAAGACGTACATGAATACCATCTTTTCCGCTGGGCCTGCATAATCCAGTGACTTTTTCAAACCATCAATTGCAGACTTGTCTCCAATTTTTGCAAGGGCCTGTGCCGCAGAAATCGATGTATAGCCTTTCAGCAAATCTACCAACTTTTTCACTGCGCTCTTGCTTCCCAACTCCCCAAGAGCATCTACCAGTATGGCATTCCTTTTCCATTTCCTCTTTTTGATGCTCGACAGAAGAATGGGAACAACTCTTTGGTCCTTTGTTCTAGCCAACCAATTGACAAGAACCTTTTCATTCTCTAAATCCGCACCGTCCAATGCCTTCTTGAATAATTTCAGTTCATCATCATTAAGGGGTTCAGAGATTTTCTGTTCATCCAGGACATTGGCCACCTGCTTCAAAATCCTGGTATCAGACAAAGCCAGGATTTCATGAACGGCTTTTATTCCTTCTTGCCTGTTCAGACGCAAAAGTCCATCGAGAACCATGGCAAGATGTTTGATCTCACCATCTGATACCGGAAGTATGAGTTTTAGTTTGGAACGGTTCTCTTCATCTTCTCTATACCCTGCCAGCAGATCATTTATCCCTCTCGGTGAATCGGGTCGAACCGGCCCCAGACCATGCTTCTTGTATAGGGCTTTGAGTTGTTCTTCGCTCAACCTCTTATCATCGGCTTCCGAATTGTCTGCACCCTTTAGCGGAGGTAACTCCTCCTTTATCCACGACTCGTTTAATTTTCTTACTTTATCCATGGAGGACTTGAACTCTCTGAGAAAGAACTCCTCCAATCCCTTGTCTTTTTGTCCTGACATGACCAAAGCAAAATGAAGGCTTAGTTCATCCAACTTGCATTTCGATGAGATGGTTTTCCTGATGGCTTCCTGAACCGAATCTCCTCCAATATTCGCCAGGATATCAAGGGCATCCCTTGCAGATTGCAAATCATCTCCCCTTAGGGATTGAAGCAAGTGGCTCAAATCGCACTTGGCAGAATTGCCGAGCATGGATGCAGCCTTCAATGCAACAGCCTTATCCTCATCAGCAAGCAGCTTGCACAATAGATGTTCCTGAGGCTTTTGCCTGTTTTTTTCAAATGAATCGAGTGCTGCGATTCTGATCCTGGGATCAACGTCCCTCAACGCATCTTCAAGTATGGACAGTCCCTTCTTCCCATATTTTCCCAAAGCATCTACTACTTCTTTCCTGATTCCCCGATTCCCGTTAACTACAAGCAGTTGCAGGGCTCTCAGCGCCCTTCCACCACCCCTCCCATCCAAAGAATGGATTGCAGAGATCACCACGTCTGTATCATCGTCCTTGAGGCCCTCCAAAACCAGGTCGATTCCACCAGGATTCACGGAACGAGCGGCTTGTTTTATTGCCTCAATGCGTTCCTTTAATGTCCCCTCTGAAAACTTTTTCCTCGCCTCATTCATGCGAGATTCAGACAACTCACCTGCCAACCTCGCACCTTGCCAACCTAGTTTTTCAAGAGTATTGAGCAGTTCCTTTCTCACTTCTCGATTATCTTCCCCCCTGTCCAACATCTTCAGGAGCAACTTTCTCGGCAAATCTCCCTTTCTCCTCGCCAACTCCTTTACCACCGCCAGTCTAACTTCTGGGTCATTGTCCATGGAGGCTCTGGTAATGGCTGCAGTAGTGTCTCTTTTTGCAAATTTACCCAAGGCCTGAACTGCAGCGATTCTCACAACAACGGATGAATCATCCAGAGAGCGACTGACTAGCATGTATGCTTCATCATCGCCAAGTTTTGCCAGAGACTTTACAGCGCCTGCACGCTTGACAGGAGACGGATCAT
>JALVPF010000310.1 GCA_027031935.1 Myxococcales bacterium | reverse complement strand
AGTATACATTGACTTGGGGTTGTCGAAAACACGTAGAGTAAGAACATCTTGGGCTGGTTTTTGGAGGACGTGATGTTGTCTAAAATCGCCATAGCACTCAGTCTGGTCTTGGTCTTGGGGACCATGGGACCCGGGCTTGGTCCCACTGCCTTTGCGTTTGAAACAGGAAAGAAAAAAGAAAAGAAGGGTGCCAGGCACAGACCTGTACTGGATTACCGAAAAGCTGGTCGAACCAGAAAGATAGACGTCAAGATGGCCGAGAAACGCAAGGCCATTCGCGATCAGCTCCAGACGCTGTTGAAGTACGAGAAAGATGAAAAGGAGCGTCCAGCCTTGTTGTTCAGGTTGGCGGAGAACTACTTCGAAGAGGCAGAGGCGTACTTCAACAAGGCCATGGAGTTGGATGACCAGCTTGCCAAGGACCCTGAGAACACAGCCTTGAGGAAGCGCATCGCAGCGCAAAAGAAAAAGATAAGAGCCACTGAGACCGAGTGGCGGCTCAAGGCCATCAAACAGTACCAGTCCATCGCCAAGGATTATCCATCCTACCCGGGAAGGGATCAGGTGCTTTTCTATCTGGGCTCCTCTCTTTGGGACCTGGAGAAGTACAAGGACGCCTTGAGTGTTTACAAGGAACTGATACGCGCTTACAAGGATTCCAAATGGATTCCGGACGCATACCTGGCTTTTGGAGAGTATTATTTCGACAAGGCGGATCTGGACAGGGCTCTGATGGCATACAAGAAGGTGGCGGAGTATCCCGATGCAGAGATCTATCCCTATGCCTTGTACAAGCAGGCGTGGTGTTATTTCAACCTTCACGAGTGGAAGAAGGCAAAGGACAAGTTCCGTGAGGTCATTGCCCTTGCCGACCTGGAAAAGGGAAACACGGGCAGGAAGATTCAGATTCGCAAGGAGGCTCTGAATGACTTTACCTTGACCTTTTCCCATGAAGGTAGCGCAAAGGACGCTCCTCGCATTTTCATGGACATGGCGCCAGAGGAGGCTCACAAGCTTCTGGTGAACCTGGCCAACATGTATTTTGACGATGGCAAGGACAAGAAGGCTGTCATCTTGTACCGCTGGCTCATCAACAGTGAGAAGTGTTCCGCGGAGATCCCCTTCTATCAGGGACGCATAGTGGATGCGGCCTCCAGAGTAGGTAACAAGCGCTACACCGTCATACAGGTGCGCGAACTCGTAAGAAAATTCGAGGCGGTCAAAAGCTGCGTCAAGAATCCTACAGAGAGGCAGAAAGCTCGCATAAAGGAAGCCCAAGAGCTTGCAGAGGCCACCCTCAGGAGATTGTCTGGAACGTGGTACAAAGAGGCCAAGGAGACGAAGCAAAAGGAAACCTTCGAGTATGCGCAGGAGTTGTTTGGCGATTACCTGGATCTGTTTCCCAATTCCAAGGACGCTTATGACATAAGGTTTGCATATGCCGAACTCTTGTTCCACAGGCTGGCTCGTTTTGAAAGGGCCGCAGTGGAGTATGGCAAGCTGGTTGAGAAAGATCTGGCGTATCTGAAGAAGCACAAGAAGTTCCCCAAGGGGAAGGTCAAAAAGGGAGATCCTTCACCCCCGGGGACTTATTTCTGTGACGCGGCCTACAAATCCATGCAGGCCCACCGCGAGATCATGAAGAAAGCTCGCCACAAGGAAAAGAGGCGTCTGAAAAAGGAGAAAAAACGTCTCGTGGCAGAAGCGAAGAAGGCAGGGAAAAAGGTAATCGACAAGATGCCTATCCCCAAGTACAAGAAGCGTTTCATCGGAGCTGCCGAGATTTTCCTGGATTACTGTCCCAAGGATGAGGACATACTCGATGTCAAGTACGACATAGCAAAGACTTATTATGACTATTATTACCTGGACGAGGCCATCAAGCGCTTCGATGAAATCACCAGGGATTTTCCCGAGTCTGAGTTGGCTGTCTACGCCGCAAATCTGGTCCTGGATGCCCTTTATGAACGGGAAGACTTTGACGCCCTGAACAAATATGCACGTAAGTATTTCAAGAACCAGCGGCTGATGAAGAACCAGAAGCTGCACGACTATCTTGCAAACTTGATTCCAAAGATTGCGTTCAAGCGTATAGAGTTGCTGGAACAGAAACTCAGGAAAGGCAAGAAGGGAATCAAGCCCCTCAGCGAAAAGCGGATTTTTGCGAAGGTCGCATATGCCTATATAAAGTTCTGGCGAGAGTTTCCAAAACACGAGATGGCCGACGAGGCCTTGTTCGATGCGGGCATCAAGTACGAGCAGGCGGAGCTGCTGGACAAGGCACGAAAGGCCAGGCAGCTTCTCATCGACCAGTATCCGAAGAGCGATCTGGTCCCCGGGACAATCTTCAACCTGGCCGAAAATTCAGAAAGGCTGACGGATTTCGATAAAGCAGCAGAGTTGTACGAGCAATATGCCAAGACCTACAAGAAGATGAAAGGCCTCGGAAAGGCTGTCTCGTACAAGAAAAAATCCCGTCGGGGACACAGAAGGTTGAGAAAAAAAAGGAGACCTGCCAAGAAATCATCCAAGAAGGAAAAACGATTTGAGGGTAACAGGCGGACATGGAACCTGGAGGACGCCGAGGTAGCCTTGCTCAATGCGGGCATTTACAGGGAAGCACTACACCAGTACAAGCGCGCCATTCGTGACAGGTTGGAGTTCGTCAATCTCTTCCCCAATTCCAAGGACGCACCGCAGGTCTATTATTCCCTGGGCCTTCTCTATGAGAAGTTGGGCCGTTTCACGAAGGCGGCAGAAGTATTCAAGACCTATTATGAAAAGTATATGGGCTCCAACCTGGATAGAGCCATCGCGGCCCACATGAAAAGGTTCGTCGTGCTCAGCAAGCTCAAACGTAAAAACAGGCGCGAACTCAAGAGAGAACTCGAGACTACTCTTTCCTTGTACAACAAATATAGTCGTCGCAGGAGAAAGAAGGTAAAGCTTTTAGAGGCCGCGGAAGCGGCAGCTCATGCTGCGTTCATCATGGCTGAACCAACTTACAAGGAGTACATCAAGTTTAGATTTACTAGGTCGAGAAAAAGGGGCGCTAAGGCGGAACAGAAGCATTTCAAGAAACAATTGAACAAGAAGGTCAAGTTGTTCAAGAAGGTCGAAAAGATTTACACCGCCGTTGCAAAACGCAAACAGGCCGAGTGGGCCATCGCATCGCTGTACAAGATCGGCCGGGCGTATGAGAATTTTGCCCAGACCTTTTACATCGCTCCTCTGCCCAAGGGCCTGACTCCCGAGCAGCTCGACCTGTATAAAAGCACTTTGAGAAACATGGGACAGCCTTATGAGGATAAAGCCGTGGCTCATTTCGAGGCAGCGGTAAAGAAGGGCTCGGAGCTTGGATTTTATTCCAGGTTTACTCAACTGGCGCTGAAGAAATTGCAACATTATAGGCCCATGGAATATCCAAGGGAAGATCTGGGGTTTACATTGGGCGTGGTAAGCGACCCAGCCTCACGCAATCCGCTGCTGATGGGTTTATGGGATGAAGTGAAGAAGCACCCCGAGGAACTCAACGAAGCACCATTACCCTTCAAACGCGAGGGAGAGCCTGAAGTAAAGACCGTTGAAACGCCAAAAGAAAAAGCTCAAGAAAAGACCGAAGCCGCATCAACACCTTCTCCTCCCAAGGAAAAAGCGGCAAAGAGCGAGGAATCAAAAGCTGCATCAGACATGCCTGATCCCGCATCTGATGCCTTTGAAGATGAGCCCGAGGATGGTTTTTGATGACCATTAGTCTGAGGATGTGGAGGGATGAGGACATCATGAAGACCTTGAACCGCACCGCTGTATTCTTGTTGGCAACAGTACTTGCCATGGGCTGCAGCTCCAGTCCCGATGTCAAGGGTGACCATGAGTTGAAAAACGCAAAGGCTGACACAACCAAGCTTGTGAAAAAGCCGGCTGCTCCAAAGGTATCACGTGAAGCCAAGGACGCTTTGGTTCAGGCAGTCAAGGCGTATAAGGCACAGAGAAAATCTGGTCACATCGATTACGAGGATCTCCTGGATCGATTCAAGGCTGTGCTGGAGGTCGATCCCAAGATGGCAGAAGCCCATTATAACCTGGGCTGCATATACGAGGCCATGCGAGATGATGATAATGCTCAGAAACATTATAAACGGGCCTTGGAGATCCGACCGGACCTATATGTCGCTGCTGCCAATTGGGGAGCCCTGCTGGCCAGGAAGGGTAAAAGAAACGAAGCACTGGCAATCTACAAGAAGGCCTTGAGCAAGGATGCAAAAAATTCTCCCGTTCTGTTGAACATGGCCGGTATTTACAGGTTTCAGAAAAAACTGGACCTGGCCTTGAAACACGCGAGCGAAGTCCTTGTCAGGGACCCGACCAATATAGGAGCGTACAGAATAATGGCCTCTGTCTATTACGACATGGGCAAGTTCGATATGGCTCGTCTGATTTGCCTGCGTGGATTGAAGGTCAAGGAAAAGGATCCAAGCCTGCTCAATACCTTGGGGCTTGTGTTATTGAAAATTGGCGATGTACCGGAGGCGCTGGCAAATTTTCACGCAGCGTTGAAACAGCAGCCGGACATGTTGCCGACTCGATTCAATATTGCCAAGGTGGCTTTGGATTACAAGGACTTCCAGGTTGCAAAGGATCAATTTACAAAGATTCTCGAATATGATCCAAACAACCACAAGGCATCCATGGGCTTGGCCATCGCCTTGAGGGGAACAGGGGAGTTGGATGCAGCCAAGGCCAAGTTCGAGCAACTGGCAAAGAAGTACCCGAAGGCCACGGCTCCCCAACAGTGGTTGTGTCGTATGGCATTGCGAAATTTCAATGATCCCAAGTCAGCCAAGAAGGAATGTCGCCTTTGTATAAAGCGGTATCAGCTCAGATCTGGAGACAGGGACAATCCCTGTGTGGCCATGTACAAGGAGGCCATGCAGGGTATCGAGATGGAAAAGAAGATGAAGGAAGCAGAGGCCAAGGCCTTGGAGGAACAGAAACGTTATGAAAAGCTCATGGCCAGGCTTGCCAAGCTTCGCAAGGATACGGTCGACAAGGCATGGGATCGTGCAAAGAAAAACTGTGGAGTGCTTCCACCGAAGAAACTGGATACATCCGGCTTGGAGTTCGTCCTCGATCCCCTGGCGGTCACCCCTGACAAGAAGACGAAGGTCAAGTTGGTGGGCGCTCTTTTCAAGAATGGCGTCAAGAGGGTAAATGTTGGAACATTGAAGGTCAAATGGCACAAGCTGGATGATCACACTCTGGAGATAATGGTACCCAAGGGACTAGATCTGGGACCCTGGGACATCCTGATAACCTTCAAGGATAAATCGGAGATGTTTTTCGGTGGGGGTCTCTGGGTAGGCAAAAAACCGAAATGTGAATCCAAGACTCCGCCTGCTGGAAAAGATGAAGCCGGCAAGAAAACCGAGGGAAAGAAGCAGGACGCCGGGAAAAAAGCTTCGGCCAAAGGGGAACCAAGTTCCGATAAAGCTGTCAAAGTTGAAGAAGGGGCAAAGCCTCCCGTGGAGACAGGGAAAAAGAATACTGGCAAGACAGAAGAAACGGTCAAGAAAGACAACAGGGATGTCAGCAAGTCAGGTAAAAAGGATGAAAAAGGTGCAGATGAACCAAAGGATCCGGACGAACCAAGTGCTCCTTAGCACCAGAAGCCGGTTTTCTGGTATGATGTAGTATGAGGATTCGAGAACGTTTGCAGTCAGGAGGTCTTGAGCCATGTTGTCTATCAGGCGAATTTGGGTGCTGTTGGTAACTGTGCTTGTCTCCGCCGTGTTCCTATGCGCAACGGCGAGCGCACAGGATGATGTGATTTACAAAAAGAAGACGGTATACAATTTTGATGATGACACGATCACAGGTGACTTGACCAGGCCGGACCAGGAGTTTCTGACAGGACGAAAGCTCGCCAGACACAAGAGCCTCATCAGGGTCCGCGAGAATTTCAAGGATAGGGTGCTGCAGTCGGTCAAGGATCTATAAACCCTTGTAGATGTCCGCCCCAAGGGGACCGAGGCTCGTGGCCCCAAAGGAGTTTGTCATGAGTAATCTGACCTTTAAGGTTTATCGCCGTGGCCTGTTGCAGGCCACGGAGTCGTTCGACAGGGATATCATTAAAATCGGACGGCTTTCTTCTGCACACCTGCGGCTTGAAGACGAAAAAGTCTCCAGGATACATGCTGTGGTGGAGGTCTCTGCTTCCGGGGATATAAATATCATTGACATGGGTTCATCAGAGGGGACTTTTGTCAATGGCGAGCGAGTGACCAAGGCCCTTCTCAATCCTGGTGATGAGATTCGTCTGGGAGATACGAGGCTCGTTTTTCAGGATGAGCTCGTGGAGTCGGAATCGGATGTCGGGTCAGTTGGGGTTTCCACGGAGCTGGACATAGAGAACGCGCCTACGGCTGAGGGGATGGAGCCTGTGGAGATAGGTGGAGTGGAACCTGAGGCAGAGTCCGAGGGCTATGATGCACCGGATTTGGATGAACCGGATGACTTGAGCGAGGACTATGACGAACACGGCGCAGCAGAGGAGCAGGAGACGATCGCGGATGAGCAGCATGAACCTGAATATTCTGATGATCAAGATGGAGAATTTGACGACGAGGGGAGCTATTTCACTTATAGGGTAGCACTACCCCCGTCCAAGGAATTGGGTGAGCTGGATGATGATGAGACGGTTACTGCGGCAAACTGGACGCTGGAAGTCCGTAAGTTATGGGGACATGATACGGTCTTGAACGTAAAGGTCTTCAAACCCGACGCCAAACAGGTCATTGTGGGGGAGGGAGATAAGGCCGATTTCTTTGTTCCGGGTGATGTTTTGCCTTCGGATAATTTTCCTGTGGCAAGAATTGTCGGCGATCAGGTGATGCTTTCGTTCTCGTCCTCTTCTTCCGGAGAATTCAGATCAAACGACGGTACCATTACAGATCTGCAGGATATGGGGCGGTCTGCAAGCGCCACACAGGACCCGGATTTTGGCAATTGCCGTATGGTACCCCTGGAGCAGGGTTCTGTGGCGAGCGTATACTTTGGAAACGTGGGCTTGAGGTTCAGATATGTCTCAAAACCCGCTGGGTATTTCACAAAGCTGGGAGAAAACCTGGACTATACTTTTCTCAACACCCTCTTGTTGATGCTCTTTGTCCTGGCAGCCCTGGTGGCGACTTTTCACCTGCGGCCCAAGTCGGTGGAGACATCCGAGGAAGAGTTGTACAAGGTGCCGGATCGTTTTGTGCAGTTCATTCTGACCAGGCCGAAACCTCAGAAAAAGGACCTGAGTTTTCTTGCCCGCTTGAAATCTGATATCAACGCGAAGAAGTCTGATTCGGCTGCCCGCCACAAGGGGGCAGAAGGAAAGATGGGACTCAGGGGGCGGCCTGACACGGGAAAGAGATCCGCTGTAAGAGCCATCAAGCCTGACGACAAGGAGATTGTTGGCAACAGGGGCCTGGTGGCTGTTCTTGGCGCTGGAGGACCTCAAGGCTTGTCTACGGTCATGGGGGGGACTGGTTTGGGTGGTGAACTCGAAGGCGCCATAGGTAACATGTACGGCAGCACTGTGGGAAACAGCGGTGGTTTCGGAGGACTTGGTCTGAAGGGAACCGGACCCGGCGGTGGTGGCGTGGGCAACACCATCGGAGTGGGAAGGCTTGGCACTCGTGGTCGAGGTGGCGGAAGGTACGGCTATGGCACCGGAGTGTCAAGAATAAGGAATCGCGGTGAGCGCAATGTCAGTATTTCCGTAGGACGCCCCATTGTGATGGGCTCTCTTTCCATGGAGATCATTCGCAGGGTAATCCACTCACACAGAGACCAGATCAAGTATTGCTATTCGAAGGAGTTGACCAGAAATCCCAACCTGGCGGGAAAGGTGTCCATAAAGTTCACCATCAGCCCCAAGGGTTACGTGCAACAGGCATCTGTGTCCAACACTACGCTGCATAATGCCATGGTAGAGCGTTGCATTACGCAGAAGATTCGTACCTGGAAATTTCCTGAACCCCAGGGCGGTGGCATAGTGATCGTCAACTATCCATTCATTCTAAAGAGTCAGTGATAGGTGGAGAGCACCCAGAGGAGAACATCCATGAGAATGTTGTCTTGCCTGTTTATCCTTATCCTGTCTGCAAACCCTGCGTTTGCCGGCGGAACAGCATCCAAGGGCGCGCCAAAGATACAGAAATTCAGTGAGGTGGAGCGTGGTTTTTGGCTAAGGACCGACATGGGATTCTCCATGCCTGTGACCAATCTATTCGGAGGGGATAGACAGAGCCCTGCCTGGCCACCTAGTCCTCTGCTGCAACTCGAGGCCGGTTATGATCTGGGCCAGATCGCATCCATACACCTTGCACTTCATGGGCAGCAGATCTCCGGGGAGCGGCAGCCTGCCAACAAGGCCGAGGTGAGTAACGATGTGGGAATATTTGCTGTTTTGCTTGGATTAAGGTTCAATCTCATCACGACGAAGCGCACGGGATGGTATGTAAAAGCCGCGGTCGGCTGGATGTTTACGGCACCTGACATGGCCGGCTATGATTCGGGCCTGATTTTCCAGGGAGGCACGGGCCTGGAGTATGCCACCATGCTGAGGCATTTCTGGGTCGGAGTGGAAGTCTGGGGATCTTACGACCTTACCAACAGCGGTGCCATGGTTGCCCTGACTCCAAACCTGAAATACGTTTTCTAGCCATACCTGGCCGTCTGCCAATCCCCCAACTTTTCTTTGATTTACCTTGATTATTCGGGTATAAAGACCACGAAATAGGAAGAAATTACGTAGGGATTGCTTCGTGGGCCCCCCTGCGTAATTTGACCTCATTTGCAGGGAGTGGATGCCGAGATGGAAGAGCAGATCCGGAACTATCAGAAAATTCTCAAAAACAATCCGACGGATGTGCCAGCCTTCACGGCCCTGGAGGAGATTTTCAAGGGCAAGGACCGCTGGAAGGATTTGGTCGGCTTGTATCAACAACGAATTGCGCATCTTCAGGATGATAGTGAGATAGTCCAGCTATATTCGAAATGTGCATCCGTTTGGCACCATAAACTCGAAAATCAGGGACAGGCAGAACAGTCCTATCAAAATGTCTTGCGCCTCAAACCCGATGATCGTTCAGCCCTCGAAGGCCTGGTTATCTTGTATGAGAAGCAGCGCCAGTGGACCAATCTGGCCAAGGTCCTGGAACAATTGGCCACCATTACGGGCGATAGTGCTGAAAGGTCAGATATTTTCTTCCGACTGGGTAAACTTTATCGTGATAACCTCCAGCGCAACGACAGGGCCCTGGTGGCCTTTGGTCATGCACATGTGGCAAATCCAAACCGTATAGATGTACTGGACGCTCTCGAGGGCCTCTACCTGGATCTGGGCTTTTATGAAAAGGTCCTGAGTCTGCTCCATCAGGAAGGCAATATAGGAGGTGTAGATGAGGAGGCCTTGGGCAACAAGTATTTGAGGCTTGGAACGATTCTTCTTGGCGAGCCTTTGCTGGAAGAACAGTGTAGGCAGGCTTTGGAAAAAGCGGCTTCCCTGTGTCAGGACAATGTTCCTGTGCAAAAGGCGTTGGAAAAGCTGGATGACTCAAAGAAGGACTGGGAGGCACGTGTAAAGGAATTGCGGGTCGAGGCGGTGGAGGCTCCTGACAAGGGCATGGCAGTGGCGCTCTATCGCCAGATAGCTGAAATATATTTTTTACAGGGAGACCACGATCAGGAGGTGGAGGAAAACCTGGAGAAGTGTTTGCTTCTGCAGCCTGGAAATGAACATGTCTTGAGTTTCCTGGAACGCCATTACCTGAAGAAGAGGAGGGTAAAGGAGCTTATCGACAAGTTGAATGAGGTGGTCAAAAGAACAAAAGACAAGCATGTGGCTGCCTCTATTCTGGAACGCAAGGCCATGTTGAGCGCAGTTTACCTTCAGGATAAAGAGGCCGCAATTGCCGCGTACCGAGAAATCCTCGAGATAGATCCCCTGTACAGTTCAGCAGCCGCTTCCCTCATCGAATTTTACCAGGAGGATGGGCGCTGGGCCGAGGTGGTCGAACTGCTCAAGGCGCAGGTGGACAGGATTGAAGAACCTGCTGCCAAGGCCCATGTGCTTTTTCAGTTGGCCGATATAACATCCAATCAACTCAAGGACCCCGAGGCTGCAAAGTTCCTGTTCGAGGAGATCCTCAGGCTGGATGGTGAAAATCTGGGTGCAGCCGTGGCCCTCGAGAAATATTATTCAAAGACGAAGGACTATAACGGGCTTGTCAGGTGTATGGAGATCCGCCTTTCCCACTCCCATGATAAGGCAGAGAAGCTGAAATTGCTGGACAAGCTGGCTGATATTCACTTGGAGAATAGGGATGACCCGGTCGAGGCCTTCCAGTGTCGGCTGCGTGCCTTTACTCTGGATCCATCACCCAAGAAAATTCTCGAAAACCTCATCGCCTTGGGTGATCGAACCGGTCGTTATCAGGAGATGGCTGCCGTACTCAGAACCGCCTTGTCCAGCGGTAAACTCAAGGGCAAGAGATTGATGGCTGTTTTGACGGCTTTGGCAGAAATTCACTCAAACAAATTGTCTAACACATCCGAAGCGATCCGGGTCTATCAGGAAATACTAGAAGTGGATCCAAAAAACATGCCTGCCTTGGCCGCGCTGGAAAAGCTCCAGGAGCAAAGCGGTGGCAGCATGGAGTTGGTCGCAATCTACAAGCGCCAACTGGAGTTGGTCAGGTCAGCACAGAAGAAGAAGGAGCTGTTGTTCAAGCTGGCGGATATTTACACAGAGCGTATGGCTGATTATGCACAGGCGGTAGACGCCTATAGGGAAGTGTTGGCGATCGACGAAAATGATGCAGACGCCTGGAGCGCCTTGTCCGATCTCTATGAACGAGATGGCCAGTGGCAGGATGCGGCACAGGCCATATCCAAGAGCCTCGAACACCAAAGCGATGCAACAAAACGTCAGGAACTTCAGTATAGACTGGCTGGAATTTTCGAGCAGCGTCTGAATGACACTGAAAATTCTCTACAGCTTTGCAACACGATTTTATCTTCTGAGCAGGTTGACCCTGAGCTGGCGGCCAATACGGTCAGGATTCTGGAGAGGTTACAGGGCCGTGGAGTCAGTCCCTTGAGAATTGCAGAAATCCTGCAACCCTATTATGCCTTGGCCGGTGACTGGCGGCGGCATATCGACATGTTGGAGCTAAGGCTGGAAGGCTGTTCCACCGCAGGTGAGCGTGTGTCACTTCTGGAGAGGATAGCTCAGGTATACGAAGAAGAGCTGGACCAAAAGGAGTTGGCATTTTCTGCCTTGGGCAGAGCCTTCAAGGAGAGCCCTTCTTTAGACACCGTTGGAAAATCCCTTTTCAGGTTGGCAAGAGAGACAGGAAGGTTCGAGGAGCTGGCCGGTATATTGGAAGATTCCCTCTTACAGGCCTCAGATGTGGAAAATGTTTCCCGTATCAACCTGATGCTTGGGGACCTGTACCGGCAACAACTCAACAGGCCGCAGAACGCTATCACCTGCTATAGAAAAGTCATGGAGCATCAAGTCGATGATCCTGATGTGCTTCTTTCCTTGAGCCAGTTGCTCCGGTCCGTACAGAGATGGGATGAACTGGCGGACATACTCAGGAAGCGGGAAAAGATAGCACAGAGCACAGAAGAAAAGAAAGCCCTGCTATTGGAGTTGGGTGAGCTTCTGGAATCGGAATTGCATGACCGCCCCTCTGCCATCTCTGTCTTCCGCGAACTGGACTCTATGGTCGGTGACGATCTGGATGTGCTCAGGCGCCTTGGCTCTCTATTAGAAAAGGGAGGCATGTGGCCGGATTTCGCCCAGGTCCTGGAGCGGATCATTCCATTGGTGGAGCCTGATGAGGCATCGGACCTGACCCTCAAGCTTGGCAAGGTTCGTGCTGAACGCATGGAGGAGAGGGAACACGCCATAGAGCATTACCAACAGGTTCTGGCTGAAAGACCGGATGATGATCGTGCCATCGAGGCGGTGGAGTCCCTTCTGGATCGCCCTGACAGCGCACCTGCAGCGGCTGAGATCCTACAGCCCGTATATGAACGAAAGGACAATTGGTCCGGCCTTGTCAGGGTACTGGAGGTCAAGGCCGAAGCCTCAGAGGACAAGCAAGAGCAGGTAGATATTCTCATCAGAGTGGCTCAGATCTATGACAGGCAATTGTCCCAACCAGACAGATCCTTTGCCGCCTTGAGAAAGGCATATAGAATCAATCCATCGAGCCAGGATGTCTTGCTCGCCATGGAGCACCAAGCGGAAAAATCCGGTGCTTACGAGAGCCTGACCTCTGCCCTTGAGGAAGCTTTGGAGTCCTTGGACGACCGCGATACGCAAGTCACCATGTTGCAGACCCTCGCAGGTCTGTACAGGGACAAGCTAAGAAGGCCGGATCTTGCCACCGCAAGTCTTCGAAGGCTTGTGGAACTGAATCCCCTTCACACCTCGGCCCTTAGTTCACTCGAAGCACTATATCGCGATTCGAAGTCTTTTCAGGATCTGGCATGGGTGCTGAATTTGCAGGCAGAGGCATCAACGGATACTGAAGCTAGACGTGACCTGTTCGTGCAAACGGCCCAGATTCTCGAAGAGCAGGTCGGGGATTTGGAAGGTGCCATCGATGCATACAGGAAGGTGCTGGAATCCGATCCTGAGGATCTGAGCGCGGCAAAGCAACTGGACCGACTCTACCAGGCAACTGGACGATGGGAGGATGAGGCCGAACTCCTGCCCAAGCTCGCAAACCTTTCAAAGAACGTCTTGGGGCTGATTGACTACAATTCCAGATTAGCGGCAATTTTTATCAGCCAGTTGGACCAGCCAAGAAAGGCTGTCCAGATTTACAAGACCCTGCTCGAGAGAAAACCCAATCATCCCGAGACAATCGAGTCTCTCGAAAAGTTGTTGGCAGACGAGCGATCGCGACTGTCGGCCGCAGAGGTCCTCGATGGTGTCTACAGGTCCTCCCAGGAGTGGAGGAAGTTGGCGGCAATACTGGAGATGCGCTTGGCCGCCACAAGCGACGCCGATGAGCGGCTGGCATTTTTCAGGCAGTTGATGGATGTTTTTGAAAACAAGATGAGCGAGCGTGCCATGGCTTTTACGGTTGCGGCGCGTGCTTTTAGAGAACGCCCAACGGACGAGGGTATAGACGCAGACCTGGTGCGTCTGGCCAATGAGGGTGGCCTGTTCGAAGAACAGATGGGTGTTTATCTCGATGTTGCCGAAAGAAATGCCGGTACCGAGATGGCCATCAATTTGCGCAAGCGGGTCGCTGCTATCCTGGAACAGCACCTGGGGCGACGAAG
>JALVPF010000309.1 GCA_027031935.1 Myxococcales bacterium | reverse complement strand
ATGCTTGACAGCAGCTTAACCAATTATTATCATTGAGGTTATAGATGTTACAAACCACCACGAGAGAACCCTTTCCTCTGTCTCTTCCCAATCCCACGCAGGTTTTGCAAGGCATGCACGGCGGTCCCATGTTCGAAACCGCAGTTTTGGGCCAAGTGCTCCGACTCTTTGCCCACCGCGGGATGCAGCCCCGTGTTTATTTTTGGCGTACCGCCGCATGGCACGAAGTGGATTTCATCATAGAAGATGGCGAGCAGCTTATTCCTATCGAAGTAAAACTCACAGCAACTCCCAGCCCCAAGCATGCCAGGGCAATCGAGAAGTTCCAGGACCTGTTCGGCAAACGGGCTGGCAAGGGGCTGCTTGTTTGCCTGTGCAAACAACAACACCCTCTGACGCCCACGGTGGACGCCGTTCCCTTTGGGAGGTTTTGACATTGACACAATTTCTCATGGTGGGTGTCCAGTCGCATCCAGAGGCTGAATAGAATCGAGCTTGTCTCGAAGAGCCAAGGAGTGTTCCTCCAGGTCATAATCTTGCTGCAAGCCCAACCAAAATTTGGCTGTGGTGCCGAAATACTTGGCGAGTCGCAATGCTGTGTCAGCAGAGATTGACCTGCGCCCCTTGCAAATTTCAGAGATCCTGGTCTGAGGCACAGCTATGTCTTTTGCCAAGCGATAAGGAGTGATCCCCAAGGGCTTGAGAAATTCTTCATAGAGCACATCCCCCGGATGGATATTCTTCAGTCTCTTTCCTGCCATCTTGTTCACCTCTATCCGTGATAGTCCACTATTTCCACCTCGTACGCGTCCCCATCAGACCAAAGGAAACACACTCGCCACTGGCTGTTGATTCGAATACTGTATTGACCTTTACGCTTGCCCTTCAGTGCTTCCAACCGATTACCTGGTGGAATCCGGAGGTCGTTGATGTTCTGCGCGTTGTTTATCATTCTCAACTTCCTCCTGCCTACGTCCTGGATGTTACGCGGCAGCCAACGCGACACCTCTCCTTCCCAGATGCATTCAGTGCTCTTGTTGCGAAATGTCTTTATCATCTACACCTTATGCTAACTCACCACGTTACTACCGTCAAGCGTTACTATTTGAGCTACCTGGTAAGCCACCACCATAACTATTTGCCATCGCATGAATAAGCATTCCAGGCACAACGATTTTCTCCAATGAGCCAGCCAACCTAAAAGAAGACCGAATACTCCCGGTGGAAATCAGGACATCTTGTTTCAGCCAGGAACTTAATGCATACCGCTTGTGGTAGGCTCAGCGTATAATAAATGGGTAGAACTGCATGAAACCCGGTACAACAGGAGAATGAGTAATGAACACCAAAATTCCATTGGTCTTATCCCTTGTGTGGGCCGTGTTTTGCTTGGCATGTAGCGGAAACACTCAAGCGCCCGACAGCGGCATAGACACTGCAGACGCAAATATCACGCACGACTGTGGTCCTGCATGCGAAGACGACAACGAAGGCCGGGATGGAGACGAAGGTGACAGCCAAAACCTCTGGCAGGAGGTAGACAAGGAATTGACCGCTGCGTTCGATTCCGGAAAAATCAAAGGTGACTTTGTCATCCTCGATGTTTTTGACGACTCGGGCAAATTGGTTCACAGCATCTCACTGGGTCAGGCACCAGGTAGGGATGAACCCATTGCCATAGCTTCCGCATCAAAATGGGTCAGTTCCACTGTATTTTTGGCTCTCGTACAAGACGGAAAACTGTCTCTGGACGACACTACAGGGCAGGTGCTGGGCTGGACAGAACCCGACATCAAAGACATTACCTTGCGACACCTGCTGTCATTCACCTCCGGGCTGCAGGGAGACGATTGCGTCAAAAAAGTCCTGACAAGCCCAGAAGAGTGCCTGGAGTTGATCCATGGTGCTGGATTGGAGCAGGGAGCCATGGTGGGGAAAACCTTTCACTATGGCCCCCAACACATGGCGGTTGCTGCCGCCATGGCAAAGAAAGTCACGGGTAAGAGCTGGCGCGAATTGTTTACGGAAAAAGTAGTGCTCCCTTCCAGGTTCACCTCTGACGCCATATACTACACGGCACCCAAGCAAAAGGTCGGAATCAAAAACCCTCTTATCTCCGGTGGATTGACCATCTCCATAAATGACTATGAACGCTTTCTCAGCGCCTTGCAGGGGATAGGAGATTCAACTCTTCTTTCTGTCGACCTTTTCACAGAACAACACTCCGAACAGTGGCCTACTGACATCAACGTTGTCTATACTCCAAATCCCGACATTCACTATGCTCTAGGCTGCTGGCGGGAGTGCTCGTCACCTGACGATGTTGCCGCTTGTGATGCTGACCTGATGGTTCACAGCGCCGGCGCTTTTGGCTTCGTTCCATTCATGGATTTGACCAACGGGTCATATGGTGTGCTGGCCGCAGAGGGCGACTCGGGTGCTGGCAGAAGCAACCTGGAAGTACTGAACCAGCTTCGTCCGATGATCGCCGAAGCCATGCAGCCCTGATGACACGAGCCCCAAAAACAGACAAAAAAACTTGTTCTTGTGGAAAGCTTCAGTCGTTACTCGCTGGCGTCAAAACAGACGAAATCGAAAAAGGCACTTGGGCTTTTATTGCCAGTCCCCTAAGAGCCATTGCCGACCTGGTTTATCTGCGAAAGAACATCAGCTGGCAAAAAGACAAGATGGCGTTCTTGCTTGATTCAATGAGAATTGAACTCGAAGATCTGGAGGAGATTTCTTTTGAAGAATTCGATGACTTGCTGGCAAGTTTTCGATCGCGTCGAACCAAGGCCTACCTGCAAGGTCTCAAAAAGGAACTGAGAAAGTGATAAGTCAAATTCTTGCCGACAAGATTGAGCAATTTGCGCCCCAAAACGCGCTGGAGCACAGAAGAACAAAACTAAAATCGACCGGATAGACACAGAGAAGCTCCGGTAGTCCCAACTTCCGGAGTTACTACAGGAGCGAAGGTAGGAAGGTCAAAAGACAGGCCAACTTTTGATTGCTCCAGTTTCTCAGAAGCCTCGCCATAGGTATTCAAGTTGTCAATGGAGAACAAGATCAGGCTCGCGGCCCCCAGCACTCCAGTGACTGATATCAATCCGTCCTCTGGGGTTATATCGACTATCCCCAGGCCGATGAGCACCACCGCATCCAACAAAGTGCCCCCATATGCAACCCAGCCTGCTATGCGTAGACCAAATGCCCCATCCACTCCAGCGGCGTAGCGAAGGGACGATCCAGATTTCGCTATGATTGGCGCACTGATAGCGACGGCTAAAGTGGCAACACCTCCCAATGGTAATGATGGGATCTGATCCTCTTTGGTAAGTTCAGCTCCAATAGCCAAACCAAGGGCGACCGCAGACATGACAAAACCTGTTACGGCAGCACCTCTGGCGTGACTCTGGGCAAGTGTGTTTTCGTCAAAGCTCAGTGAGGAACTTGGGGCCCTCATCGGTGCTGCAAGCGGCACCTTGGGGTCTACACATTTTCCGCTTTCACAGATGCGATTGCCTTTGCAATCTGTGTCCTTGCTGCAATCAGCCCAAGCAGGCAGAGAAATAAAGTTTGCAAACAGGATGAATGTAAAAAATACTCTCCTCATGATGCCCTCCGTGTAGATAAGCTTGATGTGATATATGTGATATATGTGATACAAACATGTGCTTTGTATCGTATCCGGATCTTTGGACACAAGTTAAAACTATGCCCTGGTTATCAATTAGGAGAACAAGGCTTGGATATATATGATTTTATTGTCAGGCTTGTTTTTGGTTTTCTGGAATTCGTTTCCTGGATTTTAGATGGAACATATTGGCTGCTAACAAGACAGAAACGATCAGTTTTTTTCACATTCTCAGAGTCATTCAGTCATCGCAGGAAAGCAAACAAATTGGTCAGCAATCAACGTGGCTTGAGTAATCGATTGAAAAAATCTAACTTCATTTTCAATCGGAAGAGATTGCTTCGGTCATACATGGATGCGGATAACCGAGGAATGGTTGAATCACTACTAGAAAATAACGGGAAGAATCTCGATGCTTGGACACTCTTGAACGGACCAGAAGAAATAATACGAAATGCGCCAGGACCAGATACAGGCAAGTCTTTAGTGGATGGGGCTGGAAAATATTTAAAATATTTTATTTGTCCTAGGTGCCAAAAAAAATATAGCAAAAAGCAACTGCGTGTGTGGCGATATGCCAACAAGTCAGAGGCAAAAAAGGGTTACTTTAGTGTTATAGGGTCAATTGGTTTTAAAGTAAGGTGCCCCAAGGGCCATTTGCTACTGGATGTTCCTCCGATTTAGTTTTAATGCAGACGCCATTCGTCTTCAGCGATAATTACGATTTTTGACTATACAAGATAAAGTTTTGTACCAACTGGCAATTGTGTTTTATCATGGGGTCCGGATTGGATTTTACGCACACAAAAGCCAGGAGGCGAAATCAAATGGCGATCAGGCTTTTTCTCATCGGTTCAATGATATTTTCTTTTTCCGGGTTTTTCGCCTGTCAACCCGCAGCACAGACCAATTACCAAAACAAAAAATCGAAGACTTCAAAAAAAACAATCCCTGCTAAACTTGAACTGAAAGGCGCATTAGAATAGGATGTAAAGCAGAGAATCGAATCCCTCATCCCAGACCAGGGCAAGGGTTCAAAAAATTACTCTGACAAAAAGCCGCCTGTCGTAGTGTTCGACTTTGACAACACCAGCATACATGGTGATATAGGTAGGGCGTTTTTCGATTGGATGATTCTCAACCAGAAATTCCTTTTCAATGATGAGCTCTTCAAGACCTTTCCCGAAAACCTGAGCGGCAAGATAAAATCCGCATGGCAGGACCTCCAGAAACTTCCGGAAGACAAGCGGGCAAAGTCCGTGGAACTACAGAAACTACGCAAGCTCATGCACCAGGCATATTGGGGTTTGTGCCACGAGACATCCCCGGAAAAATGCTACCCATGGCAGGTGAGATTTTATGCCGGATACAGCCCTGATGAGATCCGCACCATGGCCAAGAAGGTCTTCGAGTACGAGTTGGGTCGCCCTATGGGCTCAGAACCCATAAAAGCCGGAGACGAGGATCCGGCCCCTGCCATAACCTCCACAGGGATTCGCATTCACAAGGAAATTCTCGATTTGATCGGGATTTTGAAAAAGCATGGATTCCAGGTCTGGATGGTTACGGCAGGACCCCAGTGGGTGGTACAGGGAGCTGCGGAAAAATTTCACATGAAACCGGAACACATCATAGGCATGAGGACTGTACTCAAGGACGGAAAACTCACCAGTGAAATGGAACCGCCTCCGACTTTCAAAAAAGGCAAGGTGCAAGCCATAGAAAAATTTATCGGATCCAGGCCTGTCCTGGCTGTGGGCGACTCATGGACGGATGAGGAAATGCTGGAATATGCGGAGCATGCTGTCCTGATTGACCATGGTTATGCTGATCTGAGAAAAAAGGCTTTTGATGCAGGTTGGTGGGTCCAACCGACCTTTCCCGTAAAATGAAAACCACGAGCACACACACACCAGCCCGGCACGGAACCTACATACGGGCGCAGTTGGCACTCATGGCAGTGCTGGTCATGGTTCTTGTGGGTGCGGGCCGGGCCGAAGAAAGCTGCAAAGACCTTTACAACAGCGACAGGTCATTTCTCTCCAACCCTGACGAGTCCATCCTCATAGCAGGAGTCATTGGTTGGTGCCGCAATCACAAAAGACGAATCGTCTGGGACGAACGCTATGCGGCTGTAGCCAGAAAATGGAGCGGCTTTTTGGTCGAGATGGGCGGTCCAGGAAGCAAATCTCTACCACAGGATCGGCTCAAATTCGAACTCCTTCGACAGGGAGTGACAGATGCAGCTGTTCTTCCATTTTCCACCATTGGGCCTTCGGAAAAAATTCCGCCCAGCCTCATGAAATTTTTAGACGATCAGGTTCAGAGGGGAAGATACACCCACTTTGCCATTGGTGTCACCAGGACCGCTGATCAAAAACAGATGGTCACCACCCTGATCCTGGCTCGTCGGCCGGCGTTTATAAAACCTTTCCCGGTTTGCCCTGCGCCTGGCAGCAGGCAGACCATGGAGCTGGCTTTGCTCAGAGCTTACAGCCATCCGGTCTGGCTCATGACCACCCCCAAAGGTGATGTCAAAAAAGGCACGTTGAACTACGATGAGGGTAAATGGACCAGCGAGATTGCCTTTGATTCAGGGCCGGGGGAATACACCATGGAACTCACTGTCAACGGACCGACCGGTCCGGAGGTAGCGGCCCTTTTTCCCCTGTATTGCGGAATGCAACGACCATCCATACCGAGGATTAAAGCCAGGCCAGCTCCAAATCGTTATCACAACCCGGCTGAGGCAGAAGCAGCCATGGTAGCGATGATAAACAAGGACAGGGCGTCCTTGGAGCTACCTCCCCTTTCAAAAGATGACGAGTTGTGCAAAATCGCCCGCGCCCATGCCATGCAATTATTGTTCGACAGACATGCTACGCACAGGAGCAAAAAATCCGGCGCTCTTGTGGACAGGTTGAGAAAAGCCAGGGTGAAATTCGATCGCGCTTTGGAAAACGTCTCTTTGTCATCCAGCCCGGAGGCAGCCCATGATCGTCTCATGTCCAGCCCCAGCCACAGAATCAACATCCTCGATCCTGATGTTACAGTAGTGGGAGTGGGAGTGGCCATGGAGAGGACCCCGGAAGAGGACATAGTAGCGGTGTGCGAAGTTTTCCTCGAGCTTCCGGAGACAGGCCCTGAGCTTACCACTGTCAAAAAGCTCCTGGACTTGGTCAATGATCGCCGCAGGAAAAAAGGCCGTTTCGCCTTGGGACTTGACAATGACCTATCCAGGCTTGCCAGGCAAAGTGCCCGCAGATTAATGGCACTGGATACAAAGGCAGACCCCGGCTCCGAGGGTGACTTGCTGATGCAGGAACTTGAAGACGACTGGGGAGTATCGGACGCAGCCATAAGATATTTTCATACTACCAATCCAGGAAGAATACTTGCATCGCCGGAAATACTGGAAGAAGGCTTTAATCGACTGGGGGTGGGCATAGCAAGATCCCATGACAGATCCAAGTCAGGTCAGATGTGGATCGCCATTATTTTTGCAGGGCGTTAGAATACAGGCATGACATCCGCAATTGGGAAAATATCTGTCCGTCACCCCAGGCTTCTGGCTTTCGAGCAACTCCTGTCCCAGATTTCAGACGGCAGAGACGTGTGGAACAATTTTTTTGAACGCCTGCCCCTGGCCCTCGGTGAATCATCGGTAGATCGCATAGTTCCCTATTCTCTGTCAGACCAACTGAACGATGTCATGAACAGGGCGGTTGATTCCTTGGTGGATCTCATTCACCGAAGAAGAGACCCTGAATACGAGAAAGAAAAGCAGAGGGTAGTACTTCCAGACCCAAGCATGCGTGTTGTTCTGTGGCCTCGCCGAATCTGCCCAAGAACAATCCCTGAAGCTGATCATGCCAGAAAGGTGGTCCGCATCGCGCTGCTGGAATCTCCCTTCTTAGACGGTGGTCTACTGGAGAGCTGGTTTGCCAAAAATGCCGGGGGTAGAGAACTTCTGGATGCGCTCTTTGTCTCCCTTGGCAATGCCTTCAAATGGACCTTGGGGCAGCCGTCTCTTTCCGGTATTGGCGTCATGGTGCAGCTCGCTGTGCTCAACTCCATGCTCAAGGCAAAGGAACGAATCAAAAAGACAAAAATTCCAAATCTTACCTACGGCAGGCTGGAACAGGCGGTGGGCATGGCCTTGCATGCTCTGTCCAGACAGGTCTTTGAATCAGCACTGTCAAAATCAGGAAGGCCACCCATTGGAACCAATGAGCACACGGACATGATGGTGGCGCTTATAAGCCTCTGTCCAATCACCTTCCTCTCTATCAGGTCCAGCGAGCTAATGACAGACATCAATCCATACTCCATGCCCAAAGAGGTTGAGCAGCTCGTGCAACCCATTTACCAGGCAGCCCTGGAGGTGGATAACAAACCTTCGATCCTCTTGAAGGCCATCATGTCGGAAGTATCCAGGCCCGGACCGTTACGCACCAGTCTCTTGCAGCTTTCAACATGCGAAGCCTTCAGAAGAATCTCCTTGGACCATCTCGTGTTACACGAAGACCAGGCCCTTGAAGCAGATCAACTCTTATCATACTGTTTTCCATCAAACAGCGGCATCCTGGACCTGTTGGACAATACGACAATCCTGGGTCAGATCTCGGCTGATCTCACCGACAGGATAGATGTACTCAAACGTCACCAACAGGAGCCAGGACCAACCCTTGTCCTGCTTCAAATGATCACACGTATCATGGAACAGGGTCCGCCCTGGAGCAGAACATCAGAGGCGGACGATCTTGCGCTACAGTCTTTGATCGAACGGTTCTTGTTGTATCGCCTCGATGAATACTCCAAGCAACACCTGGACCAGACCCGCCGCAGAATATCCGACAGACGCATGGGCACAGATTCTGCCACCCTCCGCGTGGAATATGAAGAAGGCAGACTATACAGAATAGGCTTGGACGACGAGCCCATGATCCAAACCAGAGTGGTGCGGGAAGAAGGTCAACTCTTTGTGGATCTCAAAGGATACACACGGAGAACGGCCCTGGCCAAAGAGCTGGTGATGGCAGATTTTCTGAAAAGGGAGTTTTACGAACCCATACTTCATGCGGCTCAACGTTACAGAACTGCATCCCAGCTCGTGTCAAAAGAGCAGAACATTCAGCTGGTAAACCTTCTGGGAGATGCGGTCGCTTTCTCGGGAAACGTGATATCGCTTGTAAACCTTGCCAGGGATATCCAGGACATTTTTCGTGCCTACCGTGAAAAACTTATCGAACTCTCATCCATGGGTGACGAAGAGAGCCTGCAGTTGGCACGCCAGAACATCTCCAGAAGAAGACTTGAAATCAAAAGTCAACAGACAGTGCTCAGAAACAGGCTGGACAGCATCAAACAGGAAGTATTTGTAAAGTCCAGCCTGTCTCCTGACGAAATGGTCAAGGAATTACAAAAGGACTACAAGGCCAGATTCGAAAAGGTCAAAGAAAATTTCAGATATTTCCAGGAGCAAGCCTCGTCCACGTCTGAGCCTGCGCGAATATCTGAACTTCGGGCCCAGATAAAGACCATTCAGCGCGCCCATGAGAGGCTGAAGGCACACAAGGACAAGACCCTGAAAAAACTCAAGGGGATGAAGGGCGAGGAGCTTAGAGACTATCTCATCGAATTGCTTACCCGTCGCTTCCTGGATGAGATCAGATCCATAGAAGACAGGTTGCGAGCCCTTGATGAAGAAGAAGAGACACTGGATGAAGCGAGGAGAGAGGACAACCAGCGAAGGGGCGCTGGACTGGAGGCTGGTCTGTTCATATCCTTTGGAACCGCTGCAGAAGTCATCTCCATGGAGGATGACATCTGGGGCACGCAAAGGGTTGCCATCTCCGAGCGCATCAACGAAGCAGCCAGGGGCACTGCGAGGAACCTGGTGGTCAAGCAGATGCTGGATGAGACTCTGGAGCAGGCTCGCGCCGATCGCGCCAAGCCCAACCTCGATCTGCCCTTCAGAGTATATATCGCATCCACAGGAACCTTCAGAGTCGAGCCGGCATTGGGTCGCATGTGGCAAAAAGCCTTGGCTGACAAAGATCAAAAGCTGGTTCAAAGATTTATTTCAGAGACCACGAAATCCATCAAGTCGAAATTTTCCAGAATCGAAACAGGGCATGAAAGCCATGTGGCAATAAACTCCAATGACATCTACAATCTTGGAGAAGCCATCAGCGGCGGGGCATTGAACGCCTATTTGTTCAAGACGAAACTCACTCACCAGTTTTTCAGAGTCCAGATCAAACCAGAGGAACTGGCTCCTGAAATCCAAAACAGCTTTCTCTTCCTGGAGTCAATGTTGAGTTTGATCGTTGGATTCAAAACCAGCGATCCAGACTCGGATATCGAGTTGTTCAGGTATGTTGGTCAGGTACTTTTCAGAGGATTCGAAGGAACGCAGCCAACACCTGTATTCGAAATCCTGAGACCTGACAGCCCGTTCTTTCGCCTGCTATCGAGACACCATCTCAAAAAGTGGATAGATGATGCGCAACAAAACCCGGAAAGAAAGATAGAGCAAGCAGTGTAATTTCACTTTTGCATCGCGGCCAGATGGGTCACGGATGAAAAGCTAGAAGCAACCGGTCAAAGCCACTCCAGCACCACTGGAAAAGGAGGTGGGAACGAGCATTGTCGATTTGGTTTCTGTTTTTCCTGCATCTTCAGGTCCGGCGAGATAGCCCCACAACAAAAAACCGGCAGACAGGAGTGCAAAAGATCCCCCAGCGATGAGGGTATAATTGGACCAGCTTGTTCTCCTCTTGCCCTCGTTCAACTTCGACTGAAGGATGCCCTCGCTGCCCTCTGACCACCATCCCCGTGCAATATCTTCTTCCAATTCATCGGCATGCCAGGCCAACAAACCACTCGACAGCAGGGTCGCAGCGCCGACACCGAGAAAGGTCCAGCCTGTTATTTCCTGCCATCCCGTGGGATTTGTTTTTGCCAATACAGGCGCGGGTTCCTTGATTTCCTTTTTGACCTTGGGTGCTTTTGACTTTTTTTCATATATGAGACCCACCAAGGTTGCGCTCGCAAGGTCCACCTCGAGTTTTGCCACCTGTTTGTACCTGACGACCACGAATTGCGAAAAATCCCCGAAGCCTTCCTTTCGGATGGACAGGATATGTTTACCGGGGCTTATGTTTTCAAGGGGTTTGTTCAGAGGAGATGTGGCCACCCGTGTGCCATCTAAAAAAACTTCAGCCCCGTCCTCCGAGACAACAAGCATCAGGCCGCCCGTCCATTTTTTGGGAGACAACAGTCTGACGAGCAACTCATCCAGATCTCTCTTCAGTGTTTTTTTATCCTGTGGCAACACGACGGAAAGACGTCTCAGGTCCTTGCCGTTTTTGCCTGATAGAACTTTCAGATCCAGGCTGATGTTTGTCCCAAAACCGGCCAATGTGCCCACCAGCAAAAATTTTACCCGGGAGGCTTTTGCCACCCTGTCAGCAGAAGCGGACTCGGGCACCCGGGCCCTGCGTAGGCGCTTGAGCATGAGTTTTCTGGATACGTACTGCCATTCCCTGCCCCTTTTCAATGTCCGGACAAGAATTGATCTTACGTTTTTGCTTATGGAAGCATTCACTCCCAAGGAGTTGATCTTCCAGATGGCAACGGATGACCGCCTGTGGTTTTTTCTTTTCGAAGCGAGACTGGCAGAAGGCATGCAAAGGCAAAGTGCCATTGCCACCACACACGTCTTGATCAATATCCATGTTCGCATGATAGATTCCGTAAACAAGTATTATACGCAGTCTAACTTTCAGGCCTAGAGGTGTCAATTCGATGATAGATCTTCACCTTGTCCTTATAACACCGGAAATCCCGGCAAATACCGGCAATATCGTCCGCCTCTGTGCTTGCACAGGTGTGCATCTACACCTTGTCGAGCCTCTGGGATTCTTCCTGGATGACAGAGCAACTCGCCGTGCCGGCCTTGACTACTGGAAAAACTGCGATTTGAAAACCCACCTTACATTCGAACAGATACAGGACCTCCTGCCGGACTCCCGTTGTCATTATCTGTCAGCCAGAGCCAGGCAGTCTTTCTTCGAGCATCAGGTAAAGCCGGGTGATATCCTGGTGCTGGGTCCAGAATCCAGCGGGCTTTCCGCAGAATTCCTTTCCAAGGGAGACAGGAAAAAGGACCTATGTACGGTACCAATGCCTGGAACAGGTCGTAGTCTGAACTTGAGCACCACTGCAGGAATCGTGATATATGAAGCCTTGCGGCAGCTTGGCCATCTTGCAACAGAACAAAACAGGGAATGACAATGCCAAAATTGAAGGTAGATAAAAACGGTGCCGGCCTGAGATTGGACAGGTTTTTAAAAAAGGCTCTGCCCGCAATGCCCATGGGACACATCTTCAAACTACTGCGGACGAGAAAGGTAAGAGTCAACGGAAAAAGAGCCAACAGAGAGTATAAACTTTCGCAAGGCGATGAAATAATATTGCACATGCCCGAGGATCGCTTCAATGACGACACCCACCGCCCCATACGCCCTGCCACGAGCATGGACTTCAACATAGTTTTTGAGGACGAACACCTCCTGGTGGTTTCAAAACCACCAAACCTTCCTGTGCATCCCGGTGCCGGGCACGAGTCCAATTCTCTCATCGATCAGGTACACGCCTATCTCGAGGTGCAGGATACACCAGGCTCTTTCCGTCCAGCGCTGGTACACCGACTTGACAAAGACACATCAGGACTGGTGATGCTGGGCAAGGATGCACAGGCCGTAAGGGACCTGTCACTGGCGCTCAAAGAGGGGCGGATCACGAAAAAATATCTTGCCCTGTGTGCAGGCACGCCTTCTCCCAAAAAAGGAACATGGGAGCTTACAGTAAAGAGAAGAGACATACCCGGTTCAGGCGGAAGCTACAAACCAACCAGGGGCAGGAAAGACTCTTTGGGAGTAACCTCATACAGGGTGGCCATCAGCCGAAAGCTGCAAGTGGGCTCGACGAAGCCAAGGGCCGTGAGCCTGCTGGTACTGAAGTTACACACCGGCCGAACACACCAAATCCGTTCCCACCTGGAGCAGGTTGGACACCCATTGGCCGGCGATCGAAGATATGGAGACAAGGATCTCAACAGGCTTCTTCGGCAGCACTTTGGCCTAAGGCGGCAGTTCCTTCATGCCTATCGTCTGAACCTTACCCATCCAGTCACCGGCAAGATTCTAAGCCTGTCTGCTGCATATGCACAGGACCTCCTGCCTCTCGTCAAACACCTCAAGCTGGGTGTCCCTGCCTATTGATTGGGCATGGATGACAGCGCCGCACAAACATGCAGACGAAAACTGCGGATAAAAAAAGCCCGGGTAACCATTTACCCGGGCTGTCCATCGGCCTTCCATGTCCCCGCTGTCTTCGTGGGCGGGGCGAGCTTTCAGACTACAGCTTGGTCTTGAAAGCCTTTGCTGGCTTGAATCCCACGGTCTTGGATGCCTTGATGCGGATCGTCTGACCAGTCTGAGGATTCCTGCCGGTGCGTGCCTTGCGGTTACGCACGTTCCAGGTCCCGAAGCCGGGGTAGCTGAAACGTCGGTTCTTCTTGATGGCCTTCGAGATGTGAACAAAGACCGCATCGATGACCTCGCCGGTTCCCTTCTTGCTCAACCCCCATGGATTGTTCTTGTGGATCTTGTCGATTAGTTCTTGCTTTGTCATTTTTCTTCCTCCTGCGTAGGGTTTTGACTATTCGTTC
>JALVPF010000308.1:7948-13412 GCA_027031935.1 Myxococcales bacterium | reverse complement strand
AATGTGACCACCTGATGATGGTCCATCAGGTCTGAGCCATCGTCTCCTCCTGGAAAATTGCAAACCAATGCGGCCTCTGGAAGCTGCCTGTCCTTCAAGCCGACCTGTATGGGAAAGGCAGCAGCATGCTTGTACTTGTCTTTCCTTGGGTGCATGTCCAGGTAGAACCTTCCCCTGAGCTTGTCTCCCTCCCACAACTCATATGCATCCACCGAAGGAGCCCACACCTTTGCATCGACCTTTTTGTAGGTGACCCCAAACATCTTGCTCGTCAGTCCCAAAACCCCCTTCTTCACAGTCTCGTAGGGAAAGTACTGACGAAGCTTCTGAGAATCAAAGGAATAAGAATCCCTCTTGACCAACTCACCCAAGTAGCTCTTCTGCCAGTCGCCCACCTCCTTGGCAGAGGGATCGTCCTTTTTCAGCCTTTGTAGTAACTCGTCAGCATCCTCCTGCGAGCGTTGTTTTACCAAATCCGAAATACGATCGATAAAAGACTGGGCTGCCTGGGAATTTTTGATCATCTTGTCTTCGGTGGCATAATCGGCCCAAGTCTTGTACCCGAGGAAATTTGCAAGCTCGGTGCGTTTTTCGATCATCTCTTTCAGGACTTCATCGTTGGCAGGCCAACCCCTGTTTCTGAACTCCTTGTATAGCTCGAGACGTTTCGAGTCGCTCTTTGCATATGTCATGAAAGGGATGTAGTCGGGATAATCCGTCGTGACGCGAATCTTGCCGTTTTCTCCCGGCTTGTGAGAGGCTATGAAATCCTCAGGAAGGCCATCGAGGTCCTTGGCCGAATCCATTTCTATAAACCTCACGTCAGACCTGATATTCCTGGAAAAGCTCTGGTTGATCCTGACCAGTTGTTCCTCCAGCGCCTTTATTTTTTCCCTGGTCGCCTCATCCTTGTCTACACCAGCACGACGAAAATCCCGCAACCAGTGCTTTGCATACCTGCGAGTCAGCTCATCGGTGCCTGCAAGATCAACCTTCTCCAAGGCATCATAGATGGGACGAGACAGGCCGAGATCGGTGCCCACCTTGCTGACCTCCTGCTCGCACAACTCGGCAACTTGACGTACACTTGGATCGGGATGGACATTTCTATACAGGGATGCCTTGGACCCGGCCCTGTCCAGCAATCTGGAAATATCATCCAAGGGAACCAGCACGGACTCTACAGTCTTTTCGCCTTTTAGTGACTCCAGCTCGTGCATGCTCTTTTTTACCGAATCCACATCAGCCATGCAGCTTTTCCTGAACTCCATCGCTTCCGCACTGAGTTTCAGCTCGCTTTGCTGCCCCTTGCTCTCGACACCCTGCTCAACACCCATCTTTTGCCTCCCGGTGCTCTCGGCCGCAGGACCGGCGCACGAAATAATCCAAAAGACCAAACTCCCAAGCATGGTAGTTCTAATCATGGAACCTCCAGGTTTATTTTGAAAAAACATGTTGACTACCCACCCTTGCTTCTATTTCAGACTCTTTCGATTTCAACAGCCTTTGCAAGTGTATGACCGTATCGGCGCTGAATTCACCAAGGGGGCAGTGTATCCTCCAGTCAGACATGAGGGACAGATCATGCTGTGCTTCCTGCCCCTCTTGCATGGACGCCAAGGCGTATGGCTGGTTGAGCAAAACAGCCTTGCACTCTTGCTCTCCTATGGTCTCGACCCTGAACCAAAGGTGCTCTCTGTCAAACTCGTCTTCCGGATCATCCTTCAGATAACCCAATTTGACGACGAAAAGCCAGTCATCAAAAGAACCAAACCGAGAAAACAGATCCCTGAATCTCGAAAACCTCTCCTTTGCCAACTCGCTCATTCTTTGAGTTTCAGAGTTGGAATAATAGAGCAAGGGATTGTCTTCCATGTGGTGCTTGTAAATGGATGGTGGCAACAGCCTACGCATGAACAGGCCTTTGCGTGGAGCGAACAGCACGGCAGATGGGTAGGAGTGGATTTCATCCCGATCTGAGAAATCACCCGTATATTTTCGCCCCAGGCGGGACACGGCTTTTTCCGCAGGCAGCCAGAGTAACTCTATGCCCACCCCCGGCCAGAAGCTCTCAGCCGGCTCTGGCATTCCACTATCCAAGATCAGGGCTGCCACGACGTTCATCAACTGGCCGCATACGTCAACTGCATCCTCTGGGATTTTGAACATCTCCAGTTCCGGATATCCGCACCTGATCAGACCATGGGTATGCATCCAGGCTCCACTACCATTCGAAGGTCCTGAGGTAACCGTGTGAATGGAAAACAGGGAATCTATGGCCGGAGGAGTCGCAGCCATGGCTGCATCCTTCACCCACAAAGGGCCACGTGCCCGAAAGGCACTTGCGTCATAATAGGCAACAGCTTCTGGAAATGCGGAACTCAACAGCTTCAGTTGCAGATGGTAGTCCACAAGGGGATCTGCGCCAAACCAGCAGGACAGTCCCACAGACCACCTGGAACTGGTGATGAGTTCCTTTTCATCATCGCGCAAAGGAATGGATTCCAGGTAAAAGTCTTCAAACCTTTCGGAGGGAACGACCCAAAGTCTGAATTCCCTGTGCTCCGAATTCTCATCTTCGGTCTCTTCGTCCAGGTACATCTCCAGTTCCCACCTGGCAGCAGGGATTGTACCTTTGTAAGCTGGCCGCACTCCCCTGAGGGGCCATGGTAGCTGTTTCAGACGCTCAAGAGTTCCGGTCACGTCAGGACAAGCTTCCTGCGGAGGCAGAAGTGCGATCAACATGGACGATTCCTGGTGCTCACCAGTGAGCAGGGAATAGTATTCAGAAGGGAGATCCAATGCCATTTTCAATTCTGGACGACAGGAACTGAATAGATCATGCCTCAGTTCTGGACCTGGACAGAGAGAGAATAAGTGTTTGAAGCGCCATCGTAACCCAAAACCTCGATGTATCTGTCTGCGCCGAGATCCACCGAGACACTCTCGGAATCGGAGGTACTGTCACTGCTTGCCAGTTCCTGGCCCGACTCGGAATACGCCTTCATGTCCAGATCGCCTGTCGAATGCTGGAATGAAATGCTCACCACAGCCCGGGAGCCAAGAGATGCAGACAGGTGGAACCAGTCGGAGGTCCCGCCGCAGATTTCCAGGCCATCCCAGCTACCTTCAGCCACCTCAGCCGCATTTTCACGAGAATCATTTCCGGAAAAAGCATCAGGACAGGGGTCGTCATGCCCACCGTCGCCTTCGGTCTCGACCCTCAGGGAGTAAGTGTTCGAGTCCCCCTGATAGCCAAAAACCTTGATAAAAAGTGCTCCGTTCTTGGTAAGCGATATGCTCTCTTCGTTGGAAGTCGTGGCTGACGAAGCAAGCCTGTTTCCGTTGGAATCATATGCTTCCAAATCCAGGTCACCAGAAGAGTGCGTAAAACTGATGGTGACCGTGACGGTCTGTCCGTCTTCAGCATCTACATCGAACCAGTCCGGAACATTGTCACACACAGCGAGACCGAATAATGTTTCAGCGCTGACACTGGCAGCAGTCGCCATGGAGCTGTTTCCGTCGAGTGCGTCCGGGCAGTTCCCTCCACCACCCTGGTCCAGTTCGCAATAGTCTATCCAGGAGTGCTCTGCCTCGGTATCGTTGGCAACACCCCTCTGAGGGCAACCCTCGTCCTCACTCCAGTCCACCCATTCGGCCCCACGGCCAATGGACTGGGCATAGTCCCTGAAAACCTGATAGCCGTCACTGCCACCAGTGGCATCGCGGGCCATGAAGACGAGCGGCGCCTGACATGAGCCACCTTGCTGAACATATTCTTCGTTGTACGCCATGATTATCTCATACATGGCAGAGGTGGTGGAGTTCCAACAGCAGGTCTTTGACTGTTCATATTCAAGTTCAGCAAACACGTAGTCTTCCAACTTGCGATATTGTTTGTCCGTCTGGGCCTTGGTCATGCCGAAATTCTCTTGGCACAAGGTATAGAGTTCGTCAAATGCAGCTTCCCTCTGAATTCGAGCAGAACAGGATGCAGGGTACTGCCGCAGATGCTGCCTGTTGTCCTCTATGGTCCTGAGCAGGACTTCACGCTTCTGTTCAGGGCTGACCTCTCCGAGCAATGTCTCGAAAGTCTCCGGTCGTGCCTTTATGGCATCGTAGTCATGATCCGAGATCCAGTCATTTCGATGAATGTCGAGCACCACATTCGTCCATCGGCCGGCAACATTTTTTGCAGAGCGGAACCTTCGCACACCACCTCCCAATTTATAGTAGTAGTCACCATCATAATTGGTTCCGGGACCTCCACACTCGTCAGAGGTAAAATAGCGCTTGGACGAAGCGGAATCCTGCCACTTGGGTTGCCGCCTGGGCATGGACCCCGAGACTATCTGTGCCTCCATGTTTCCGCCTTCGATATGGTCTGTGTACTTGATGACCATTACATGACCGATGCCTCTCTTCTGCCATCGCTCTATGAGCAAATCTCCAGCTTTGATTGCCTCTGGCTTGAGAAAATAGGTATTGGAAGAAGAGGCCAGGTTTATGGAACCAAAATAGGCCAGGGTCAGACAGAGAAAGTAGCCCACGCGCTTGTTCAGGAATATCTCGTCAAAATAGGCACCGGCGTGTGCATCGTCGCCCAGGAATCCCTGAATGTCGGACGAATTGCCCGGAATCTTGCGTTGGCGCAGCTTTTCGTCCTTGGGCCAATCGGTACCATTATATGAAGAAGTATAGTCCTTGTACCACGACTTGAACTTTGGAGTGTTTCCATAACGACCAGATGAAGTCCTTGCCCCGAAATGGCCAAAATACAACCTGTGGCCCTTGGAGTCAGCCGCCTCCAGGAAAAATGGCAATCCATACCAGGATGCAAAGGTCACCCTGAGAAAAATCGCCACCTCCGCACATTCCAGCAAGGGAGCCTGAATCTTCTTCCCCCAGGGGGTGGTAAGTTCAAAAGTATCGTAATAGGTATCGTAACCAGGAATCTTTTCCATGGACTGCACCCAACGATCGAACTTCTCGTCCCAGGTCAAGCCGGAGTTGGCAGCCCAGGCCATACCCGCCTCTTTGGCTTCGGGAGTATTGGTGTCATCCCACTGGTTGCGAACCTCCCAGACCGCCGTATCAGAAGAGTCCACGCTGGTGGGCAGCCCCTTCGCACCTGTGAGGCTGTCTTCCTTTCCATCCTCGGGTACGTCACAGATGGTCGCCTTCTCTTCACCAGCCTTGCCCTCCAGGCCACAGTTGTCCACTATCTCGAAAGGATCCCCCGCCTGTTCACTTCCACAACCGCCCCACACAGGACCGAGCAAGACCATCGACAATGAAATCCACAGAAACCTCTTCATAGAACACCTCACAAGCAGAATATGATTCACAGCAGCCAAAAAGCTCTTTTGACGCAGGCGGTCAGTCTACAAAATCTTCGTTGATATTGCTACAAAAAAGTAGACAAAGGTACTACCCAAGCAAGAATTTGTGTTCGATGTGC
>JALVPF010000308.1:0-7938 GCA_027031935.1 Myxococcales bacterium | reverse complement strand
TCGAAAATCTATGAAGTTGCAGCATCTTCGTAGGCCCGCGGCAGGCGTGGCTGCCCGTAGCTTCGAGCTTGCCGAGAAGCCAAGGGTAGCTAGCCGTAGACAGGGCCGTATCACACGCTCCAGGGTGATTTTCATCATCTGCGGGTAACGCCAAAGGCGTCATGACGACTGTCTAGATCAAAGGGGGTTCAAGATCAATAGAGGTCTTTTTCTAACTCGCCATCTCTATTCAACATGCCAAATGCCCTTGTGTGATTGTTTTGCCATGGTCTGGGCACGAAGATAGGACAGGGCCCTCTTGTGAGGATACTTCCAGGCAAAATCCTCACAAAGACCGCGACGCACCATCTCCTGCCCAAAATCCATACCATTTTTTAACCTGATATACCTCAAAAACCTCCCGTAGGAGCCCTTTCGGCACTTGCCACCACATTCGAGCACCACCTTTTCATTATCGAGCAGCTCCTCGGCAGCACGCTTTGCCAGTTTACCCCTCGGAATCTGCCACCTGCACCCATGCCTGCCTTGTTTTCCATCCCGCTCGCACTTGGAATTTTTCATGGACTCGGGACAATCGATGCCAAGCACCCGGACAGAAGCGATCCTGTCGCCGTCACCCATACGAACCTTCAGGGTGTCTCCGTCAACCACTTGAAAAACCTGTACCGAGGCGCCATCAGGTATTTGGGCGACTGGTTCAGGATATTTCTTCTTGTGAGGTTCATAAGTCAAATAGTACAGGAAGACCAGCATGAAAATCGCCATCAGAACCGAAAAAATGCTCCTGTACTTGAAGGAATTATACATTCTATCCCTGGATTTGGGCTTCATTGGCTCCCCCTGGTGGTTAATTGACCTTCATATACTGTTTATAAATTATTTATCCCAGCCCCCGTTTTCCCTCAGCCGCTTCACTTCCTCCTCGGCTCTTTGTTTCAGCAACACGTAATCCGTCTTTGCGACCCTGTTCAAAGGAAGCTCCCCTGCCTCCAAAATGACATAATGCAGTGGACGCATGTAGGCGGCGATGCCGCTCGCATATTCGCGCAACTGCTCCTCGACGAGGTCAACGTCAGGCTTTTTCTCGACAAAGGCCACGATTCCCTCGCTGAAGATTTCATGCTCCACACCCACGACACCGCATGCAGCGACCTTTTCTTTCATCTCACAGAAGAAATCCTCCACCTGGGCAGGAAACACCTGGTAACCTTTGGGCTTTATGACATGCTTGGCCCTGCCTGCGAAATGAAGGCCCTTGTCATCATAAGAACCCAGGTCACCTGTGTAGAGCCAACCATCTGAGCTGATGGTCTTTGCCGTGTCTTCAGGCGCATTGACATAGCCCAGGAAGGTTTGTGGCCCCTTGAAGCAAATTTCACCATTTTCACCGGCGGGCAACTCATCTCCAGCGCTGCCATCAGATTTCATGGGAGCCCTTATGGAAATGGGATATACCGGCATGGCATAGCCCACCCCTGCCAGAATATCATCCACCGTTCCATCGAGAGGTGAATAGGTGCAAAAGCCCGCCGTTTCCGTCAAGCCCAGACCTGTCCCAAACCCGGGTGCCATGGAAGACAATTTCTCCAGGAACTGGCGGGTGACCTGCTGGCCACCGTAAATGGCAAACTTTATACTGCTCAGATCAAATGAATCATAGTTCGGCAAGCGCCATTCCAGGTTGAACAGAGCCGGGATCTGTCCAAAAACCGTCACCTTGTAATCCTGTATGGCCCGTAAGCTTTTTTCAGGATCAAATATATGCAGGATCACTGCTGTGGCCCCATTCCAGATGGTGGTCATGAGCTGCTCTGTCTGGCACCCCACATGGGAGGGAGGAAGGTTGACCAGCATCACCGCATTTTCATCTATGCCGATTCCATGCGCCTGACACATGTTCTGGCAGGTAATGTTGCGATGGGAGAGAAGAGCTGGTTTTGGATATCCAGTGGAACCAGTGGTGAAGATAACGAGCGCCCCGTCATTTTCGTCGATGGACCCGGAGGCCTGCTTGTATTTCGCAAAAAGTTCCGAGTTGGCAGGATCGCTCATAACCTGTTGAGCCAAGGCTTTTGCATCAGCGGCAAGGGAAAAGGCCGAGCTTGCACCATCTATTACTTCCTCTTGCGGTGAAAACTGAATGAAATGCTCCACAAATGGGCAATTGTCCATGACCGCCTTTCCAAGAGCAGTAAAATCCGCTTGCGGAGTCTTGCCCAGGAAGGCAAAACCTTTTGCCTTGACCAGACCAAGGGAACGTATGACCTCAGGCCCTTTCAGCCTCAGGTCCAAGGGAACGGCGATCACTCCAATCTTGAAACAGGCATACTCCAGAAAGACGTGCTCTGTCAGAAGGGGAAGACTGGTGGCCAGATAATCACCCTTGCCAAAGCCCATGTCGAGAAGCTTTAAGGCCAGAGCGGTGGTGGTCTCATCAAAACGTTTCCAGGTGACCTCGTCCTTGGTGTCCGCATTGATCAAGGCGAGGGCCTCAGACTTTTCCTTGGCCCACTTGGAGACTATTCCGTGAAGCAAATGTCTATCCGCGAAATCCTTGTCAAAATTGTCCAGTGTACACTGAGGAACTCCATTCTTTGTGGCAATCTCCACCATGATATTGTCTCCCTTTCTATATCTGCTTCCAACTCTTTACCATGAGTGATTTACTGATATACTCCATCGGGGAAAAAATTGCCACCAGGGAGAACCAATGGAAAACATGTTGAAAATATGGATGATCATTTCTCTTGTTTCGTGTTTGTCGTATTCGTGTAACAAACAGCATGACAAACTGCAAGAGACACAACAATCGAAATACACCGATCAATCCAGTCACTCTGAAAATCAGATGTCTGCCTGGTACTCTCTGAAAAATCCATCAGCGGGCTTCGAGATTCTCTTGCCCACAGAACCCCGAAAAAAGGAAAAAAGAGAAATTACGGACAGTGGTCTGGTTACAACCACTGCATACCTGTCCATCATGAACAAGGCCGCATATTCGGTAGTGGTCACAAACATGCCCCTGGCAATCGCAACAGGTATTGACCCGGACAAGGAATTCGAGGACTCGGTGGAAAAGCTCAAGAAAAAAATATCCGGAAAAGTGGTAAAACAAAAATCACAGAACATCGACGGCAACAAATCCAGGATTTTTACCATGATAGGAGACGGACCCAACGGACAGACCATCTATAGAGTGAAAATCATCAGAGTGGGACAAAACACCATTCAACTGATGACGGCTCACCCCCAAAAAATGGATTTTGCGAATGACGCCAAATCCTTTTTTGACTCATTCAAACTTCTCAAGACAAATTGATGATTCAGACCATCTTCAATCCTCTTCCGGCAAGTAACAAGGAACAGAGAATTCTAAAAATGCTTTAACATCCTGTTTAGATAGCAGTTTTACTAATTCAACCCGACTCCATCCACCTGGTACATTCAGTGTCCACCCTTGCAAAAAATCCCGTGGAAAGGGAGAAACTCCAACAAAACAAGGTGATACGCCACCTACTGCCAGCAGATGGAGGTTTTGTTGTGCCATTTTGGCACAATTGACTAATTTCAAATGACTCAACGCCTAAGGCTTGCGTTCTTTTATTCTTTGTTTCTAGCTTGTTATATCGCACTGTAAATCTGTTACTATTTGGCGCAATTATTGCTTGCACAAAAGCCGCTTCAAGAGGAAGCCACATAACCGGAGGTAGTCATGAGAAGCATACTGGTAGCAATTTTTTCCATTTCCTTGGTTCTAAGCATTTCAGCATGTTCTGATGATGGAAAAGCTACAGGTGACAACACCCAGATAGCTGAACACACCACCAGAATCGTCGGAGGATCCAGCTATGATGGGCTGCCTGCAGTAGGGATGCTTGTATACAATGGCAATCCTCATTGCACAGGAACGGTTATTGGCCCCCGTCTCGTGGTCACGGCGGGACATTGTGTGAACGGATTTTCAGCATCGAGGATGCAGTTTGCCATCGGTCCTGATGGTTACAACCCCCAGGCGCTTTTGGCCGTGTCATCCACAGAACCTCATCCCGGTTACAACGCAAGTAACATCACCAATGACATCGCACTGGTACACCTTGCCCAGGATGCACCGGTCGAGCCCATGGGCGTGGTAACCAACATGGATTCGTCCTGGGTTGGAAAGCAACTGTTTTTTGTCGGCTATGGTGTAGACAACGGCTACAATCAGACTGGTGCAGGCAAGAAAAGAGCCGTATGGATGGCCTTGTCCGGTGTAAGTTCCACCCAGTTCCGCTATGAGGACCCCAACGCGAACACCTGCAATGGCGATTCGGGAGGACCTGCGTTTTATCGCGACTCCAACGGAAAATATCTCGTAGCCGGTGTGACATCATATGGCGATCAGTATTGCGCGCAATATGGTGTGGATACTCGTGTGGATGCATACCTGGACTGGATAGGCATAGGTGACAACCCTGACCCGGATCCCCAGCAAGATCCCTGTAATGGTGAGACCTACGAGGGACGTTGTGATGGCCAGACTGTAGTATGGTGCGAAAACAACAAGGTAAACCGCCAGGATTGTGCAGCCGACGGCAAAGTTTGCGCCTATTCCGATGAACATGGTTATTATGGTTGTGCAGCCCAGCCGGATCCTCAACCCACTGACCCATGTAATGGTGAGACCTTCGAAGGACGATGCGATGGCCAGACCGTCATCTGGTGTGAAAACGATCAGGTCAACCAGCAAGACTGTTCTGCTGACAACAAGCAATGCACCTTCGATTCGGACAAGGGCTACTATGCATGCCGCGATGCCCAGCCTGTAGATCCCTGCAACGGCGAGACATGGGAAGGTCGCTGTGAGGGTGGTTCAGTGATTTGGTGCGAAAACGACAAGGTCAACTCGCTCAACTGCAGCCAGTATGGCAAGAGCTGCGGTCTGAACAATGCCAAGGGCTATTACGACTGTCTGTGATTAGCCCTGACATGATCCCCCCGTGCTCTTCCGAAGATTACTTTTGATCTCCAGCACCTTCCCAAATCTCCCACATTATTGAATCAGAATTCCCAGATCGCGTGAGGTCACACAGATGCAAGGAATCGTCCACAGTCGTGGGTTCACCACGTCGAGGCCTCACCTTACCGAAAAAGATTCCGCAGCATAGCCACAGAGATCGCAAGCGAAGTGGGAAATCATGGAGCTTTACCTGCATTTGACAGCAACGCCTTATACCTGCTCATTACCTGCGCCTTGAATTCAGCATCATGCGACTTGTCTGCCAGAGCTTTCAGTGCATCCAAAGCCATTCGCGAAGGAACACCAATAGCCACCAGGCAATCCATGGATGGAACTTGCCAATGCTCCTGCGAAAGCAACTTTACCAAAAGAGGAATGGATTTATAGGCTGCCTCACCATGCTTGCCGAGAGACTCAAAAGCTTGCAGTCTCGCCCCGGATTTCTGGTCCAGGGGATCGTCAGAGTCGATCTTTCGATTCAGCAAGACTATTGCATCTGCTTGTCTGTATTTCATGTATCCCAGGGCCAGCACCGAGAGAAAACGAATCTTGCCGTCCTTTGAATTCATGGCTTTCAAAAGGATGTTGAAAGCCGGTTTTCCCAACTGTCCCAGCGCAATGGCCGCAGGAGTCCTCTGCCGCAATGAACAGTCGGGCCTCTTCATGAAATGTTCGAGGGAAAAAAAAGCAGACCTGGCCTGCTCACCAACCACCACCAGTGCATCCGCCGCCCTCATTCCATCGTAACAAGTTCCTCTATCCAGGGCCTTCATCAGTTTTGGCACAGCCCTGAAAGAATTCAGCTCCTTGTCGTCCTTGATGCCGTATTTTGAATACCATTGCCCACATGCAACGAAAAAACTCAGGAACAAAAAAATGAAACAGGCTGAAAGCAGGCGCTTTATGCTCATGATACCTCCCGGAATATCGATGAGCATACATCAAGCAGGTATAAGGGGTGAAATTGTTTAATCCGGTTTTCAAGGAGTATTTCCATAAACCATGTCAGCACCAGAAGAGCACAAATGAGTGATGTGGATTTCATAACCACATGTAACGTCGCCATGGCAAAAGAAAAAACTTCGACTATATGCCATGAACTCGAACCGAACAGCCCAATCCACTTACCGAAAAATGGGCATGGAGCAAACCGAATATATGATGTTCGAGGATCAGTGGAACGACTGATACAAGCGCATCGTTATTCAAGGCGCATGAGTCCCTGAAAATTCAGCCCAGAGGTGTTCGAACTCCTTTACATGGCTTTTGACCAGTGCTTCTTCGTCGGTAACGATAAAGCTATCCTGATTGTACTCGACAGCAGCCCTGGTCCAGTTGAACGATCCCGTAACCATGATGCTGCCGTCAAAAATAGCAAACTTGTGATGCATATGTGCTGGAGAACTGTCTGTTCTAATCTCTATACCGTGCTGCTCTAACCTCCGAATGTCCGATCCCAGATCATTGACTTTCTCGTCGTCGGTTATGATCCTGACCCTGACCTTTCGCTTTTGTGCATTGAGCAAAGACTCGGCAAGATCATCATGGGTAATGGTAAACATGCACACGTCCAGAGTCTTTCTGCAGTTGCCCATCAGACCTCGTAGCCTCCCCACCGCGCGCAGCCCGGGTGTAAACCAGGCCTCCATTGTCCTGGATACCGGTGAATCAAGCGGCGGATTGTCAGAGGCAGGTCTCAAGACTTTTACCACTTCATGGAGCCAATCTAGAATCGCTCCATCACGAGGATCTGCCAGTTTTGTCCTGGCAAGGTCAAAAGCTTTGGATAAAATAACACGGTGTTCGTGTAAATCAGGGTTCAATTCCTCCACCAACTGGCTCAATACACGTTTTTCGCCCCGGCTCAAACGCTTATCGTCAAGGCTCTCGGACAAAAACCTCTCCAATTGTGCCGGATCCATCACATCCTCCATGCCAGATCAAAATCCAACCAAAGACTTCTGATCCGAACCTACACCAAACCAGACAAAAATGGAAAACACAAAACAAGAGGGTCCAACCCAATGGTCAAACCCTCTTCATCAGCCGGAATCAGCGCTTAAGACTGCCGGCTCATTTCATCAACTCATCATCTCATCGATCGGACATGTATTGTTCAAATCCATAAGCAAGGATTGCGTCCAGGTCGTAGGAAGACACCAAGGCGTAGATTGTGTCACCGCGGGGACAAGAACAAGCAGCGCATGTATCTCCATTTTGCCACACATCCCGAAGGTCATGGAGAACGATGCCACGGAACAGAAAATACGTCCTGACCTTGCATAGTTCCTCCCAGGCAGGAGAACCACAGTCCATGCCATCTTCGCAGTCGATGTAGCATTCCTCGTATCTTTGCGGATTGTTCACCTCATCGATTTCCCATGCATTTCCGCCGCACTGGACAGGTTCGGTGAAGGTCCAGATGCCAGGGGTACACGTGGAGTAGCAATCATCAGGACCATCGCAGAGCATTTGCTCACAGTAGAATCCTTCGGCACAATCATCGTCCGTCTGGCAGTATTGTTCATCCATCACGCACTGGCCATCACACCAGCCATTACCGCAAAGGATTTCACACCGCTCGCCGGGACCACAGTCGTCATCGCTCTGGCAGCCGGTGTTAGCAGGCTCACAATGTCCAACGCCACACCATTGGCCAGGGTCACACCAGTCATCGAACACGCATGTTTCACCCTCTGCACAGTCAGCGTCGGTCTCACAAGCATTTTGGGCAGGCTCACAGTGGCCCATTCCGCAATTCTCATCAGGGCCACAGTTGGTGTCAAACACGCATATTTCACCCTCTGTACAATCTTCATCTGACTGGCATCCTTGCTCCTGTGGAACACAGACACCGTATGGATAACAATCCTCTGAGCCAGGAGCACAACCATCCATGAGTTCACAGTAAAATCCATCCGGGCAGTCTTCATCAGAGT
>JALVPF010000307.1 GCA_027031935.1 Myxococcales bacterium | reverse complement strand
CTAACATCGGAATAGACAAGATCCCCGAGGACAAGTTAGATGTCAACGGCATAGCCCGCGCCTCGGCATTCAGATCCAGCGCCGGGAGTCTCGACGTGGCGGGGGGGCAGACCGGCACGGTGGCCCTTGGCTTCAGCCGCCGTTCGGTTTACATCGTAAAGGCCTCCTGGAGCGGCTCCTATCAGGAGGGCACCAGAGCTTGGTTTGTGCTGACCCATCACGATATGAACCACATCACCGGACACCCCGCCATCATCGAGATCGGCATGACTACCGGCTCCTACCATACCTCCAACACTCTCAACCTGAGCGTCAACGCCAGCCTGCCCTACAATCAGCTCCAGCTCTCCTGCCAGCGTTCTGCGAATAGACCCACCCGACCCTGCCATTGGAGCATCACCAGGCTCGCCTACCAGTAGAGCCAGGTTGACAGGCATTTCCCGGGGTGAGTCCTGCGTCGCAACGAGACTCGCCCCAGTTCATTTTTTCCCTTATCATGCATCAAAAGGCGTGGTCACAGGTGCAGTGGTAACAAGTGCTCACAGCGGCTTAAATCTGTAACATGAGTTTGCATACCTGAAATTGCAGTTTTACATGCAGGATCGACGAATTTTAAACTACTCCGGGTGGCCCCGGGAGGTTGCCCTCCCGGGGCTCCCACCACGCGTCCAGCACCTAGTGCAGGTAGATGTTCGCCAACATCGGTGAGATCACCCCACACCCTGAGGTTCAAACCACAGATCGCGTAACCGTTTTATACGGCCGAAGACAGAACCACAAACCAGTTCAAACCGAGAACCTCGGGAGAGGTGTGTTTCGACGGTGAAGATCTCGAATGTTTGGCATGCCCAAACAATACGGATGAACACTGTTCAATCGATGAACAATATCCCGGCTCCCTCGCGCCGATGGATACCTGCTTGCTCGCCCAAGCCAATTCCGTATTACGTTGAAAAAAATCAGTATTTGGCGTGTCTGTGTCCTTGTCCTAACCTTGGCATCCTTCTTGCGTTTGACTGTCCCAACAATTTGACAGACCCAACGAAATGCCGAGCTGTTGCCCGGCGAGAAAGGAGATTGCCCACCTCTAGCTCGGCTGTTGCTATTTACGGTCGACGGACTATCCGCTCCGAAAGGAGGAGTGCTCATGAAAACAGCGACACTGGCGGCTTTTTGAAAAAGCCCGTTTCAGAACATGTTGGTGCAGATGTTTGCAATGTGTTGGGGTGCATCGTTCCTGTTTTCCAGGATAGATCCATCCCGCGATGACCACGCTCCCGCTATAACCACATTCACAAGGAGAGACACTATGCCGACAAAGAAAAAAACGATGCGGAAGACTACCCGGAAGACCACCCGGAAGACCACTCCAAAGAAGGTGCTGCCAAAGAAAGTGTCACCCAAGAAGAGCACCCTGCAAGCGCAGATGGACGCGCTCATGACCGTGCGAAGGGGCGCGCCGTTGAAACTGTATTACGCGCTGGCAGCCATCGAAGAGGACATGGAGCGAGCGGCTCCCAACAGAAAGGAATACGAAGTGCTGATCGCCAAGGCCGAGAACCTTCGGGCGCAGTGCGACAAGCAGATGGCGCCGCTGAAGGCGCTCCGCGCGGCTATGGATAAGCATCTGTATCCCAACATTGAAATCCAGCCCAGCGCTTCCGATTTGTTGCACGCGTCAGACGCGGCCAAACACCAGATGGTTGTGAAGCGGGGCGGGAGATTCAATGTGCCCCATCCGCTCGACGGGGGTCGTCAGCCCTATGTGCCCGTGTGGCCGAACCACGATTTCAAGTTGACGTTCAAGGGATGCAGCCATAGCACTGCGGCCCTGGGGACCGTCTCGTCGCCTCAGGTACATTGCGGATTGGTGGGATATTGCAAGGCCCATTCCGGAAGTCCGACTATCAGCAATTTGAATGGCAAGGGGGACAAATCAGGATTCCTGGATTTGATCTGGTCGGGTCAGGCGCCTGCGAAGGATATCTACTATATGAATCCAGCTCAGGCGATCATGGCGCACGGCACTTGCTTCGCAGACGGTTACGCCAGACCCGGGGTCGACGCCAAGGCCGAGGTGACGCTGTACACCTTCATCAGTGTGGGGGGGAATATCGTTGCCGAGCATGCAGAGCACATCCTCAGTATTCAAAGCAAGCTTTTCCCCACACAGAAGGCCTTCGGTAGGCTCTACTCGGTGCCAGCTGCGCTCTATTTCAAGGCTAAAAAAAACGCAGAGGTTCAGATCAACATCCGGCTGGAGCTGTCGACGTGGACGCGTGGACGCGGTGATGCCGAGGTGATCGTGAACATGTTCGGCGCCCTGTGTAACACCCATGACGACCTCATCATCCCCGTGAAAGCGTAGGTCGGTAGTGAGGGAGGTCATGCGGGGACGCATCTAGGTACGTCCACGTATGGCCCGCACCGTCTGCATGCCGCCCCCAAGGTGCGCCGAGAGCGAGAGCAGCAAAAGCCAGCCTGGGGGAGGTGTAACAGGGCAACCCGGCTAACCCGGTCAAAAATCACTACAGCGCGGATTGCTCCCCATCACGGGGTGCTCTATCTTTTCTTTATGGACTGAATGATTCTATCGAGCTGATTGAGAAAGTTGGAACGATCCTTTTTTGTAATGGGTTGTGGACCTCCACTTATGGCCCCTGGTCCCTGAGGATCGGAAAACAACGATACAGGGTGATCGCTGGTTAAAATCCAGTCACCACGAAGGAAAAAGGACGGTGAATCTCCGTCCTCCTTTTTTTCTTGTGATTTGACATAGGGGCCAATTCGGTCATAGATTCCAGTCCAATGGAGGAAGGGACGCACAGCGGCGAAAGAACGCAGGTTTGTGGTTTGAAACTGGGGCGTTTCGTGCTGTTGGAACCCGTTGGCGCGGGCTCGATGGGATTCGTATTCTCGGCCTATGACCCCGAACTCGATCGAAAGGTTGCCATCAAGCTTCTGCGTACCGACACTACGCAGGAAGAAGGCGCCCGTCTGCTGGCCGAGAGCACCATCGACAGCTGGACATGGGGGACCGAGCAGCCTGGGACACAGGACGGCCCGGACGCTTACGCGCTCGACTCCCGCCAACAGAGGCTCCTGCGCGAAGCGAGGGCAATGGCCCAGCTGAATCATCCCAACGTGGTCACGGTGTACGAAGTGGGCACACACGGGCGGGACGTCTTCATCGCCATGCAATTCATCCAGGGGCTGACCCTACGGGACTGGATCGCTAAGACCTGCCCAGGCTGGAAGGAAATCCTAGGCGTTTATCGGCAGGCAGGAGCGGGACTCGCCGAAGCGCACCGTCAGGGAATGATTCACCGGGACTTCAAGCCGGACAACGTGATGATCGACGAAAAGGGATGCGCCTATGTGCTGGATTTCGGTCTGGTGCGTTCGTCCGAGGCCATGGCCCGCAAAGATCTGCAGCAAGCAGTGCGAAATCTCGAACCGGAGGTCAGCGGAACCGCCACGGGAAGCGCACTGGGAACACCGGCCTACATGTCTCCGGAACAACTCCACGGCAGATCGGTCGACGCCCGCAGTGACCAGTTCTCTTTCTGCGTATCGCTTTACGAAGCCTTGTGCCGGCAACGCCCTTTTAACGGGTCCAGCATCGAGGAGCTAGGAGCGTCCATGGAACGCGGCGTTGCCCAGACACCGAGGTCGGGCCCGGCTCCCGCCTGGGTGTGGCAGGCGGTCCACAGGGGCTTGCACGCGCAACCGGAGCAGCGCTGGCCAACGATGGATGACTTGCTGGAAAGGATTGCCAGGGATCCTCGCGCCGGACGCAAGGCCATGTTCAGGGTGGCCGCTGTGCTTATGGCTTTGGGGCTAGCAATAGTGATCATGCTGCATTTTTTCGAGGTGGACCGGCCCCCGGATTGCTCACTCGCAGCCGAGCGTCTCGAAGGATCGTGGGATGCCGGAATCCGCAATCGTGGACGCGAAGCATTCGCCGTGAGCAAGAAGCCGTACGCGCAAGCGAGTTGGAAGCACGTCGAAGCCAGCATCGACCAGTACGCCAACGCCTGGGTGCAGGCACAACAGGAGGTCTGCGAGGCGACCTACGTCTTCCACAAACAATCGGAGACCCTACTGGACCTGCGCATGGCCTGCCTGGATCAGCGCCTGGCGGCCCTGCACACCTTGGGCAAACTGCTGGTCGAGGCCGACTCCGAGACCATCGAACGCGCGGCCGATATGGTCGGCCGACTGCCCGGCCTGGCGATCTGCTCGAACACTACTGATTTGTTGGCCCCCACACCCTTACCGGCCAAACAGGAGTACCGGGAGGAGATACAGCGTGCCCGCAAGCAGTTGGCCATTTTCGCGGTGAGTATTCGGCGGGGGGAGCACGACAAGGTGCTCGAACAGCTGAATATCATGGAGAAACGAGCCCGCGAAATGGCGTACCAACCTATCCTGGCGGAGATCCTGCTTGCCAAAAGCCGACTGTTGTTTGAACTGCAGGAGATGGAAAAGTCCGAGGAGACCTGCTGGGATGCATTGGTCGCCTCACTGGCAGGCAATCACCGCCACCTGATCACCATGACTCTGGTCGAGATGGTCCGGGTGGAGGGAAGCATCTACGGCAAGGCCAAGGCCTACGCGTTTAGTTCCCTGGCACATGCCCGCATCCAGGGAACCCATGCGGATCGGGAACTGGATCTCAAGCGAATCCAATACCTGGTCGATGCGCTCCTTTTCCACCTCGATCCCGTCGATGCCTTACACATCATCGAGCCGGCCAGGGAGCGTTTCGAGCGGCACTATGGCGCAAGGAGCCTTGCTAACGCCGACTTCCTAGCGGCCCATGCGCAAACGCTTTTTTACATGGACCAACTGACCGAGTCGCTCGATCTCTACGACGAGGCTCTTTCGATCTACGAAGAGAAACTGGGCGCGACCCACCCCCACCTGATTGCGCATTACCTCGAGATCGCGGAGGCGCGAAACCGGAACGCCGATCCCCAAGGAGCCCGGGAAGCCATGAAAGCTGCACAGGAAGCCCTGGAGACCCTTTCCTCCGCTTCCGATCAGATGCGAATCAGGTTCCTGGCCGCATGGGGGGAAGTGTATTCTTGTCTGGGAAAAACCGGCGAAGCCATCGATGCTTTCAAACAGGCCTTATCCCTGGCCGAAAAGCAAACGAGCGCGGAATGGTTGCGAGCCTTTACGTACCTGCGTTACGGCGAGCACCAATTGCGGCACCAAAACCTGGAGGACGCCTTTGTGCTCGGCCAGAAGTCGATGCGGGCCTACGAGAGAGCCGTGGGAAAGAAGTCCATCGACTTGTTCATGCCCAGCTATCTCCTGGGAGAGGTCGAACTGGAACGTGGCAATGCGCGGGACGCAGAAAAGCACTTCCGGCGAATCGTATCCTTGATCGGCACCCGCTCCAGAAAGGCCCCCGCCATCGCGCACGGACTGACCGGTTTGGGAGAGAGCTTGATGGCCCAGGGTAAATCAAAGGAGGCAACCGAGGTTCTCGAACGGGCCTACAGGCTCCGGCGACAGGCCCCGGGATACTACTGGTCCAGGCCCAGGACCTCGTTCGCCCTGGCGAGCGCCTTGCTGGCGTCTGGGGGCGATCCAGAAAGAGCTGCGCGGCTGGCCACCGAGGCCTTCGAAGAGTTCTCCCGGGTTGCGTCGAACTTGCCCTGGGACCGTGCATTGAAAAAGCGGATGGGCAAGCTGGTCGCCAGTCTGAAAAATCAGTGAACGAACGTGGCTGCCAGGGTCAACAAGCCTCATCGGGCAACTCGGTTATTCACGGATTCCCAAGTCATCGCTGCCCATGGCCGAGGGAAGCTAGAGAGGGAAACAAGTAGCAGGCACCTATTAGGCCACACCTGTTAGGCCATGGAAACTGGGCGAGGCTCTATTTATTTGCACCAGTGAAACCCAGTGTATAGGAGAGCTGAATCAAGCAGGTCATCTGGACTGCTCAGAAAGTATTCTAAAATCTCGGTGCCAAAGCTCTGCCACAGCGTGTCCCTTGACCTCTATCGCCAGAAATACATCCTGCACTGCCGTTTGAACCCAGTTTGAAGGAGCAGTCAGATAAGCATTGTTGATACAGTAGTCCAGCAGAGCGCCCCAGTGGGCATCCAAAACCACATCCTGCGAGCGGGTGAAGGGTCTTAGGGATGAATCGGAGGTTAGCCCGAAACACGATCCATCGACAGAGACATACTCCAGATCATCGGTCCAGCGTTGGGCGAAACGTACGCATGGGTCATCAGGGACTGCATCACCCCAGTTTGAACTAGAAATGAATACATCGACCATATGAGTGATGCCGTCCCAAAAGAACTCAGCTCCCAGGGTTACACGAGTCGCGTCTGTCTGGTATGGGGTCCACTGGGCAAAGTTGATCACATGATGAGTAATCAGCGATCGGGCTGGAGGAAAAGGGCCTCCGTTGACCTGGCCGTGCTCAATAAAGGCGAACCAGGTAAAGTAGTCTTCACCGCAAACCTGATCGAAATAGGTGTTCTGATCGACTTTCATGTCCACCGATAGTGTCGAGCTGGATTCCACAAAGTCCAAGCTGACCGGACCTTCTGGATCGTTGATGAGCAATGAGCGGTTAATTGGACCAGGACAGGACCATCCGGGTCCGTTTTCCGACTCAACCGCCACAAGATACTGACCTTTGGAAAGATCTCCATCTATGCAGTCTGTCAACACCTCGAAGTAGTTCTCATCCCCGGGGCTTCCTGTAGTCGTAAGACAACGCCGGGTCAAACCCGGATCCCATCCGAAGACTGGCATACACAAGCCGCCTTGGCACTCGGCATGCGGGCCACATTCGCCACACTCAAGCATGGTCCCACATCCATCATCCACCTTGCCACACTCGATTTCCAAGTCCTCACAGGTGGCAGGGTCACATGTGTCGGGTGGGATTTCTTCGTGTATATCTCCGCCGTCTTCAGAGTCATAGCTGTCCGTAGTATCAGCTCCACCGTCTTCAGAATCATAGCTGTCCGTAATATCAGCTCCGCCGTCTTCAGAATCATAGCTGTCCGTAATATCAGCTCCGCCGTCTTCAGAGTCATAACTGTCCGTAATATCAGCTCCGCCGTCTTCAGAGTCATAACTGTCCGTAATATCAGCTCCGCCGTCCTCCCGGTCATAAGCGTCCCTCTTATCTGCATCAGTTCCCGAAACAGCATCTCCCGCAGCAACATCAGGACTTGAATCGACAGAGGAGCAGGCAGGGAGCAGCACTAGCCACCCAAGGGTAAGCCAACACACAGGTCTTATACAACCTGGCCTGTGAGACGAAGCAAAAACCGACAAGAGAAAGGACAACATCACGCCTCCCTGCAATCATCGAATTTAGCATGATCCAAGCTGAAAATACAGGTATAAAGCTGGAGCAAGTTATGGGTGTTTACTGAAAAAGGACGAGTGGCAGAACCTTAGTGCCAGTCCTTCAGTGCCTGGCGGGCTGCTTCGTAACCTGCGTCCATGGCCTCCTGAGATCGACTGAACTCCAGGAAGTTCAAATCCGTCAACTCTGGCCGGATGAGCAAGTCCGGTGGAGAAAGCTGCAGGTTGCTCTCGGTGATCCTCACCTCCATGATGTTCATGGTCGTGCCGAGGACTTCAAAAACCGTTGGATAGTTGCGCTCCTTGGCCTTGAGAGCTATTTCCTTTGCCAGGCCGGGATGCACCTTGGCGGCTTGCTCGTTCAACGAAGCCCTCATGTTTTGCAGCCAGGCCGGCTGCTTCTTTTTCTTATCGACCTCCTGTGCCTGCCTGGTTCTGGTACTGGCACGGGATCTGGCCTTTTCCATCAATGTGTAGTTCAGGTCCACGGCTATTACCCTGTCGGCGCCCATGTCCCGGACCACCGACACTGGCACGGGGTTTACCAGACCGCCGTCCACCAGGAGGCGTCCCTCGCGCTCCACCGGGGTAAAGATCCCTGGCATGGAGATACTCGCTCGTACCGCCTCTATGAGATCACCTCGATCCATCACCAGCTGTTCGGCGGCATACAAGTCTGTGGCCACGGCCGCAAATGGAATCTTCAGATCAGCAAAGCTGATGCCTTTTACATGCTGTCTCACGAACTCTTCTATCTTCACACCGTCGACGAAGCCGGAGCGTGGCAGGCGAAGGTCCACCAGCTCCACCACCTTCTTCCAGTCCATCTCGAGGGCTGCCTCTTTCAGGTCCTCGATCCTGCCGGCCGAAAAGACCGCCCCGACCAGTGCTCCCATGCTGGTACCTGCCACAAGGTCTATATTGATCCCTGCCTCAGACAGGGCACGCAAGACACCCAGGTGCGCCCAGCCTCTGGCCGCCCCGCTGCCCAGCGCAAGTCCGATTCGTTCTGATGCCATTTTCTCCTCCAGGGAATCTCAAAGAAATTTCTTTTGGAAAGCAGCGACAGCCAGCCTTACGGTTTTACCAGGTTGTGTGGTTTGCTGAATTTCGATCACTGTATGAAAGCCCATGGAACTTACGCAAGCAAGAAACACTCTACCGGCGCATTCGCTTCAATCCTCCGAGCGAGGTACGAACATTCGCATGGGTTCTTTGATTCCAACCCCGGAGGCGAAGTTTTGCAAGCGCTGGAGAAGTCTGGGTGTTACCTCGTGACCTCGTGCTATGATGATGGTTCCTGTCCTGGCCTGTATGTCTTCTGCGATGACCATTCCTGGACGAATATCCTTGATGGGCAACTCCACCACCTCACGAGCCAGCGCAGCACCGCGGGTTTCGGCGAAACTCGAAAGGACATCAGGATCGTAGTATCCCTTACGAATCTGCATGGTGTCGAAAATGGTCGCGTTATCCATGCCGGAACTATCCAGCGCATCGTAATCCGTCACTATCTTCAGTATCCTGCTTCCCATGGGTATCTGCTCACCCGATATGCTGTCGGCGGGTATTCCGGATCCGTCGAAATTCTTTGCCTGGTAGCGAAGGATACGACGTACTTCCTCGATACGTGGTATGGGCGAAAGCAGTGATTCGATGACATCCGGAAATGTCTCCAGCATCTGTTGTTCGCTTGCATCGAGTTGCTGTGCTGTACTGATCTTCTCCATGGTCGCCTCGGGTAAGGTGACATAGGGAATCTGCGAAAGCATGGAAGCCACATCCAGATACCACTCTTGTCCGAGATTCATATACTCTGCCACCTCCTGCACATAGCCCCTGATACGCTGGGCCCTGCCGAAAAGTTCGGGTTTTGCCAAGGCCAGGGTCTCTGACAAGGTCTGCAGGCTACCTCGCAGGGTCTTCTCCAACAGCTCCCGCTCGGCCATAATCAGCCTGTGCTGTTCTGCCGCAGCATCGAAGGCGCCGCGTAGCTGATCCGTAGGGCATGGCTTGGTCAAGAATCGAAAAATCTGGCCTTCGTTGACAGCAGCGATTGCCGCATCCAGTTCGGCATAACCGGTGAGCAGCATCCGCACCGCATCAGGAGCCCTTTGCCTGACCTGGGACAGAAATGCAGCTCCGTTCATGTTCGGCATGCGCATGTCCGATAGCACCACGGCAAAAGGACCGCTCTTGCCCAGTTCCTCCAGGCCCTGTTCTCCACTGGTGGCAGTGTGCACGTCGTATCCACGATGCAGTTGCAAAGCAAGGCCCTCTAAGACCTGGGGCTCGTCATCGACACATAGCACCTTGACTTTCGTCTTGCTCATGTTGGTATGCTCCTGTTTACACCGGCGCTCCAGATGAAAGAGCGTCGGCCCGCTCCTTGGCCATCTTTCGCCATGTGTCGATGCTATCCCCAATTGCCATTGAATCCAAGTAAGAACTGTCCAACTCGATACAGTGCGGTCCTGCGCCCTTGATTACCGGCCCGGTCTGCTCACAGGCGAGAGCGTCGGCCACATGCACGGCTGCCAGGATGTCGAAGCCCTGTTGCTCCACCCGGTCAGGTTCGTGGTGATTGGCCACTGCCTCGACTATGGGGTAGGGAATGCCCCACAAGCCAAGGAGGTATGCGCCCACCTCGGCGTGGGTTATGCCGTACAGGCTCTTCTCCACATCATGCATGGTACCGCCGTATGCCCGCAAGGCTGCTGCGATCTTCTCCATGTGCTCCGGAAGCTCCATGGCCAAAAGAAGCTTTCCTATGTCATGAAGCAGGGCCGCCACAAAGGCGTCATCCTTTTTCCGCTTGTCATCGAACATGTTCGACGCTATCCCGGCCACGAGCAGCGAATGTCTCTGCAGGGCCTCGAGGGACAAATCGGTAAATTCCGTTTTGTCTTCGCCCTTTCCAAAAATCTCCACAGCCAGGACAACCTGCTTGATGGTATTGAATCCCAGGTAGGAGACCGCATCCTCGATCTTGGCAATGGGCCTGGAAAGGCGAAAGAAGGCAGAGTTTACAATCTGGAGAATCTTAGCGCTCATGGCCATGTCCTGTTGTAAAATGTTTGCCACATCCTTGATGGATACATCTTCGTCCGCGAGTGCCTCCATGATCTGTGAGTAGACCTTGGGCAAGGAAGGCAGCTTGTCTATTTTTCCCACTGTCCGCCGCACTACATCATCGTTGACAAGCGCCTGGAGATTGCATGCCCTCTCCACGACATTTTCCAGGAGCCCGGCGTCGCAGGGTTTTACTAGAAACTGGTGTGCCACCGGCACTGCCCGCAGGGTGCTTTCCAGCTCGGAGTGACCCGAAAGCACTATGCGCACCACCTGTGGATAGTCATCCTGCACCTTCTTCAGCAGGCTTGCGCCATCCATCTGCGGCATTCTCATGTCTGTCACAATCACATCCACGGGCTCTTTGGCCAGCACCTGCAAGGCAGCTTGCCCGCTTTCTACAAACAGCATCTCCCATTTGGATCTCTGGCGCCGCAACCTGGTCTCTAAACCTTTAAGGATCTGCACTTCATCATCGACGAACAAGATGCGTTTTTTCATGTCTGTGTCCCCTTTTTGCAATCCTTGTCTCCGTCTATGGGAAGGCGGATGACAAAAGTGGTCCCCTGCCCCTCCTTGCTTTCTACACTCAGAGTTCCCTTGTGCTTGTCCACGACCACGGAGTGTGCAATGGCCAGGCCCTGCCCGGTACCCTTGCCAACCTCCTTTGTGGTAAAGAAAGGATCGAAGATGCGGTCCTGTATGGATTCGGGAATGCCCGTGCCCGTATCCTCGATCTCTATGCGCACACAGTCATCCTCGGCGGCGGTTCTTATACGGATCTTACCCCTGTCTCCTGAATCTCCCACCACATCACCGATGGCATGAGCCGCGTTGACCAACAGGTTCAAAAAAACCTGGTTGAGGTCACTTACATGGCACTTGACAACAGGCAATTCTCCAAACTCTGTCTCCACGTCAGCCACATACTTGTACTCGTTTTTTGCGATGATGAGCGTAGACTGCAAGGCCTGGTTCAAATCCGCCTGGCCCTTTTCCCGCTGGTCCGGGTGGGCAAACTCCTTCATGGCGCTCACTATGGTCGCGATACGCTTCAGCCCATCGACACAGCGTTCGAAAGACGGCGGAATATTCTCTCTGAGGTACTCCATGTCTGCATCCTCTTCAGCCTCCTCCATCTCCTTCAAAAGCTCAGGACGCTCCAATTCGTCGGCTATGCGTTCTACGAGCAGATGATACTTTTCGAGCAGCACCTTTATGTCATCGTAGGCTTCCGACAGGAACTGAATGCTGTCGCTGACAAACTGTGTGGGCGTGTTGATCTCGTGGGCTATACCGGCTGCCAGTTGCCCCACGGCCTCCAGTTTTCTCGCATGGGCCAAATCCGTTTCAATCTGTTTTTCTTTTGAGACATCTCTCACAGTGGCCTGAAGGAAAGGCTCGACCCCTATGTCAACGCGAGTGAGCAACACGGTGGCGGGAAAGACGCGACCATCCAGGGTCATGTGGTCCCAATGGAAAAAATTGGACCCATCGCGCATGGCCTTTTCAATATTGGCCTTTGCAGCCTCGCCCGACTCGCGACCATCCGGCTGTTTCTCAGGAGAAAGGCGCCACGGTGGGCATGCAATGATCTCTGCATCGTCCTTTGCACCGAACATCTCTACGGTTGCAGCGTTGGCCGAAGTGAAATTCCAAGTGGGGGGTTCGAGGGTCATGATGGCATCACGGGAGCTTTCGAACAGGGCACGAAATCGCATCTCTGCCATCTTCCGGCCGGTAATATCCCGCACGATTCCCACGGAATACCATTTATCCACAAAGCGTACGGCTGACAAAGAAAGTTCCACGGGAAATTCCTTGCCGTTCTTTCGTCTTGCTACCAGCTCCCGCGTTTTTCCCATGGCACTGCCTTCGCCGGTTTTCTGAAAAGCAGGAAAGGCCTTTTTATGAAGCTCCAGAAAAGGTTCCGGAACGATCATCTCATGCAGGTTCTGGCCCAGGGCTTCGCTGCTGGAATATCCGAAAATGCTCTCGGCGGCCTTGTTCCATTGTACAACGTGTCCCTTATGGTCCATCATGATGATGGCGTCTTTTGCCGCCTGCATTATGGCAGAGAGTTGCTTCGATATGGTCTTGTGGGCAAAATATCTTTCATGAAACATGATCTGTGCCTTCAGGCGATATTTCAGATCCAGGGCATCAAAGGGTTTTTTGATATACTCGGAGCCTCCAGCTTCAAAACCCTGTTTTATGTCCACCTTGTCGGTCCTGCCGGATAGCAGTATTACGGGTACATTCCTTGTGCCTGGCTGCTGCCTGATGTGCCGACACAGGGCAAGGCCATCCATTTTGGGCATGACGATATCGGTGAGAACAGCACAGGGTATGGTCAGTTCCATGAGTTCAATGGCCTCCTGCCCGTCTGAAGCGAGCATGACCTCGTAACCTTCTGACTCACACAATTGCTCCAAGGTGCGCAAGAGGTTCAGATCGTCTTCGACGATGAGTACCGTGTGCTTGTCGTGATGAAGCTCGCTAGCCTCTATGGTCATTTTTTCCTCCCTCTTTACGTGACCGTTCATCACATCCTTCTAGCCCTTGGCCCTTGCAGCCAGGACCATCTCGTCCACCATCCTGATAAGCTTCTTGACATCAAAAGGTTTTTCGATCCGAGGATTGTCGACTTCTTTCAGGAATTGGCGCGCTTTGGGAGTAAAGGCTCCTCCGGTGATGAACAGGACCCTTTCGGCGAGATCGGCTTGGACACGGGCAAGCCATTGATGAAGATCCACGCCCGAGAAATGAGGCATAATCATGTCGCAGACAATGAGCTCGAAGTCGTGGTCCTTTTCCAGCAGTTGCCTGGCCTCAGTTGCAGACTCGACGGTCACCACCTCGTGGCGCTTTTCCAGCATCCGTCGCAGGGCCTTTCGGATAAGCGCTTCGTCATCCACCACCAGTATCCTGCCGCCCTTGTGAGCTGTTTCCCTGTGCTCTGGGAGATCTTCAGCATTGAGCGGGCTCGTGTCATCCCTTAAAGCT
>JALVPF010000306.1 GCA_027031935.1 Myxococcales bacterium | reverse complement strand
CCTTAGAGACAGTCAACTGTGTTGGTACCTGCGGAATGGCTCCAGTGGTATTGGTCGATGACAAGTATCATCCAGCGGTAAAACCTCACCTCGCCAAGAAACTCATCGTGCGCGAGGAGGAGGGCGAGGACTAATGTTCAACTCGGTAAAGCAACTTAATAAGCGCCGCGAGTCCCTGGTGGAAGCCAGAAAGAAGGTTCAGCGACGTATTATTGTATGCGCAGGAACCGCTTGTGTGGCTGGCGGAGCATTCGATATCTACGATGCTCTCGTGGAGCAGGGCAGAGAGGCTGGCCTCGATCTGGAGGTTGAGCTGGAAGATTGCCATGGAGAGCATGCCAAGGCTTCGCCTGATTACATCTCCCATAGCGGCTGCCATGGTTTTTGCCAGGTGGGACCACTCATCCACATTACCCCGGAAGACATTCTTTATTGTGGAGTCAGGGTCAGGGATGTACCGAAGATTATCGGACAGACCCTGGTCAAGGGAGAGGTCATCGAAAAGCTCCTGTTCAAGGATCCCGAGACAAAGAATCGCCTAAAGGGTAGAGAGGATATCCCTTTTTACAACAAGCAGCATCGTGTAGCTCTCGAGTCCTGCGGTGTCATAGATCCAGAGAGTCTGGATGACTACCTGGCCCATGGCGGTTACGAGGCGTTGAGCAAGGCTGTCTTCGAGATGTCTCCAGAGGCCGTGGTGGAAGAGGTGGAAAAATCCGGTTTGCGTGGACGTGGCGGTGGTGGGTTCCCAACGGGAAGGAAATGGAAGTCCGCTATCAGGGCCGTGGCTGAAAATGGAGGCCCTTGCTATGTCCTGTGCAACGGTGATGAAGGTGATCCCGGGGCCTTCATGGATCGGTCAATCATGGAGGGCGATCCATTCAAGGTCATAGAGGGCATGACCATAGGTGCATTTGCTCTGGGTTCCTCCGAGGGTTTTATTTATGTCAGGCATGAATATCCCCTGGCGGTAAAACGATTGGAAAATGCCATCGAGGTAGCCAGAAACAACGGTCTGCTGGGTGACAACATACTGGGTTCAGGTCTGTCTTTCGACGTCAAGATAGTCAGAGGCGGTGGCGCATTCGTCTGTGGTGAATCCTCTGCTCTGATGCAATCGGTGGAAGGACGGGTAGGTGAGCCCAGGCCAAAGTATATTCATTCCACCGAGCGTGGATTGTATGACAAACCTTCGGTATTGAACAATGTGGAGACTTGGGTGTGTATCCCGCCAATCCTGGACAAGGGTTCTTCCTGGTTCGCCTCCATGGGCACGGACAGGTCCAAGGGTACCAAAGCTTTTAGCCTGGTGGGTAAGGTCAACAACACGGGTCTCGTGGAGGTCCCCATGGGGGCAACCATGAGGGAGATCATTTACGATATCGGTGGCGGTATCCTCAAGGGCAAGAAATTCAAGGCAGTGCAGACTGGTGGCCCGTCCGGTGGTTGTCTGCCCGAGTCCAAGCTTGATCTACCGGTGGATTTTGACACTCTGGTAGAGAATAACTCCATGATGGGTTCCGGCGGTATGATCGTCATGGACGAGCGCAACTGCATGGTTGATGTGGCGAAATATTTTGTGAATTTCCTGATCAACGAGTCGTGCGGAAAATGTGTTCCCTGTCGTGAGGGCCTAGTGCAGTTGCATGAAATCCTTCAGAACATTTGTGACGGTAATGGCCATGAAGACGATATCGAGCGTTTGCGAACCTTGTCACATACGGTGAAAGTTGGCAGTTTATGCGCTCTGGGCCAGACAGCGCCTAACCCTGTGCTTTCCACTCTCGAGCATTTCGAGGATGAATATTGGGCCCATATCAGGGATAAAAAGTGTCCGGGTGGTGTTTGCAAGGCTCTGATAACATACAGCGTGAATGAAAAGTGTAACGGATGTACCCTCTGTGTCAAGGCCTGTCCCGTAAATGCCATAACCGGCGAGAAGAAGAAGATGCATCATATCGATGCCGACAAGTGTACTCGCTGTGGTGCCTGTGAGTCTGTGTGCAACCAGGACGCCATTACCGTGGAGTAAGGCTATGAAGCTGACTATAGATGGAAAAGAATGCACCGCGCAAAGTGGAGAGACCCTCTTGGAGGTGGCTCGCCGCAACGGTGTTGATATTCCTACTCTCTGTTATCACGAGGCATTGGAACCGAGAGGGGCTTGCAGGATGTGCATGGTCGAGATCGGCAATCCCAAACATCCCGGCTGGAAGAAGCTCGTGGCCTCATGCGTCTATCCTGTCGAGGAAGGACTGGTAGTCAAGACGGCCACCGACGAGATCAAGGAAGTCAGAAAGACCTTGCTGGATCTCCTTCTGGCCAGAACTCCTGATGCGCCCGTGATAAAGGATATGGCCAAGGATTTCGGTCTGTCCGAGACAACCTTCAAAAAAAGAGAGCCCGCGGATGATTGTATTCTATGCGGAATGTGCGTGAGGGTTTGTGAAGACGTGATCGGCGCCAACGCCATTGGTATGAGTGGTAGGGGTGTATACAAGAAGGCAGGTCCGGCATTGGGCAAGGCATCCAGCGAGTGTATTGGCTGTGGTGCTTGTGCGCATGTTTGTCCAACCAACTGCATCGAGGTCATCGATGAAGGCATGAGCAGACGTATTCCGAGATGGGCAGATGTGGAGTTCGAGTTGGTTCCATGCAGGATTTGTGGCAAACCCGTGTCCACTCGCAAACATCTCGACTTTGTTCGCAACAAGGTTGATGTTGGGCAGCAAGTGCTTGAGACCTGCTCGGACTGCCTTCGAAAATATTATGGCAGCAAGGTCGCTGTCGAAGGGCATATGTAGAATCCTCAGGGGGAAGGTTAGGAGCTACAAATGGCAGATAAGAAAAATATCGTTTCCATCGATCCTTCGGTTAACAAGATATTGGGTTCTTGTGAAGATGAAGGGATCACCATAGACACTTCGTGGGATAGACTGGAGGAGCAAAAGCCCCAGTGCGGATTTGGCCTGAGCGGATTGTGCTGCAGGCATTGCTCCATGGGACCCTGCAATATCAATCCCTTTGGCGGTGAACCATCCAGGGGCGTTTGTGGCGCAACGGCTGACACTATAGCAGCCAGGCAGTTTGTTCGTATGATAGCTGCCGGGGCTGCTGCACACTCGGACCATGGTCGTGCGGTTGCAGAGACATTCCTGGCTGCTGCCAAGGGTGAGGCCGAAGGTTATGGCATCAAGGACGAGCAGAAATTGTTGCAGCTGGCAATGGACATGGGAATTGAAATTGGTGACAGGGCCATAGAGGATATAGGTATAGACGTTGGCAAGGCCGCTTTTGACATGTTCGGTAGCCAGTTTGGTCCCATTTCCATGCTAAAGCGGGCACCCCTGAATCGCCAGGCTCTTTGGAAGGAGCACGGACTGGAGCCTCGTGGTGTGGACAGGGAGATAGTCGAGATCATGCACCGGACCCACATGGGCGTGGATCACGATCCTGTCAATCTGCTCAAGCAGGGCACTAGGGCTGCCCTGGGTGATGGCTGGGGCGGGTCCATGTTGGCCACCGAATTGCAGGACATCATGTTCGAGACACCTACGCCCCTCAGGGCCAGGGTCAACCTGGGAGTTTTGGAAGAAGACCAGGTTAACCTCATCGTGCATGGTCACGAACCCCTGCTGTCAGAAATGATCGCCGTGGTTGCACAGGATCCGGCTATGATAGACAAGGCCAAGAAAGTTGGCGCCAAGGGTATCAACTTAGCCGGCATGTGTTGTACCGCAAACGAGATCCTGATGCGCCACGGTATGCCCATAGCAGGAAACTTCCTCAACCAGGAAGTGGCCATAGCTACCGGTGCGGTGGACGCCATGACCGTTGACGTGCAGTGCATCATGCCGTCACTACCTGATATTTCCGGCGCATTTCATACCAAGATTATTACAACCAATTACAGGGCCAAGTTCCCCGGTGCCACTCATATTCAGTTTGAAGAGCACAATGCCATAGAGTCGGCAAAGGCCATCGTGGACATGGCCATCGAAAACTTCAAAAACAGGGGAAAGAATCTTCGCATACCCAAGGGTGAGCAGAGTGATCTCATCGCCGGCTTCTCCCACGAGACCATCAACTATCTCCTGGGTGGTGTCTTCAGGGCTTCTTACAAGCCATTGAACGATAATATCATCAATGGAAAGATTCGCGGAATCGCAGGCGTGGTAGGCTGTAACAATCCAAAGGTGACCCATGACGAGGTCCATGTGGAATTGGTCAAGGAACTCATCAAAAACGATGTGATCGTCTTGCAAACCGGTTGTTCGGCACTAAGTGTTGCCAAGTTCGGACTCATGCTGCCGGAGGCTGCAGGCAAGTACGCAGGAGATGGACTGGCGGAGGTTTGTGAGGCTGTGGGTATTCCTCCCGTGTTGCATATGGGCTCATGCGTGGATAATTCTCGTATCCTCATGGCCGCCGCCGCGGTGGTCAAGGAGGGCGGCCTGGGTGATGATATCAGCGATTTGCCTGCTGCAGGTGCCGCACCCGAGTGGATGAGCGAAAAGGCTATTTCCATTGGCCAGTACTTTGTCGGATCAGGTGTTTACACGGTTTTCGGAACAACCTGGCCAACCAGCGGAGCTCCCGGATTGACCAATTACCTGTGCAATGACATCGAGAA
>JALVPF010000305.1 GCA_027031935.1 Myxococcales bacterium | reverse complement strand
AAGACAACAGTGCCCTGCCAACAAGAACCTCTCTCAAGCCGGAGGTCTGCTCAGAGATCATGTCCCTCATCAACTGCTGCAGTAGTTCATTTTCAAGTTCGTCTGCAAGTTTTATCAATCCTGCAGTACCGAGTTTTTTCTTTCCCTTCAGGCTTATATTCAGTTTTCCCCTTCCGGCTCTTTCCAGTTTTATGTAGCACTGGTCCATGAAGCGATAAACTGCAGCAAGGGATACGGTCCTTGGGAAAATCTTTTCGTCCACCACGAGTTCCACATGGTTGCTCTTGGCATTGATCGTTGGTTCTCTCACCTGGAAATTCCTCCCAATTGATTTCTGTCCGATTTTCCATCTATTCAGGATGAAACGAAACCTCTTTTTTTAAACATGAAAAAAGGACCATGCCAAAGGAGTTCGGCAATAAAAAGAGATCGTTAGCTACTGAGTAAAGGAGATATTGATGATGTAATTGGAACAGTTCACAAGAGCCCCTGTCCTGTAAACCCTTATCCAGTACCTGGAAGTATCGTTACGGCAAAGGTTGGGACCTGGTGTTTCAGTCGAATTCCAGCACGGATCCTGACCTGAGTGATAGTCGTATTCCACGTCTGCCCAACTGCAGACAGGTTCTCCCTTTTCAGTGCAACCTGCGCTGGTGTTTTCATTCCTGTAAATGTCAAAGCCGAACATGTTGTCAGGATTTCCACCTCCAGGATCGAAGGAGATGTTCACGTGATACAAATCCCTGCCACTGGAGACATCCTCCACGTTGTTGTCAGGAGCAGTAAAGGTATACCAATCCTCATCGCGATTGCTTGCCAAATCATCGGGAATCAGGTTTCCAGTGATGTTGACTATGGCTCCGTCACTGAGGATACCAAGGTCCCATATCGTAGAGTCGTCACAAAGATTCGATACATTGTCTTCCGAGCATTCGCACCCGTTGGTAGGGTTTGAATCCACGTCATAGTAGCCAGGATCGCATGTTCCCAACACACACATAGAATTCACACATGAGGCTTGTGCATTATCAAAAGAGCATGAATTTCCACAAAAAGCGCAATTGTCCGTCGAGGATGTCACATCCGTCTCACATCCATCAGCGTCCTGGTTGTTGCAATTGCCCCAACCATCGGAACATGTGTCTACTTCACAAACCTGGTCTACACACTTGGCAGTGGCGTTGGCCAGGGAGCATACCTGGTTGCATGCGCCGCAATTATCCGGGTCGTTGGTGATGCTGGTCTCACAATCTCCGGGATTTGAATCACAATCTGCAAACCCGGTCTGGCAACCCGAGATTCCACATACACCATCTACACAAATGGGAAATCCTCCGGAGTTGGGACATACGTGTCCACACCATCCGCAATTGTTGACATCGTTTTGAAGGTTTATCTCACATCCATCAGCATCAATGAAATTGCAGTTTTGATAACCATCTATGCAATGATCGAGATCGCAAGTGCTTCCAAGACATCGCCCAACCGCGTTTTCAAACAGGCATCTGTGGCCACATGCAGAACAGTTGTCCGGGTCTGAGCCTGTGTCAATCTCACAGCCATCCGAGTTGGAAAAATTGCAGTCCCTGAAAGTACCTTCACAGTCACCCATTATGCAATTGCCATCGAGACACAAGGCAGACGCATTGTCAAACGAGCAGCGGTTGCCGCAATCACCACAATTGCTCAAATCGTCGCTTTTGTTTATTTCGCATCCATCACCGTCCCAGTTGTTGCAGTCAGCCCAGTTCGTGATACATGTCAGAAGGTGACAGCTACCATCGATGCACCCAGCCTGAGCATGGTCGTAACTGCATTCATGCCCGCAGGATCCACAATTGCTGGGATCGTTGTCCAGGTCGTAGTCTTCATCAATTTCACAGTCGCAATCATCGTCCATGTAGTTGCATCTTTCTGCACCGGATGGAATACAGGGTGTCTCACACCCATTTTGCGGGTCCCCGTCGCAATCTATCTGATTTGTCGGACAACCCGCACCGGCCCCGGTCAGACTGACGACAACGTCAGGGTTGCCTATATCTGATGAGACAATTTCCAATGCTCCATCATCCCGCCCATCGCTGGTGGGTTGATACCTGACCTTGAACAAGACCTGCATGGATGCATTTGCAATCACCAGGGGAAGAGCAGGAATTTCTTGCAGGGTATAAGAAGCAGAACTCCCCGGACTGAGATCAATGGACTCAATGGTCAAGGGGCCAAAACCGGAGTTTTGTATACTGAATTCCTGTTCCACCCAGCGATCTACATAAACATCACCAAAATCCTTGCTAAGAGGAGTGATGAAAATATTTGGATCGATTCCGTTGGCTTGCATATCGATACGGAATCTTCCCGTGACCCCATCGATTTCTATGTCGGGATCGGATGTATCTACATTGATAGAGGCTGTCTGTACACCGAGATTGGTGGGCTCGAACGAAATATCCAGAGGCACCTCAATACCAACGTCGATTGGCGGGATAGACGAAGGCTCGAAAGAAAAATCAAGGCCTGTACCGGTGCGCTCGATACTGTCAATATTCAGAGGTTCACCGCCAACGTTGAGTATATAAATCGTTTGAGTCACCTTCTCTGAAATGCTCTGCCCAAAATCCAGTTGAACATTTCCGAACTGAATCACTATGGGCTCGTCAGGGGTCGTGCCAGGAGGAGTGGTAACCACCGACGCCGGGATGTAACCCTCAGCGCTAAGTTGTACCTGTCTCTGGGGTTCTTCGGTGCTGTTGTCGATCAGCAGTGTCCCCTGCTCCACCCCCTGGTCTACGGGATCGAAGCCAAGCAAGATGTTTATGGACTCTCCTGAAGCAAGCTCAAAGGGGTTGGATTGAAGATCGGGCAGTGACACATCTTCTGATGAAATGCTCCACTCTTCGCTTGTGCCTTGAAGCGAGATCCCACTGATATTCAAGGCAGCACCACCGCTGTTGGTAATGCTCACCGAAGCCTCAGAATGTTCGTTCACCCTCACCCTTCCCAAGGCAACGGGGCTTGGATCCACCACGATGTCACCCATGACTCCTCTTCCTGTTACTTCCACTGAAACATTGGGGGCAACAGCGTCATCTGTCAGAACAAGTAACATGTCTGAATGTTGACCGGGTGTTTGAGGCGAGAACACCATGTTTGCAGTCAGGAAGTCTCCATTGTTCAACAAATGAGGAAAGGTCACCTGGTTGGAATCTGCATCAGTAATCTCCAAGGAATAGTCCTGGTTTCCAAGAATCTGCAAGCGTATATCATCCACGGTCAATACTGCGTTACCCGTACCCTGATTTGACACCGTAACAGACAATGGGTTGCTGAGCTGCCCAACGGGAATATCTCCAAATGGTAAAGCCAGCGGTGATACCACAACTCGTGCATTGCCCTTGAATTCACTCAGCAGCTGAATCTTGACCAAAGCTTCATCAGGATCATTCGAGATGATGTCCAAAACACCATGGTCAGTCAGTCCATCGCTCGCTGTATATTGAACGTCAAAAGAGACTTGCTCTCCAGGTGCAACATTCACGGGCAAGGAATCCAGAGTCTCTGCTGGAATTGAAAAATCTTCCACTTCAGTACCCATCTCCAGATTCAGTTGAAGTATCTGAAGTTGAGCGTCTCCGTCATTTTTTATTTTTACCTGTTTTGTGACGGTGACACCTATGGTTACATTGCCAAAATTCAGCTGATGAATTCCTTCGCTGACAGGTGGATCGACTATTTCTATGTCTGGTTCGGGAGACGAATCACCATCTGTGTCAGCATCCCCATCCGAACCATCTCCACCATCTAGTCCTCCATCGGACTCAGGTAAACAGTAGTCATCAACACAGACCATTCCCTCGGGACAAGTGCCACCATCATCACATTTCTGGCTGGCCAAGACACATATTCCGTTCTGGCAAAACCGCCCGGTTGGACAGTCTTCATCACTTGCACATGTTATGACGGAAGAGTCAGGATTTGATGCCGAATCGCCACATGCCGAGGACAGTGTCATTAGTGCGAGCGGGAGAAGAAAAAAGGGATATCTCAAGGCTCTCATTCTACCATTCTCCAGTGAAAGATGCTGCTTACATAAACGCTTGCCCTGATCAAATGATGTTTTCAATCGCTTTTTACCATTTTAGCAGAAACATGCTTTTTTCTGTATTTAATGGTCAGTGGTATCCTTTCATCCGGTAAATCGTCCTTTTGCCCGAAACAGAAAAGTCAGGGTTTGAGGAGACAGGATACCCCCCTTGGTTCGGGTTCATCGGGAGGCTCGATCCTGTTTTGATCGAGGAAGTAGATCATGAGATATTCCTCGGCCGTGCGTTTTGGGCCAGGAAGGTCCTGCATGGACCTGTGATAGGACATCACCTGTCTTTCCCTGAAGGTGAAAAACATGTCCTTTGGAGTGGAGATGGTCTGGTGCAGTCTGGACAGGGGAACATTGAAGATCATGGCCACATCACTTGGACTCAGAACATGCTGGTCGTGAACCTTCATCCACTTCCTCATGGTCTCCAGTTCTTCATAGGTGGAGTTGAAGACAAGTTCCAATAGAGCGTTTCGCTCGTTGTCGGAGATCTGTTCCCTGGTGAAATAGTCGATCACCTCAGAAGCACATCCCTCTCTCATCAAAGCAAGTATTTCAGTGGTACCGGACAATGTCCCATAAGTGATCTTTATTCTGGTCTTTGCACTCCAGATGGACTCCAGAAAAGGGAAAAAATCCTTGACCGAACGGGAGGTCCTGTGCTCCCACAGGTCGGCCAGAAGGTAGGTCGACTTTCTTCGCAGGTCGATGTTCAGGCGATGATCAGAAGCTATGGATATGAGAATGTCTTCGGCGATGACCGTAAAAACAGCTTCCAGGGTGAACATGTGAAGCTCTTTGATCAATCCCTCTTTTTCTTTTCCCTCATCCAGATGATATCTCACGATCTTTGAAAGAAGTCTGAAGAAATTGAACTTTGCTACCAGGTATGATCTTCCCACCACTGCCCTTGTGGGCATGTATGCCTCTATGGAATATGGGTTTGAAGAGCAGATGGCATCTGTCAGTGTGTAAACATCTCTCGGTTGCCCTGCAACCTTGTGAGGTACGACGATGGAAGGATACGAAGTAACCACCTGTCTCAGTCTCACCAGCTGATCGATCACCCGCTTCAGATGGCGGCCGCTGTGCATGGCTTCTTCTGTGCCTATATCATCCAGATAGGACAAGACCCGTCCTGCTAAGACGATCTCCTCTGGATCCAAGACTCTGTTTTCTGGCATGGAATTTCCTCCATGCCCCCCAGATTTGAACCTACAACCATAGACAGACTAAACCCTTTATCATGTTCATTCAAGGAAGTCGATAGCTTACCGAGGTCTGTCCCGTGACATCCAGTTGCCTTGAGATTCTCAAAAAGGACTCGTCTGAACTGAAGATTCTAAACTGAAGTTCGTAGCTACCGTTGACAAGTTGGAATCGATGGCCGATGGGAAGTTTTGCCGGATGGCTTTTATCAAAATCCATGGTCACGGTGGAAGAAGGCGCCGACTGACCATCTCTCAAGGCCACTATCTCCACACGGCTGATACCGGGCACGATCTCCTGTGACAGCATCAGCTTGACGTTCACATCGTGTTTAATCATGTTCGTTACCTGTATTATGGTCAGAGCAACAGCCACACCAAGAGCAACAAGAGCAAGCAATCTTCTTGCTCTTGTGACCTTCCATCTCTTTTCACTGTTGTCTTGCATGCTTTTGATCTCTGTCAATGCTCAAACGCGATTTTCGGCTTAAAGAAAAGCTCCAGGACTCAGGGAAAGCGGCAGGTGACACCAGCTTCGTCGGACACACAAGTCATGTCCGGCACCTGTGCACAGTCATCATTTGAAACGCAGGACACTGTACAGTACGCTGGCGCATTTGGTGGAGAAAAACACATCCCGCTCGAGCAGTCATCATCTCCAAATGGGCACGGCTGTCCCAGGCCAACGGGGGAAGGTCTGCATGCGCTTGTCTCATAGCTATTTCCCATAAATTCGACCTGTTGATCGACACACGAATAACCTTCAGGACAGTCTTCATCCTGTTCACAAAGGGATGAACAAAACCCCAGTGACAAGCAGACTCCGTCCGCACACTGTCTGGAGTTTTCACAAACCTGCCAGAACGCGCCTCCCGGCCCAGGCGTTGAGCATCTGCCAGCAAGGCCAGCATGGAATTCGTTCAAGCCGGGACGACAGACTTCACTAACAAAACAGTCAGCATCTCTTCTGCATGGTGACATGGATCCGGGTTCGGGTACGCATAGCGATTCCCACACACTCCTCCCATCGGGTCTGAACCATCTCTTGGTGTTGCACCATGCACCATCCCAGCAGTCCTGTGCGCTTTTGCACAGTGAAGAACATACTCCTTCAGGGAGACAAATTCCCGAACTGCACATCGCGGATGTCCAGCAAGCTTCTCCAGGCGGGCTTCCACCGGGATTCGGCGTGCTGCATATGCTCAAGCCCACATCATCCAGTGTGCAAATCTCATTCACATCACAGTCCGGGTCATGGCTACACTGTCCGCCGGCAATGGCAGCAAGACATGCAAAGATGTCCTGGGAAACATTGGAACACACAAAGCCGTCAGGACACCCGGCCTGTCCCGGAACACAGTCCAAACTGCACATGGGAGTTGGTCCATATTGTTGCCCGGACAGGCACATTCCGCTCGTGCAGTCTTCGTCCCCGCCCGTGCAGATTTGCCCAATGCCGAATTTTGCTGTCTCCATTGGCCCACAAGCCCTGAAAGTCGCCTCCGGCAGGTTCGGCAACAGATTCTGTTCGTGACTCGTACAAAGGAATGATTCAGGGCACTGGTAATCAGCCGAGCATACGGATGTACAGTACCCATCGCTGGAACACAAGCCCGAAAAACATCTCTGTTGGGTGTCAACACACGAAGCTCCTGCCGGCAAAGAACAAGGCAGGCTGGCTATACACCTGGTCTCCCAAATTTCAGAAACCTGGTTCCACACCGGGGTGCAGACCCTGCCGTCAATGCAGTCTCGATCGGACTCGCAGGCATTGGACGGAGGTGGAGTGGAAGCATGCCTGCATGCCCACAGGCAATCATCATCAGGTAGACACTCGAACCCCACCGGACATTGATCATCTTCTTCGCAGGCAACAGAACACCATCCAGTTGCATCGTCCATCAAGCAAATTCCCGAAATGCACTGCTGCGGACCGCCTCTCGTGCAATCTCCTCCCATCTCCAGTTCGGCAGGCAGACAGACATTCGCACCGGATGTCCTGTCGACGAGACACCTGGTTTTTTGCGGGCAGTCGAGATCATTGAAACAAGGATCAGTACCACAACCCTCAATTGGCATACATGCCCCTCTCTCACAGCTGGTGCAGCCAGGACAGTCGTTTTGGACACTGCACAATATGCAACCGGAAATTCGCTGGCATTTTTTTGATTCCGAGCAAAATTCGCAGGTATCGCATTGAGTGTCATCGGTGCAAATGACACATCCAGCCACATCTATGCACTCGCCATAATCACACCTTTGGCATGGACCACAAGCAGTGTCGTCCTGGCACAGGAGACAGCCGTCCTCTTGAAGACACATGCCATTGTTACATGTCTGACACGGTCCACACTCATCATCGGATGAGCATGGCGGTGGTCGTTGTCCTGGAAGGCATCGGGAGTCGTCCCAGTACGCACAAAAGAAACCGCTTGGGCAATCATCATGAACGTGGCAAGAGATGGTGCAAAATCCAGCAGAAGCGTCAGGCTCCGAAACACAGACATTGGAGATGCAATCTCCGTTGGAATCACACTCCTGCCCAACGGCTAAGGTGCATTTGCCTTTTACATCCAGGTAGCCCGGTGCGCAATCACCCTGGCTGTAAGCGTCCTTGCAATTATGAAAAACAAGAGAAAAGACAAGGAATGGGACTATGATTAGGATTTTCATCATGACTCGCCGCTGGCTTTTTATTCCTTTTTCGAGCGCGCTTTTCCTTCCTTTTTGACTCTCAATTTTGCACTTGCCTTTGGAACCATTCCACCGGATTCATCCACGAATCGAACTTTTGTGCTGATCTCCAGTGAGATATTGGTCAACACCCGTCTCAGGACATCATCAAGCTGTGTATTGTCCAGAAAAGATCTTATCTCCTCTGTGATGACTCTCAAGGCCTCTTCCTTGGTCTTTGCTACTTGGCTAATCAAAAACTGTACGGCTTCCTTGGGGAGTTTAAGATCGGACAGATAGGACCTGATTCCTTCTTCTGTCAAAAACACCGCACCAAGCCCCGAGAGTATGGCCTTCTTGACCATCTCCGGTATGCCGCCAGGTATTCCGGCGTCCCTGTTCTCGCCGCTGTCTTCCGGCTGTTTCTTTTTTTCCTCAGTCACTACAGACCTCCATTGATTTCCTATCTCTTTCTCTGCCATATGTGCTTTCGTGATTCGGGGAAACAAGGGAACACATCAAGCTACAAGTCCTCGATGAACCACCTTCCTCCTTTTTTCTCCAGAATCACCTTGCTGTTTTTACCATATGGCAATTGTGCTTTATTTTCCGTAAGGTATACTATGTTTTTCAAGTTTTCCTTTATGACTTTAGCCGTTATTTTGAGTGACTCCAGGAACTGAACACAAGCCTTCTCGATTTTACCTGAAGAATACCTTGCACGTATTTCCGGTGGTGCAAAGTCTTTTATCGCTGCACAGTCACCTCTTTGAATGGCGTTTGCAAACTGCACAAGCGCCTGTTCTGCGGTCAAGGGCCAGGCTGGAACAATGGGGCCAGAAAGGATTTTCCAGCCATTTTTTTCATGCACCAGGACAAGCTCGAGACCATCAGGCAGAACCATGGTCCAGAGCATGCGCACGCCCTTTCTGGAGGCGATCTCATGTAGAATTTTATCCAGTGACGGCCCAGCATTTTTTACAAAGTCCCTGAGTTCCTCCTCTGTCGGATTCCTGTCCAGGTCTTTGGACAAGAACTCCAGCGCCTTTTTGGTATTGCCGGACTCCAGGCTGGAGGTATAATCTTCCAGCACCTTTTGTGGTCCTGGTGTGGATTTCAGATTCTCATGGCAGCACCCCGTCAAACACGAGAGGCCCATTGCCATCAGGCTCAAGAGGTAAGTGCTTGAGGATCCATTGCTTCTAGACATGATAATTCTAAGTTTTCCCAAGGGTTATTTTTTAGAGGTTTTCTTTTCTTCCTTTTTATTATCGTCCTTTTCCTTTGTCTCAGCTTCTTTTTCCTCTTGCCCGGCGAACAGCACCATTCTTCCCTTGTTGAGATACTGGTCATCCTTCAAGGCGGAGTAAAAATCATCCAACAGCGCATCCATGTCTGGATAGCGATCTTCTGGATTGTCACGTGTCATTCGATCGAACAGCTCGTCTATGGCCTTTGGTACATCCGACCTTGATTCGGAAGGCAGCGGAGAGCGACGCGCAGGCATGTAGCCGGTAAGAATTTCGTATAGCATGATGCCCAGAGAGTATATGTCGGATGCAACAGAAACAGAGGTGGAATCCGCCATTTGTTCCGGGGGAAGATATCCTATGGAACCAGTGACTACCCTGGGCACACCTTGGGCGGATTCGGAATGTAGAAGAGTGGTAATTCCAAAATCCGTCACGCGGACATTGCCCAAGGAATCCAGAAGGATATTCTCGGGCTTCAGACTTCCATGGACCACGTCGTTTTCATGAGCAGCCTTCAAGGCATAACAGATCTGCGAAAACAGGATGAGACTCTTTTCCAAATCCAGGGTCTTGGATTCCATGAGATCCCGGAAATTCCCGCCAGGCAGGTACTCCGTGACAAAATATGGATGGGCAACATCCGTATTCTGGTCCAGGACCTTGACGATGAGCGGGTGTTGAAGCAGGGCCATACGTCCCACAGCAGAGCGAAGGTTTCTAATCACCTCTGAACGCTGGAGAAAGTTGAAATAGGAAAACAACTCTTTGATCTCCTTTATGGCAACGTCCACCGAGAGGGAATTCAATCTTCCCCTGTAGACCGTACCGATACCTCCAGAGCCGATACTCTCGTAGCGTGTGTATTTAGAATCGAATTTGACACCTCTGGAGGAAGAATGACTGGAGGTACTATGAACCTGAAGCGGTTTTTGCTGTTCAGGCTCATTCTCAGGCTCCTCTCTGAGAGATGTAAAAGAGTCATCATGCATTTCGATTAGCTCCTGGGTGTCTTCCACCTGACCTCCAAAATGCTGTTTGAGTTCGGAAAAGAATTCCTCAGCAGGAGTGTTGGCAGTGACCGCCTTGCCCTCGTCGGTTACTGCAAGACCATGATCCGATCGATTTATCACTACGTAGTTATAGCGTTTCAGGAACTTGAAGTAGTCTGCAAAATCCAGAGTCAAGACACCTGTCAAGCGACTCCTGGCATCGCTCAACCTGATCCGCTTTCCCGACCTTGTTTGTTCCTGAAGATAGTTGAGGATGAGTTGCATCTCCTCAACAAGAACATCCTTTGAAACGATAACCTCGTTGGAATCCATTGTCATCCTGGCTCTCCTCGTGCTTTTTAACTACGGTGAACAGATGATACATAACTTCAATCTCTATATCAGAGGGTATCAAGTTTATCAATATCGTATGATTTACCGCAAGACCCCCTTGTCTTCCCAATCAAACGTTGACAGTGCAATTCCACATGGGATAATCCAGACTCATCAAAGGAGGCAACTACAATGATGGGCCGGGTCATTCCATCCCTTGTGCTTGTAATATTTATACTGAATGGGGCAAATGCATTCTCGGACGAAAAACGGCAAAAAGCGGATATACAGGGAAACAATTCATCAAAAACCTACCTCATGTGGCATTTTACTCCTTCGGACGGGGCGACACCAGAACTGACATCCAGGATAGAGAGCAAGCTCAGATCCTTCTTCAACCAACTCCATTCCCAGGTCTTGATGGATGGCATGGTGATGGATTCTCTGCTCCTGGTGGAGGGAAACGAAAAATTCCTTCGGTGCGGGAAAGGGGCAGGATGCCTGTCAGGCCTCGGAGAATTGGCAGGCATGAAGTACGTCATAGCCGGTTCGGTTTCGCTGGTGTCTCACAGAACCACCACCACTTTGTATCTTGTGGATGTGAAAAACAAACATGTCAAGCTGCGGGCTTCGGTACAGAGCATGGGCGTTCCTTCGAGAGAAAAAATGCAGGAACTGGCCATAGCCATGTTTGAACCTCGGCGTTACAAGGGCTCGGTAATTATCGTATGTCCGGTATCTGATGCGGAGGTCTTTCTTGATGGAAAGCCCATTGCCAGAACTCCATTAAAAAGTCCCCTCTCTGGCATCGTCGCTGGCGAACACCTCCTGGAGTTGAAAAAGCCTGGTCGCCAACCTTTTTCCAAAACCGTTCTGGTTCCAATGGGAGAAGAGACCAAAGTCATGGCGGTCCTGCCCGAGGTACCATTCCTGGTGGCCAAAACGAGGCCTTTCTATTCCGACTGGCCGTTCTGGACGGCGGCTGGAGTAGGTGTGATTGCCACCGCAGTTGCAGGGGGCTTATATTATAGTGCTGGCATATATCAGGAGAATGCGGACAAGCTAAGGAGTTCACATTCATCAGAGGCTGATTCTGAACAGGATAAGGCCGATTCAAGATATTTTCAGTCCTACATCATGTTTGGTCTCGGAGGTGCCGGTATCCTGGCCTCCGGGGTAATCGCCTTGGTAGATGTGCTTTCCTCAGGACAGTCTTCTGACGACTCCGATGTGCATTCACCGCACTTTCATCTGATGCCGTCAGCTTCTGGTATAGGAGTTTCAACGCTTATCACATTCTGATTTCGGGAGCCGAAGCTGATGAAAATACTCTTTCCCATAGCCTTCATGGCCGTGTCCTTTTTTCATTTTGCCTGCGGAGAATCAGGCACTGGTGCAGATGCCGGTTTGGATGCATCCGTTCAGCCCTGCGATCCGCTTCAAAATCCATGCGCTGAGGGCAAAAGATGCGACTCCGAGGCGAAATGTGTCCAGGCGGATCCCTTGAAAATCACCACCACTGAACTTCCCGATGGACGTGTTGGTTTTGCATACGAATACAAGGTAGAGGCAGAAGGGGGACTTACCCCATACTCCTGGTCTATCTCATCAGCCGATCAGTCCCTGTCCTTCCTATCCATTCAACGGGATGGAACTCTCAGCGGTTCTGCATCAGAACCTGTTTCAGATGCCGAGATAAGCTTGGCCGTTACCGACTCAGGCTTCGGAGAGGGCCTGACAGTGGAACATGTATTTACGATTTCTTTTGACCAATGCAGAGATGGCGACACTGAACTTTGCTACGCTCCTGCTGATTCCAAATGCGCCCAGGGGTCTCGAACCTGTACCGATGGTGAGATGGGCCAATGTGTAAGCGGTGAGCATCTATCTTCTGATCGCAATCACTGCGGAGCACAATGCGAAGCCTGTGATTCAGAGTTGGCAAACTCCTGTGTCGATGGAATCTGTGCATGCGGAGACGGGCCGCTTTGCGAAAAGCCCCAGAGGTGCTGCGGCGGTCAATGCGTTGACGTATCAGAATCCGTTGAAAACTGTGGTTCGTGCTTTCATGATTGTGCGCTTGCTGTCTCCCATTCTTCATCATCATCCAAGACATGCTCAGCCGGTACATGTGATTACTCGGGCGATTGCGATGAAGGATGGCTTGACTGTGATGGAATTCGTTCAAATGGATGCGAAAGGCCTGCTGACCGCGTTGATTCCTGTGGCTCTTGTGATAATGACTGCAATACCCTTGTGGTTCATGTTCCAAGCTCGCAAAAGACATGCGAACAGACCCAGGATGTATTCCAGTGTTCGTATACCTCAAGTTGCAGCCATGATTTTGCTGACTGCGATTCGGACAAATCCAACGGTTGTGAGACCTGGCTGACTCAAGATGATTCCTGCGGTGACTGCGATGTGGACTGTAGCCAGTCCCAGTTGGGTACCCGATGCATCTCTCCGGACCAGAGCGATCCGTATTATCATGTATGCGGATGTGAAGTGGACCCAGCTTCTGGAGACTCCATCGGCTGTTCGAATGGGTACATTTGCTGTCATCATGTCTGTATGGATGCATCCAGCGATTCCCAAAACTGTGGGGTTTGCGACGCATCATGTACGGCAGGCTCCTGTATCCAATCCGTTTGCCAATGCAGTACCGATGCAGATTGTCCCCAGTCCTCCCCTGCCACCTCGTGTTTTGCCGGAGGTACATGCGTCTGTTCCTATTTTCAGGATGGATCAAAAGCCTGTCAGCTTGGGGAATATTGTTGCGATGGTCAGCATGGAGGCAGTGGTGGTGTTGATGGAGACCAGGACTTGGGCTGTTGTCCCAAACGCTGCGGATGGAACGACTCTGAAAACTTCCCCTGCGCAATTTGAGTCCCAAGGAAAAGGTTTCAATGAGGAAAAACACGCTTTCAAAATTGTTCATGGGGCTCGCCCTTGTAAGC
>JALVPF010000304.1:7185-13577 GCA_027031935.1 Myxococcales bacterium | reverse complement strand
AAATGAGCCAGGGGTTTTTCATTGGGGGAGAACTCTGGATGGAGGAGATGAGGAAGAAGCTGGCCAAGGTGCTCAAGAACAAGAAGGCAGGGGGCAAGGACCCGCCGGAAGAAGCCGTGCCTGGCTGAAGAAGGCAAAAGAGAGAAGAAACAAAGTAAAAAAGAGCACAAGATGAGCGTGCAAGGCAGAGCTGTGCCTGCCTGGTGGCGCATGATGGGCTGATGAGTGTTCAATTCGAAGATTTTCCGCAGACCTTTGAGAAGAAACTCCAGATCCAAACGGACCAAAAAGAAAAATCCGGCTTGAACAAGGGTGGTTGGCTAGATCCGGCCTGACCGACGAAGCAAGATCGCAAGATTTGAGACTACAGGAGCGAAGGGAACAAAAAAGTGCTTGGACCAAGCAAAGCTGAACCTCCGTCCCTGACTTCTCCGTCAAGGCATCACCTTACCGAAAAAGATTCTGCAGCATAGCCACAGAGATCGCAAGCGAGGTGGGAAATCAGGGTAGTCCCCCATAGTCTCCCATGAATTGATTTGATTTTACCCTTATGATATGTCAGGGGAACACAGAGCGAGGTTGCAAAACACACCATGCGCTTGATGATATTATTTTTTTTAACGCTTCTTCCCCTCCCTGTCAGTGCACAGACAGTGGTGGAGATGGATCTGAAAAGCGCAACGCAGCTTCTTGAAAATCACGGTATGGGAAAGGCAGTGGACCTCTTTATCAATCTCGCAAACAACTATAAACGCTATACCAACATCAGGGTACATTCAAAAGAGCACAAAAGACAACTGGCCATGTTGGCCAAGGCATTGAGAACCGACTTCGATGGTTCTGGCTCAACCTACATCCCTGAGCTGAACATATGGGCCATCTCCAACTCTGTCGGGAGTTTTACCTATGTCGCAGCATCCTTGCTTGACCAGAAGGCCTTGTTGCTGAGTACTGACCTGGACTACATGAAAGGCATGTTCGCCTACGAGATACTGCAGCTTTTACAAGATGGACAGATGGGTCTGGATGTTGCACAGCGCAAGGCACTCGGACTGGGTATAGAAATGCAGGTGGACGAGCGCGAAGACGGACAGCATGACATTGTTTTCTTCGGCCACAGCGCATCGGAACGCCAATTGGTTGGCAAGCTGATGGTAATCGAACCTCCCGACTTTGTCTGGTAGTCTGTTCCAGCAGGAGATGAGACACAGACGAGGCACAAAGCTGGTCCATTGTTTTTTTGCGAGGCAGGGAACAACGATCACACGTCTGACATCCAAAACCAAGAACTCGAATCAGGGAGGCATCATGACCATTTTCACTATGGTCTTGGCACTTCTTCTCGTCCCTCTATCAGCAAAACCACGTCAGCTTGCCACAAATGAATTTTCTCAGTTTGACCATTGGAGAAAATTTCTATCTGAACACCCCAAGGACATGCGGGCAGCAATCGCACTATGGAACATTGAACACCTGATATCATCTTTAGACACTCCCCATCGCAATACACTTCTTGAGCTACTCAAAAAGCTGTCTTCCAATACCAGAGCACCTCTGGCACTACGTCGCCTGGCCTCAAGAATGCTGGCGGAAAGGTTCTCCGCCATGGGCAAGGAGAAGGCAGCAGAAAAAACCAGAAGAAAGCTGGGTTGGATAAATAGATGGTGGATTGTAGGACCTTTTCCTGATGATATACGTGACGGATTTTCCAAGCCCTTCGGACCTGAAGACAATCTCGACCTGCATGATAGTTACAAGACCAAGAGCAAGGAAATAAGCTGGAGACCTCTTGCTGCTACAGAACCAGATGGTCGCGTTCTGCTTCACCCCCTTTTCAATCCATCCAACTCGTCCGTTGCCTATGCCCTGTCTATATTGGAACTGAAACATCCAGCAATGATCGTGCTACATGCCGGTTGTGACGATGCCTGCAAGGTGTGGATAAACAACACACTGGTTATATCGGACAAAGGTCCTCACGACTTGAGAGCAGATCAACATTCTGTATCCATGTGGCTTCCGGCCGGGGCTAATCGAATATTGGTCAAGGTGGTTCAGGACAACGGTGTGATGGGATTTTGGCTAGGGATAACATCCCCAAAGGGAAAAGCAGTTCCAGGAGCACAGGTGATTACAGAGCAATCGCTTGTAGACAGGGCATTGAAGTATCCTTTGCCAGAAGCTCCATCCAAAGTCAAAAAGGTCCAGACATTGAGCGAATGGTTCCGCGCAGCCATGGAAAAAGAACCCGAGAATCCGAGGGCTCTGGCAGAGGCAAGTCTTGCCTTTTGGGAGATGTCATCTACACCGCGGCTTGACCAAAAACCCGTGGATCTTCTTACCAAGGCCTTGCAACTTCTCCCTGACAAAGACAAAGGGGATGAACTCATTTGGCGGATCTGGTTGGCCCGAATTTCAAGCGATGAGCAGGAGACAAAAGATCAGTTGCAGCTTTGTACTAAACTGGCCGACGACGATCCAATGCCCTTGACGAGACTGGGTCTTTATCACCAGGCTAGAGGAGAGTCTCTCCTGGCCCTGGATGCATACAACAAAGCTGTAAGGATGGCCCCGAATTACCCCCTGGCCTTGACAGGGAGGGCGGAGATCCTGCTCGATCTTGGTCTTTATGCACAGTCTGAAGCGCAAATGGACCGTATTTTCAAAGCCAGGTCCGATATACCAGAAGTGTGCATGTCTGCTGGCGCTGCCTACAGGAGGATGAATCTCTCAGAGAAGGCCAGGAAAGCATTTGAGCAGCTCGTCTCCCTCGATGCCCACAACGAGCTTGGACAAAGGGCTCTGTATGAGTTGGCCATAGAGAGAGGCGATCTAAAAGGAGCCTTGTCATACAGCCATGCCCTGCTGGCATCTGATCCACTGCGAATATCATGGATCTTGCAACTAAGCCGCCTGCTCGAAGCCAACGGAAAAACCACCGAGGCGCTTGCAGCGGTGGACTACGCCAAGGAGCTCAACCCCGATTTGCCAAGCGTCTACACAACAAAGGGAGAGATACTCCTTGATTTCGGCTCAAACGATGAGGCCCTGGCGCAGTTTGGAAAAGCTCTCTCCCTGACACCGCAGGACAGGGCACTGGCAAACCGAATGCAGGCTTTGCATCCGAGTGGTCCTGCATTCTATGCGCCATGGAGCATTGATGGCCAGTCTCTGGTTACCGAAGCGCTAAAGAGTCCAAAACGGAGCGGGGCTCGCAGGTTGAGGGACATCCGGGTCACAAAGCTGCACCCAAATGGCATGGCCTCCAGGTTTCATCAGCAAATTGTCCGGGTATACGATTCTCGCGGGGTGGATCAGTTCAGAACATTCCGCATCGAATACTCCCCTGGCAGACAGGAGGTCCGGGTAGTCAATACACGTCTTTGGCACGCGGACGGCACCAGCGACAGGAGCATATTGCTGGATGATACATCTCTTTCCGAGCCCTGGTACAACCTCTATTACGATATTCACGCACGTGAGATCACCTTTCCAGATCTCAGGCCCGGGGATCTCATCGAGGTAAGCACCATTCTCGAAGACTCGGGTGACTCGGCATTGTTGGGTGACTACTTTGGAGACCTGGTGCAATTACAATATTCCGAGTCTCTGGACGAAGGTCTGTATGTGATTCTGATCCCCAAGGGCCGAAGCATTACAAGCAACAAGCCAGGTGGAAACGTAATTTATTCCCAAAAAGAAAACCCGGACGGTTCTGTGACAAAGATATGGAAAGCCAAAGATATTCCGGCCGTATCGTCCGAACCAGGTATGCCGGGCTTTACCCAAACCCACATTTATCTTCACATCTCAACCATGAAAAGTTGGTCCAGACTTTCCAGGTGGTTTGGCGCCCTAGTAGCAGACCACCTCAAGCCATGTCCTCAATCCGAGTACCTGGCCAAGGAATTGACTCAAGGGATGGAGGAGCCCATAGAAAAGATTCGGGCCATATACAGATACGTGGCCGACAATACCCGATATGTGGGTCTCGAATTCGGCATCCACTCATATATTCCTTATCCTTCAAACCAGGTAATCAAACGGAAGTTTGGCGACTGCAAAGACAAATCCGCTTTGCTGGTCAGCATGCTGGAATCCATTGGGATTCGGGCCAACTTGGCTCTCATTCGCATGCGCAGGCTTGGAAAATTCGATGGGACCAACGGTCCAGCCTCTTTGGCTGTTTTCAACCATGCCATATGCTACGTGCCCGACTATCAAATGTGGCTGGATGGAACTGCTGCCCTGAACGATATCGATGATCTTCCTCCACAGGACCAGGGGACACAGGCACTGGTGATAAGCCCTGAAGGAGGAGGTCTCAGAATAACCCCCACCAGCGGCTCGAAAAGAAACTGGACTCACCTCGATTTCGACATTTACCCTAAAGCCGGACAACGCGCCGATCTGGAGGCAAAACTTTCTTTTTCCGGAGTTCTCGCCCCTGAGGTCAGACTCAGATTGCTAAGTGGCTCGTCCAAACGCCAGGCGCTGGCAGGCATCATGGAAGAGATTTTTCCAGGGGTGGAAGTCAAAGAGCTTACCATCGAGGACTTACAATACCCATCTGTCCCCATACGGATCTCGTCAAAGATGAGCATTCCTTGCCTGGGTCAAAACAGGGATGGCTTGCTGGATTTACCGGCCCTCGGCAAGACGACCGGATACCAACGCATGCTGGCGTCTTTGCAACGCAGACAATACGACTTGGAACTCGGCCCTGCATGGACAGTCAAATGGAAAGTCACCATCCATCCGCCAAAAGATTTCTACCAAATGGACATCCCGGAGCCCCAAAAGGTAAAGAGCAAGTTCGGCCAGGCAAACATAGAATTTCACAGAGAGGAAAGCAGCATTACCACCTCGGCCGAGTTCGAGCTTACGACAGATATTGTCAACGCATCGGAATATGGTGATTTCAGAAAATTCCTCGGCAAGGTAGACCAGATGTTTTCCGTCCACCTGCAATTCAGGAGCGGCAACCATGGCTCCATCTAATCATCGTAGCTTCACATCAGGTTTTATTGGCAAGGTGTTCATCTGCGTGACGGGAGTGTGTCTTTTCGCCGGCGTGTATGGATGTGCTCACTCCATGGGCGAAGACCTGCGAGCGGACAACCTGAGAAAAATTCTTTCCCAACCTGCAGCCACTTCCCGGGAACTTGCTCTCAGAGGATGGGCGGGGTTCATATTGAGCAAGAGTTGGGAAAGCGCATTTGAAGACTTGAGCAAAGCATCCCATACTGTATCCCATGGGCCCGATCAGTCCAGGTCAAGACAAATTTCCATGTTGGGAAAAGGATTCATACTGCTTCTAAGAGCGGAATTTCGCAAAGCCGTAAGCGAGTTTCTGAATACCATGGAAGCAGACCCATTCACCCATGCTGCGCTAGTGGCATCCCGACAACTTGCCGAGGCCTTGTTCCAGGTCAAAGGTGGACACGACCTGGTAGCGGAGAGGATCAAAAAAATTCTACATTCAATCACGTCCTCTCCAAGCGCCCCGGCTTGTTCGGTGTTCATCACGAGAACACTAAGGAAAATCCTCATGGACGCAGCGAGTCGTCAAGGGGACTGGAGGCAGGTCAAGGTCATGGAGTCAGCCATGGGCCTGGTTCCTGTCTGGACCTTGGCAGCCCCTTTTGGAAAGCACCCGCTGGCCAGCATGAATGTTCCCATGGAGCCGGAAAAAAAAGTACTGGGTTCGATTCGACTTCCTGAGGGAGTTTTCTCCTGGCCATCGTGGACCACCAAGTTATCCATCTCCACCGCGGTTCCAGGTGGTGCTGGAGTATTATATGCGGAATCTTTTTTTTCCCTGGATAAAGCGTCCGATCTGTTGATTCTAATCAGAAGCAAATCCCCATGGATATTGTTCGTGGATGACATCAAGATTGCCACCCACGACTCCCAACTCCACTATATGCCCAGCGAGGATCTGCGAGCATTCAAGGCGACCAAAGGGTGGCATCGCTTATTGCTGAAGGTGGCATCATGGAAGCAGGATGAGACCATTGGGGTGGAACTTACAGATTCCAGAGGCTCTGCAAGGCAGATCAAGTGGTGGACATGGCCCCAGGATACTCCTGGATATTCGCCGGGAAAAGCGCAAGCGGTGGCCAGTAAACCAAGATTTCCCCGACAAATCCTTGCCGAAAGGCTCGAAGGCAAGCCCAACGATTCCATCTCGGCCATCCTTGCGGCCCTGCTGTTTTGGGACGCGGGGGACATACATGGAGCCGAAAAATTCATCAACAAGGCATTGACAACTACGCCCTCTTTCCCATTTGCCAGGTATCTTCTGGCGCTTGTGATTTTGGATGACCCGGATGTGCCAACAGGAATGGACAAGACCCGTGCCGGTGACAGGTCGGCAAACAGGGGCTGGA